>JBOEGA010000141.1:0-17488 GCA_050633205.1 Methyloligellaceae bacterium | reverse complement strand
GTAGAAATTGGGGGTTGATCAAAAAAACAAAAACTAAAACGAATAGCACGAATATAAACATAAAGCCTAAAGCTGCCATTTTTCCATTCTCATATCCAAACTCTGCTGCTTTTAGAACTCCAACAGGATTACTTATAAAATCTCCTCTATAAGCAAGGGGGGCCATTTTTTCAAAGTCCCTGGAGGTTTTCTCAAATGTACCCGGCTCATTAATTTTATTGACATCGTATCGTAGTAAAATACGACACTTATCCGGCTTCGAGTTTGAATTTCCAATAAATATTTACTGAAAGAATGAATGACTTTCATCAGAAATTTTCATATTTTTCATTTTGTTAGCAACTGCAATCCAAATAGTTATCAGACTTGCAATGAAGCCTATTACAAAAGCTACACCGGTTATAATAATTCCTAATATATAAATACCTTCCATCTCGTCCTGCCATAAAAGATGCCAAAGAATATTATATGGGTATAGGAAGCCAGAAAAGTAATATATCTCTGAGCATAATGAATGCCACGAGATACGTTCTTATTGTGCTATTTCACATATTTGAGTTTGCTTCTTGCACTCTCTTTGCAATTGAATGAATACTGGTACGAAGAGGTCCAATTACAGGCAAAGAGATTTTACTAAATATCGCATATGAATGTTCGCCTTTTTAAGGAGAGTTTTTTTATCCTATGAATACATTCTACAATCCCTTTAAGCCTGGCAAATTATACAGTCGCCAAGAAGATATCCATTCAAAGTATGGAGGAAACCGTCAAAGCGGAATTTCCTATTCAAAAGATAGCCCATACATTTTCATTTTCACCGGAGATACTGGTGCACAATATGGCTACAGGGATGGTTATGATGAAGAGAATGTACTCCACTACACTGGAGAAGGCCAGATAGGTAATATGGTATTCACCCGAGGTAACCTGGAAATAAGAGATCACCTGCAAAATGGAAAAGATCTCCTTTTATTTGAAGCTACAGGAAAGGGCAAGCCATACAAATTCCTAGGTCAGTTCAATTATATAGGCTACCAGTACAAAACAATTCCAGATAGCGAAGGGCAGGAGAGGAAGGGAATTATCTTTCAGCTTATGAATGCTGAGGATGAAGGGTATGTAGAGAGCCAAGAAGAGGAACAGCAACTCAGCAATAAATCACTTGAAGAGCTTCGAAAAAGTGCTTACTCTTCAACAAAGACTGTAAAAGAGGCAAAATCTGTTGAGAACAAGAAGGTATATTACGAACGCAACCAAGCTATAAAATCCTATGTCCTTCGTAGAGCAAACGGAATATGTGAATGTTGCGGCAAGCCGGCTCCTTTTAATAAGCCTGATGGTACTCCGTTTCTTGAATCCCACCACATTGGCAAGTTATCAGATAAAGGAATGGATAGCCCTGACAGGATGGCTGCTCTTACTCCAAACTGTCATAGAGAAATACACTATAGTGAGAATGGCAAGGAGATAGATGAACGTTTAGCGGAAGCCATTGTAAACAAAGAGGAGGAGTTGTCCGGGATTTCATAGGTTATCATGCCGTTTGATCAAATATTTAACTTTAGGAGTCCTTTGAAAGTTTGGCTGTTTGTTTTTTTGTATGTTTAGTGTTATTATAGTTACCAAAGTACATATACGATGAGAATTTGATGGGTAAAGATTTTTCTATGACCCTGTAAAATAATCTGTGTAACCACCCGGTTCAGATATAATCTTTGAGCTGTTCATCAAATTCTATGATAAACCTGTTCAGTGCCGATTTCCAGTTGCGAATTGGCATTGTCCATTTTTTGGATGCTACTTTAATTGCAAGATAGACCAGTTTGACAGCAGCATCGTCATTGGGAAACAGCTTTCTGGTTTTAATAGCCTTGCGGATTACGCTGTTTAGAGACTCCACAGCGTTGGTCGTATAGATCGCCTTTCTGATGTCTTCGGGAGAGTTGAAGATTGTAATCAGGTTGGGCCAGTGTCGGTGCCAGGTTTTTGAGATTTGCGGGTATTTCTCATCCCATTTCTCTGCAAACTGTTCCAGCTCAGCCAGAGCTTCTTCTTCAGTGGCTGATTTGTATATCTTTTTCAGGTCTGCCGTGACAGCTTTATAGTCTTTCCAGGGAACATATTTGAGTGAATTGCGGACCATATGTACGATGCAGAGCTGGATTTTGGCATGAGGATAGGCAGCAGCAATGGCATCTGGAAAGCCTGTCAAACCATCGACACAGGCAATCAGGATTTGCTCCACACCACGGTTCTGCAACTCGGTGAGAACCTGAAGCCAGAATTTGGAGCCTTCGTTCTCGGCAAGCCACAGACCCAAAAGGTCTTTTTGTCCTTCAATATTAACACCTAATGCTAAGAAAACAGATTTATTGATAACCCGTTTGTCCTGACGGATTTTGATTACAATGCAGTCCAGGAAAACAATCGGATAAACGCTATCCAGAGGACGGGACTGCCATTGTTTAACCTCATCCATCACTGCATTCGTGACCTGAGAGATCAGGCCGGGAGAAATATCTGCTCCATACATCTCCTGAAAAGCATCAACTATATCCCGGGTGCTCATGCCTCTGGCATACAGGCTCAGGATCTGATCATCCATGCCTGTGATCCGCGTCTGTCTTTTGGGAATGATCTGAGGTTCGAAACTGCCATCACGATCGCGTGGTGTGTTGATCTCAACCTCACCATGATCGCCTTTCAGGGTTTTGGATGAATAACCGTTTCGACTATTGCCGCTGTTACGGCCTTTGGCCTCATGAGGTTCATACCCGAGATGATGGCTCATCTCACCCTTCAAAGCTGCTTCAACTGTCAGCTTGGTAAGCATAGCACTAAATGCGCTAAGATCTTCAGGTGTTTTCAGGTCCTTTGCAAGCTCTTCAGCAAGAGCTTGCATCTTGGTCTTCTCTGTCGTTTTACGTCTACCACCCATAATAGTCCCCTCGAATCATCGGGTTACAGTATAGGCGGTTACACAGTTATTTTTACGGGCTCTTTTCTATATCAAAGATATCTATTGACGCTTGAATTAAGTCTCGCAAACCTGTCGATGAGTTTTCTATAATGTCATACTTGTTGCGAAAGGACTCTAACAAATCAATGATATCGTTTCCAAACAGAGTTTTTACCTTATAATACCCTGGACTGAGTAGGAACATTTCCAAATGTTTTTGAGTTTCTTCTTTATGTTTAGATATTTTTTCTTTTAGGTTAGCGTACGTTTTTTTATACTCTTCACCTTCTGGGTCGGACTCTAGATCTTTAATTGTATCCTGTAGGTTGTGCCTGGCGAATTCCTATTTTAGTCGGGGCAGGGCAGGTGAAACAAGCCGTGACAGTAATCTCGCCAATTAAAATTCGATAAATCTGAACTCGAAGAATTGGTTTCGATCGTAGTTTTCCCGTCTAGCGATGAATGGGTGCGATAATTGTTGTAGTAGTTTTGAAATTAATTAAGTTTTCGCTCTAAATCCGGCGAAATCCAAAAAAAGTGTGATCCAGGAATTCACGCCGAACCGTTCCCATAAGGCGTTCGATAAAGAAATGTGAAATTGGTGTATGGGGAACAGTCTTGATTTCGTCAGTTTTTATGATGCGTAGGTTGGCCTGCCTTTGAGGTTCACAATAACACCTGGTCAAGCACATGACATCAGTGTTGCAGAACAGCTGTTTGCTGATGTTAAAAAGGGACAAACTGTTCTTGCTGATAAAGCATATACAGCACAATGGCTTCGGGATATGCTGACAAGTAAGGGAGCAAAGGTTAACATCCCTCTAAAATCCAACAGCGTTAAACGTGGACGCATTGATCGCAAGCTTTTTAAAGAAAGAAATTAGGTGGAACGAATTTTCAATAAACTCAAATATTTCAGACGTATCGCAACCCGCTACGAAAAGCTTGGAGCAGCTTTTCTTTCTATGGTGAAATTGGTTGCGATATGAATTTGTTTACGATTTAATGAGTCTACGGCCTAGTAGGATATTTTTATCTGATTGCAAGTATTTTATGTGGTTTAAAAAATGGCTTATGGGAAATTGGAGCTTATTGTACGATTTTTTTGTTTAATGGAGAGCTCCCTTGTCGACTATCTAGATAAAGCCATTGTAGGGCCAGTTGAACTGGTAATCAAATGGAACCCCGCGACTATCGATGCATGGAAAGGAGTTAAGTTTGATTTTGGCAAATGTAAAAAACAAACCATATGCAACGAAATCGACGGACACAAACAACTATGCGCTGAAAACGAAGAATCTTTTAATAATCTCTGATAGGACGCGACTTTGCCCTAATTTTAGGGGAGGGGTTATTCCGCAACTGAAAGATACTGCCTTTCGAAGTCTTTTCTTGGCTTGGTTTACCCGTTTATGAGAAAAAATCATATAGCTGCATCAGCATACATAGTGTCTGTTAGATAGCCCAATTTCTGAGTATCTTTAAATTAATAGTGTTCAGAATTGTATTTGCGACTTCAACAGGCGTGACCTAACCCTAAACTTCCAAACATGCTTTCATTTTGATGACATAATTATATATGAGCATAAGCTAATGTTAATTTCGTTATAAAGCTATAAGGGAGGTTTGCAGCGTGGAGGATGATAATCTTACCAAAGTTGAATGTGAAGAAACTAAAAAGCCCCTTATTGGTAGAACTGAATGGTTTCAAGAGCGTTCTGGCACAAAAGCGAAAACACTAGATGTTCCCAATACTCTTTTTTCTTATGAGCAATTTGGAGAAGCTCAAAATCAACTAAAAGTTACACTAGCGAGTACAGGTGCTTTAATCCCAGATTTTGATGGGTGGTTTTCTGAAGGACCTTTTCCAGATAAAAATTTTTATGGTATTGGTCGGATTACCCAACTCGCAATCCACCCTAATGATAAGCAAATATTGCTGGCAGGATCAGCAGGGGGAGGAGTCTGGTTGACTTACAATGGGGGGGATACTTGGCAGCCCCTTATGAAACTTCAATCAACATTGACTGTTGGAGCTGTTGCAATATCGCGGTCAGACCCAAATGTCATGTATGTTGCGTCTGGAGAAGATGCAGGTACCTATAATCCAAGTTGGCCTGGAGTAGGGATTTATAAAAGTATTGATAGTGGTGAGAATTGGCATCTTTTACCTGAAGTTTCAAGCAACAGATTTTCGGCCATTGTTGTACATCCGAGTGATTCAAATATTTTTTATGTTGCGGGTAACAAGGGATTACACAAATCGATAGATGGAGGGAGCACTTGGAGAAAAAATTGGGGCCTTAATTCACTCTTTGACGGTCAAGTTACGGATATTGTTCTTGCCCATGATGACCCAGAACGGATTTACGTCGGTCTACGCTATCAAGGCGTTTATCGATCCACGTCTGGTGGAGAGCAACTACTGCACTCAAATGCTTTTGAATCTCTTGATGGTACAAATCAACTTCCTTCTGGATACGCAGCCGAGTGGATTAAATTAGCAATTGGAGTTAAAGGAGCGAACGGTTCCAGTTTTCTTGCTGTTAAAATGGGTGATGATGGAAGATACATTTATACTTCAAAAGATGCGGGAGATAATTGGATTCGAAAAGCAGATGATGTCGCAACTGCGTCATTTGATGAGTGGTGTTCAGTTATTGCAGTAGATCCTAACAATGAGGATATCCTTTATGCTGGCGGAGGCACAAATTTAAAGCGAACGAAAAATGGAGGAGCGACCCCTTACGACTGGGATGATTTATATAAAACCGCGCCAGTGCGCCACAGTTTGCAGCCATATAAACAGGTTCACCCTGATCAACAAGATATTGTATTCGACCCCTCGGATTCTAAAAAGTTGTACTTAGCAAATGATGGAGGAATTTATTACTCACATGATTATGGAACCAACTGGGAATTAAAATCCAATGGATTGGCTGTCACACAATGTTATGACCTTGATGTATCTGAAAAGGATCCAAATATTCTTGGATGTGGTGGGCAAGATGTCGGTATATTCTATCGGGACAATCGTGGTAAGTGGACAAACATTAACTGGGGAGATGGGACTCAAGTAGTAATAGATCCAACAGATCCAGACATCTATTATTATTCTTCTCAAAATGGAGTCCCTGATTGGGTACAGAAAGTAAAATCGGGCCACCCCCCCGTAACACTAAGTGGTTTTGTGCCAAACTCATTTTCTCCTTGGGTAACCATAATTAAACTTGATCCAAGTGACCCAATTATAGATCCATTCACTCAAAGAACCTTATTTATTTGTGGATGCAATCAACCTCCTGCTGCTCCAAGGGTTTCTAACCCACACCCATTACTTTTCCGCTCTACTGATGCGGGACAGAATTGTTCAAGAGTTAATGATAGTGCAGGAAATCCCTTTAAACCGTTTGGAGAAGCTATTACTGCACTTGAGTTTGCGCCTAGTGATCCCAATATCCTTTATCTTGGAACGGATAAAGGGGCAATATACAAAGCAAAGAATGGTGGAGGGGCAGAAGATGACTGGGATCGTATTGATGATAAAATGGGAGCAGAGCTTTTTCCAAATAGTCGTGTTATGTCAATTTGCATAAACCCAAAAGACGCGTCCAAACTGTGGGTAGTATTTGGTGGTGATGGTGTTAAGCCTACCCAACGACACCCTAACCTTATTCTAAATCCGTCTGGTTTCAGTCATGTTTTTTATTCAGAGGATGGTGGAGATAAATGGAAGGATGGAAGTGGTCGGCATCGTTCAATGACATTGCCTGACGTTACAACTAGTGCAATTGCTCTTGATGAGAACCCAAATATTGCATATGTGGGAACCGATGTGGGAGTATTCCGCACAGAAACAAAAGGTGAAACATGGGATACATTTCAAGATGGTATGCCTAGATGCCCTGTAATAGAATTATGTTTAAAATCCCATCCAGACCCTAATGATCCCAATCGAAAATATAAGCGTATATATGCTGCAACAATGGGGCGTGGTATATATTCTCGTAACGCTAGGTAGTTTTTTAAGAAGGTAGCATTTCATAAAGGTTCTTAATTATGTATCAGCTTATTAATTTAATTACAAAAAATGAGTTATTTCTTCGTCAATTACCGATTTTCCTGATGGCCTTTTTGATAGCAGATTTTTTTTATAAGTTCAAAAGCTTTGCATTAGAGTGTCTAGCATTTTTGATAACTTGGTTCATATTTGATGTTTTAGTTGACTTTTTCATTCGGCATTTTCTTAAAAACAAGAGGTTTCAAGAATAATGAATGCTCTAAATTTGCCTCGGTTGGTATGCTAATTTTCACTCAGGTAAAAGAGCATTTCGAGATTTATTATCAATTCAGCAGTGACTTCCTCAATTAAGAGAATAACTAGGAAACTATGAGGAAATATTTATTAGGAGTAAGATACTTGATCAGCCCCCAATTTTTGTCAAAACCATAGCTATATAATGGATATATTATATTGCATTCTGCACTTTTTGTCACTTAACCTATTGAAATATAATGTTAGTATATCGATTTCTAATCCGTAGGTCGTAGGTTCGAATCCTACCGGGATCACCATTGTTTTCAGGTCCGTTCCGGACACATGGGTTACACAATTTCTTAATTTTCATTTCGAACTTTACCCCTGTTCTGTTCTTTTTACAGAAATTGAATGTCTGTAATCCAGCCTTTTTCGTGCAGCCTTGATACGTTGTGTTTCATTGGACTTATCTGAAAAAGTGGAAAGCAAGTTCAGATCTGTTGATTGCTTATGATGTGACAGCATAAACAAAACAATATTTATTTACTATACAAACACCTGCACAATTAGATCAGCTTGTATTATATTTCATTGATCTTACCTGGCATTTTTATAGGCAAAAATATTATTCTCGATATTTTATAGTGCACGTAATTTATTTCTTATAGGTCACGGCAGTCAGTGTGGAATGTATTTCTCATTGTTTTACAACTCACTAGACGAACTTATGCATTTCTTTTGTGTAACTGGCATGTCTGTTGCGAATATTGTCAATGTAATCAGACAGGTGAGCTGATGCAATTTGTTATGACAAGTTTTGACACTCATTTCATGTAACTTAAATTTTCAGCTCCCAGGACGATTACCTTTCAACACTCATGGGAGAATAAAATGAGATTCCTTAAAAACAGTTTTACTGTATTGGCAGTTATGGTTACTTCCGCGGCAACCGGCTATGAAGCAAGTGCAGAGGTTATGAAAGCCCGCATGGCAATGAACCTGTCACCTATTTCCGGTGTAACTATTATCGCTCAGAATAAGGGCTTCTTCAAAAAGCAGGGACTTGAAATTACAATAAGCAATTTCACCTCTGGAAAGCAGTGTTTGAATACGGTGATTGGTGGAGCAGCCGAGATTGCAACGACCGCAGAAGCACCAACGACAGCTGCTGCCATGTCAAAGCAGCCAATAGCTTTTCTGGCTAGAATGGAATATTCCGACCTGAAAACCCTGACTGCAACCAAGTCAGATATCAAAACCAAGGAAGGCCTGAAGGGTAAGAAAATAGCCTTTACAGCGGGGACAGGAAGCGAAGTCTACACAATAACCTTGCTGAAAGCTGCAGGTCTGACAAAAAAAGATGTAACTCTGGTAAACCTTCGTCCGCAAGATATGCTGCCAGCACTGACGGCTGGAAGTATTGATGCTTACAACACCTGGGAACCTCATGTGTCCAATGGTAAGAAAGCTCTTGGTAGCAAGGTAGCTGAAATAGATACCAAGAGTATCTATGCGGAAACATTCAATATTGTTGTCATGAAGTCTTACTTGAAAAAAAATCCTGTTCTCATAGACAAGTTTCTTCGTGCGCTGATTGATGCCGAAAAATGGATGAAAGAAAACCCGGAAGATGCCATTACTATTATTGCAAAAACAGTCAATATGAAACGCGAAACTCTCGCTGCAATCTGGAAAGACTATGTCTACAAGGTTGTTCTGGATGACAAGCAGGTGAATATTCTGAAAGCTCATGCTCAGTGGCGCCTAAGCAGTGGTAACCACCCTCCAAAAGCAAAAATGCCAGATTTTTCAAAAGTCATTGTTTCCGGGCCTTTAAAGAAAATTGATCCATCAAGAGTGACAGCGGCAGGACTATAACAGGTCTGGTGCTAACGATTTTTAGATTTTCACAGACAGGATGATTATTGATGGCAGACCATGGAAAAAACAGGCAAACCAGAGCTGAGCGTATAGCCCTGATCCTTTCTATACCTCTGTTTCTTCTCACATGGGAATTGGTTTCCCGTTCAGGTATCGTGAACGAGATTCTGTTCCCACCGCCATCACTGGTCACTGTTGCCGTCATCGAATGGGCACAGACAGGCGTGCTCTGGACTGACCTTTATATGAGCGTATCCCGCGTCCTGATAGGCTTTATTTCAGGCGCAGTAGCAGGGGCAGTAATTGGAATTATCACCGGGCAATACCGATTGATCTCCAATATGTTAACTCCGGTATTCCAGTTACTGCGCCCAATTCCGCCCATCGCTTTTGTGCCCCTTGTCATCCTTTGGTTTGGCCTTTCGGAGATTGGAAAATACTTCCTGGTGTTCTGGGGGGTATTTTTTACCGTATGGATTTCAGCACACCTGGGGGTACAGCGTGTAAACAAAGATCTGATACGTGCAGCGAAAACACTGGGAACCCCGGAACACAGAATGTTGCGTGAGGTCCTTCTTCCTGGATCTCTGCCTTATATCTTTGTCGGGCTGCGCACGTCGGTAAGCATATCCTTTTATACGCTGGTCGCAGCTGAACTGGCAGGAACATTTGCCGGGGTCGCTTACAGAATTGATATAGCCCAGCAAAACTTACAGATGGGTCAGATGATGGGTGGCCTTGTTGTTCTCGGAGTTATTTCTTTCGCAGCAGATAAGGTATTTGCCATGTTTGCACAAAAAATGGTTTGGTGGAGTTAAATAAAGTTTTGGTACATATACAAACGTTACAGGATACGAAAAAAGGCGATGGCAGGCCTATCCATAAACAGGACACTCCACTCAGGGAAGTCCCTTCAGGCAGTATCGATATAGACAAGCTAAGCATAGTTTTTGGTGAGGGCAGCCAGCAGGTTATCGCAGTTGACAGGGTATCATTTAATATAAAGCGCGGCGAATTTGTCTGCATTGTCGGACCTTCCGGCTGCGGCAAGTCCACAGTCATGAATGCGGTTGCGGGATTTCAATCACCAACGGCAGGAAGTGTAAGTGTCGGCGGACAGAAGGTCATAAAGCCCGGTGCAGATAGAGGTATGGTATTCCAGAAGCCAACATTGTTCCCCTGGAAAACCGTCAGGAATAATATTGCCCATGGACCGCGTATGGCAGGTAAGTCCAACAGGGAGGCAAAGCAGATCGCTGATCAATTGCTTGATATGGTTGGTCTGTCCCGCTTCGCAAATGCCTATCCTCAGACGCTCTCCGGTGGAATGCAACAGCGAACAGCCATAGCAAGAGCTCTGGCAAATAAACCCCAGGTTTTGCTTATGGATGAACCATTTGGGGCCCTTGATGCACAGACCCGGCTGGTCATGCAGGAGAACCTTCTGGAGCTCTGGTCTGAAGTTGGTTCATCAGTCCTGTTTATTACCCATGATATTGATGAGGCAATATTTCTGGCTGGACGTGTCCTTGTGATGAGTGCTTCTCCCGGCAGAATTCTGAAGGACATAACGATAGACCTGCCCCGCCCGCGAAATCCCGACATGATATTATCGAGAGAATTTATTGCGCTGAAGAAAGACTGCCTCAAACTGATCAGGGCTGAAAGTTTGAAGGCTTTTGAGCAACAAAACAAATAAGAAGGCATAGGAAAATGGACATTTCACCAACTGCACTGCGGCCATTTTATAAAGAGCAAAAATTAAAACCATCAGATGTAATGGCATGGACATTAGAACGTCTTCAGAAAGCAGATCAATCCGGTGTATGGATATCAACAATAGATCCTAAGCAGGCCATGCTGAATGCGAAAGCAATGGACGCCCGTATTGATGAGATAGATAACCTGCCACTTTATGGCCTGATACTAAGTGTGAAGGATTGCATAGATATGGCTGGTGAGCCTACAACATCAGCCTGTCCGGAATACTCATATATTGCCAGCAAAACCGCTCCGGCTATAACACTGCTATTAGAAGCAGGTGCTCTCTATATTGGAAAAACCAATATGGATCAGTTTGCAACAGGCCTTGTAGGAGTGAGAACACCGTATGGCATTGCCAGAAACCCTCATAACCCGGCTTATATTCCCGGAGGATCAAGTTCCGGTGCAGGGGTCTCAATTGCAACGGGGACATCTTCAATCGCGCTTGGAACAGATACAGGTGGTTCGGGGCGTGTTCCGGCTTCCTATAATGGCGTAACCGGATTCAAGCCATCTCCCGGATCGATCAGTAAGCGCGGTATGGTTTACGCATGCCGTAGTTTTGATACCATATCTATCTATACAAAAACTCCTGAGGACGCATTGACCACACTTCAGGTTATGGCGGTTCATGATAAGGAGGACGCTTTTTCTGATCCATCTTATGATATTGACCATGCTCTTAAATCCAAAGGAGAGCATAGCAATATCAGACTGGCGGTTCCCAGAGTTTCGCAGAGAAGGTTTTTTGGTAACACTGAAACGGAAAGGCTTTTTCAGGAAGCCGAACAAATATCCAAAGCAGCTTTTTCTGACGTTAAGGAAACTGATTTCTCTGTTTTCACTGATATTAATGAACTTATGTTTTTCGGACCATTTGTGGCCGAAAGAGATGTTTCTGTAGGGGGATTCCTGCGGGAAAACCCTGTTGCAGCAGAGCCTGTCGTAAGAGAAATAATTATAGCAAGCAATAAGTGGTCTGCCGCTGATGCATACAGAGCCCAGTATGAGCTTATGGAAGCCAAACGGAAAACTGATGAGGTGTGGACTGAATATGATGCACTTATGGTTCCAACTGTAGGCAATGTTTATAAAATTGAAGACATAGAAGCAGACCCGCTCGGACCTAATTTTACAAATGGCTATTATACCAACTACGCGAACCCCCTTGGACTGGTTGGTATCAGTGTTCCCAATGCTGTAACTGGAGATGGTGTTCCTTATGGAGTGACATTTCTTGGCCCCAAAGGAAGTGATACACTGGTCATTAAAGTAGCACAAGATTTCCTGAAAGCCAAAAGCCTGGAGTGAAATATGACAACACGAAAGTTTCACAAGATACAAAATTTCCAGCTTCAGAAAGGAATGACAATCCCGGAAGCAGAGTTAGGGTATGTTACTTTCGGAAATCTGTCTGATGATAAGTCAAATTTGATACTTTATCCAAATTCATTTGCCTTCACTGACGAAGATACCAGCTGGCTCATCGGTCCTGGTCGCATATTGGATTCTGATCGATACTTTATTGTAATACCCAATATGTTTGGTAATGGCGTTTCATCCTCCCCCAGCAATTTTACCAAGCCATTTGGCCCCGGCCGATTTCCATCATTCACTCACCTGGATAATATACAGGCCCAGCACAAATTACTCACCGAGGTGTTCGGAGTAGAAAAGATTGCCCTGATATATGGCTGGTCCATGGGTGCACAACAGGCATTGCACTGGGCAGCTCTCTATCCTGATCAGGTAGAACGAGTATGTGCAATCTGCGGTACAGCCAGAACCACACTCCATAACAAAGTGTTCCTTGAAGGTGTCAGAGCAGCCTTGATAGCCGATCCTGCATTCAATAACGGAGCATTCCATGACCGTCCAGTAAACGGTCTTAGAGCTGTTGGTAGAATTTATGCTGGCTGGGCTTTATCTCAGCAATTTTACAGAGAAAGGATCTATTTGCGAGCCGGGTATACCAGTCTGGAAGACTTTCTAATACGCTTCTGGGAGAGTAACTTTCTCAAGCGTGATGCGAATAATCTCCTCTCCATGATTGATACATGGATGGCATCAGATATCAGCGCCAATGAAAACTATAATTATGATCTCTCTGCAGCTTTGAGTGCAATCAAGGCGCAGACAATCATGATAGCTTCAAATACAGACCTTTATTTTACCTCTGAAGATATCCGCAACAATGCCTCAGGAATTTCTGATTGCACTTTCTATGAACTCGACACTCTTTGGGGGCACAGGGCTGGCAATCCTACGCATGATAGCCAGGATGAAGAATATATAAAGGACAGAGTTGCTGATCTGCTTGCCAGATAGGTTGTATTTATAACAGGTTCTGGCCTCTGTGCAGAATTATTAGCCATAATAACATCCGGGGCGCAAAAATTTGCATCATAGTATTTCGAAATAAGAATACAAATAATACTATTTAAATTCAGCATCTTAAGAGGGAAGCGCCGACAGATTTCAATTCTCTGAGGAGCTGGCACGGTTATTGCCATTAAGTAGGTAACACAGGCTAATACATATCGGGGGTTATTTATGCAGCAGGCGGATCTGACAGAAGTGGAAAAACGGGTTCTCGGTTTTATTACTGAGGAGAAATGGCTGGCTCTGGCAACCGAGATGATACGGACAGGCCAGCCCGTATCTGGTAATCCACTTGATCCAGACATTACAACTGCAACGGAAGAAGCCATTGCTATGCTGGTTGCAGGAAAACTGGAAGCACTTGATATGGAGGTGGAGAAGTATGAGTCGGTGCCACATCGCCCTAATATTGTAGGCAGAGTCAAAGGACTGGGCGAGGGACCAAGTCTGATGATAAATGATCACCTGGACACCTACCCGGCTGTCGAAACTGAGCGGTGGGATAAATGCGATGGAGATCCTTTCCGGGCGACCCGCCATGGCGACTGGCTCTATGCCCGTGGAACTTCAGATACACGTGGAAACCTTGCTGCGGCCCTTCTGGCTGCTCAGGCATTACATGCAGAAGGTATCCGCTTTAATGGTGACCTCATTTATTGTTTTACTGTGGATGAGGAAAAAAATGGCCCCCATGGCTCAATGTATATGACAAATGTTGTGGGTTTGAAGGCCGACTATTCAATCACTGCCGAACCAACGGCCTGGGGGTGGGACAGTGATGATTGGGGTATTGGCATTTCGACAGCAAACTCAGGGAACTGTCTGATTGAGATCACTCTTGAAGGTATAAAATCTCATATCTGGCGTCCTGACACCGGTGTCAATGCCATTGACCTTGCAGGTCAGCTTATTCCTCAGTTAAACAATATGACCTTTCAGCATGAAAAAACAGAGTTGATGGGGCATACACCACCCTGCGTCAGCATTGTGCGAATAGAAGGTGGTTTGCCCGGAGAAATGCAGTTTTCGCCAGACCGTTGTCGTTTGGTACTGGCAGTTGTTGGCATTGTCCCAGGCATGACAATGGAATCCGTTCTTTCTGACATTAGCAATGTACTCGAAAGCATCTTCGCGGGCCGTAACAATGTTTCCTTTACCGCCAAACAATTACCGGACTCTCTATTTGTGGAAGCAACAATCCCGGTTCCGGAAAACGAACAGCCATGTACTTCTATCAAATCCACCTATAAAAAACTGCTTGGCTCTCAGCCAAGAATAAACAGAAAAAATGCTTTTAACGATACAATCCGCTTTCGTCAGGCTGGAATGAACGCAGTTACATTTGGTCCGGGTGAAGATGGCTGGTCACCTATTAATGAGAGTATCTCAATAAAGAAATCAGTCACTGCTGCAAAGATTTATGCGCTGGCAATCATGGACATTCTGGGGGTTAATAATGAAAGTTAAAAACCCTTTTAATCCCTTATTCAAAACAAAAAAACTGTCTATTTTCCCATATATAAGATTGACACTAAGGCCGTTTCAATCACGCTATTTCCTGATATCCTGTGGAACTGTCCTGTTCATGTTCATAGTCTGGGTCATCGTTACAGAAACAGGGATAGCCAATGAACTGTTTCTGCCAGGCCCGGTAGCCATCTATGATGCCTTCATTAAAGTTGCAACAAAAGGGTATCAGGGCTCAACACTTCTTGAACATGTTGCGACCAGCCTTTACCGGATACTTGCCGGTTTTGGGCTCGCCTGCATTATTGGTATTCCTTTGGGAATTGCCATGGGTGTTTCCAGATCAGTCCAGGCTGTTTTCAGCCCCCTTATTGAATTCTACCGCCCTTTACCACCGCTTGGGCTCTATACTTTGCTGGTCATGTGGCTGGGCATTGGAGAAGAGTCAAAACTTGCTCTACTCTTTCTGGCTGCACTGCCGGGAATCATCATTTCCACAATACAGGCCGTACATGCGATTGACCCTATTTATGTAAGGGCGGCACGTTCGCTTGGCGTTTCTAACCTGCAGCTTGTCTGGCATGTGTACCTTCCAGGAGCCGGACCAACAATTCTAACAGGAATGCGTATATCTCTGGGCTTTACCTACACAGTACTGGTTGCAGCAGAAATCGTTGCGGCGACTGCAGGTATCGGCTGGATGATATGGGATGCGGCCAAGTTTCTTCTAAGCGACATAGTGATTATGGGTCTGATTGTTCTTGGCCTCACGGGAATATTACTGGATCTGATCATGCGCGCTATAGGTAATTTTTTTATGCCGTGGACGAGAAGGAATACAGGCAGCGCATAAAAGAAATTCATCACTCAGGTGAATATTTTGTATCAAAAACAGGAGTAAGGTAAAATGAAATACATTATACGAATACTATCCTTAACAGCTATGTCACTTGTGATGACACTGGGAGCTAAAGCTGACAAGCCCAAGGAAGTTACTATTGGTTACCTCAATCTCGTCAATGCCCAGCTTGTTACCAAATCGCTGGGACTTGTACAAAAGGAAATGCCAGGCGTTAAAATCAAATATATCAAAGTGGGCGGCGGCGGTGATATGCTCCGGGCCATCGCTGCAAAACAGGTTGACTTTGGTGGACTTGGTAATCCGCCAACAGCTATTGGCGTAACCCGTGGTTTGCCAATTCAGGGTATTATGGTTCTGAATATGCTCGATTATGTTGAAGCTATGGTTGTTCGAACTGATAAGAAAATCAAAGGCTGGAAAGACCTGATGGGGAAAACACTTGCTGCTCCATTTGGTTCAACAACACACTACCTGCTCCTTAAAGCCTTAGCGGATTCCGGTATAGACCCAGCGTCTATGAAAATTCTTGACCTTCGTCCCAATGACATTGCTTTAGCCTGGTCCCGCGGTGATATTGATGCGGCATGGTTCTGGGAGCCAAATCTGGACAAGTCGGTCAAAGATGGTGGAAACATCTTTATGACCTCAGGTATTATGGCATCAAGAGGCTATCCAACATGGGATGTCGGTGTTGTCATGAACGACTTTGCAAAAAAATATCCTGACTATGTCAAGAAGTTCGTGAAAGCCGAATGTGCGGGTATTGATTACTGGTTGAAGAATCCGGAAAAGACAGCCAAAATTATTGCTAAAGAGCTTGAACTGTCTCTTGAAGATGCAACGCGCATGATGAAGGGAACCGAGATGGTGCCATGTAAGAAACAGCTTACGGCACAGTATATCGGATCAACCAAAGCCAAAGGCCAGTTTGTTGATACACTACTTTCAACAGCGAGTTTTCTTGTCGAACAAGACAGACTTCCAAAACTTCTCAAGAAAGAAGAGTTTGCAGATTTCCTTAAGCCTGAATATCTAGAGGACGTAACCAAGTAAACTTCATTCTCAATGCATCTGAACAGGGGGGAGTTCAGGTGCATTGATATAATTTGTGAGTTATAAATAATATGCCATCATCAGTATCTGAGAGACCAGATGATATGCGGTATTTTTTAGAAATACTTGATGATAAAACACGCGCCAGAGTTTATCGGCTTGGGAATAAAAAACGCTATAACAATAAGGAAGTTCTTATCCAGCAAGGCGAAAAGTCGAACGGAATGCAGATCATTCTTAGTGGGATCGTGGAAAGCCTGTATGAAAATGGTCTTGGGCAGGACCTGATACTGGCAGTCTGGCATACTGGTGATTTTATAGGAGGGCCTTATGTGGTTGGTAATCATGTGCAGTTCTGGTCAGCACGGGCACTAGGAAAAGTCGAAGTTCTTCACCTTGACCAGGAGTGTTTACGCAAATGTGTTGCGGACTCCACCAGCTTTTCACTCGCCCTTATCGAATGTCTTGGATACAAGGGGGAACGCTATTCAAAGCTTGCTCAGGTACTGGCAACTCATACCACCACTGAACGTCTGGCATTGCTCCTTCTTGAACTTGGTAAGACAAGTGGGCATTTAGATGGAAATACAATTGAAATCGGTACGATAGGACAATCCAAGCTATCCCACATGATCGGAGCAACCCGCCAATCTGTCAGTCTGGTTCTCCAAAAACTGGAAGATAATGATATTATCCGCAGAACATCAACCAGTATTGTAATTCTGAAAGTAGACACATTAGCGGGATATGCAGGTCTTGATAAGGCTTAGCTGTATTATAAAAATTACTGCTAGACACCAATAACTTGTAGGCCTTACTTTTTGGTCGCGTTTACACGTGATGATCAACCCCCAATTTCTAC
>JBOEGA010000140.1:0-21309 GCA_050633205.1 Methyloligellaceae bacterium | reverse complement strand
AACCACTGACACCATTATCCTGGGCATATTCAGCAACAGCATCCTGAAGATAGTCAAAAGCATTGTCATAAGTGCCGATATAAAGACCCGTATAGGCGTAGATATCCAGCAGATCATTCGTTGCAGCATAACTGATTGCAATCTGCTCAACCTGACCTGAAGCATCTTTTTTAACAAGCACCTTGGCCTGTCCGCCCCAGGCCCCGCCGTCATCTGTAAAATAACCATAAGCATCGAGGCGAAGAGTGCTCAGACCAAGATCACTTGGACTGAGAACTTCCCAGCCATCAGGCACAGATGTACCCAAAGTTGTCGAAGTATAGGCAGCAAGCTGATAGGCTTCACCAATCAACTCTGCATTATCTTCTCCACGATAATCAAAAAAACCCATTAGGTTCTCCCTCGGTAAATTCTATATTTAATATAATTAACGAGCTCGTGGGTTTTATTGATATGTATACAGACTGACGCCCGAAACTAGACTAAGGTTTACTTTAGTTTCCGGGCGCTAATATTACATTTTTTATGACAATTACAGTTCTTTACCTAATGCCTTCGCATCTTCTTCATATTTTCCGTAAGATGCTTTGACAAGCGCATGATTCAGCAGGCATTCCGCAACCAGGTCGCCGCTTTGCTCATCAAAAACCTTAGTCATTGTCCAGTAAAACTCAACTCTGCGACTTTCACCAACTGCAACTATTTCTCGTTCAAGCCTGTATGGCTGGTCAACAAACAGAGGCCCCTTGATAAGCTTGATCTCCTGATCTGCAAATAACCCGACGGCAGGTCCTTTTCTCGGAAACCCGGCTTCTTTGGATGTATATTCAACAAGAACACTGATCATCTCAAACGGAATAATCGCTCGCCCCCATGGCGAAGACTTTCCTTCAGCTTCAGAATACCACGGGGAGTTTTCTGTAATTTTTGCCAGCTTGTTATTGAGAGTAAACGGATAAAGATCACCCATATGCTGGTCAAAACCCATAATAGCAGTTTCAGGCGCTTTTCCTTTCATTCCCACTTTCATATCAGACAGAATAACAAGCTGATCGGATGGCCTGAGCTTTTTGCGGCGAACATCCAGTATGGTTTCCGAATGGTCCGGCCCTATACTGGCTGTCCCTTCAAGAACAGGAGTTCCGTCACGCTTTTCCGCCCATATTCGGCAGATCTTGCTTTCAGAGCTAAGCTCAGCAAATGCACGAACCTCTTCACCGTCAACAACCATATTCTGGTAATGCGAACTGATACAGCCACGCTCAAACCACTCATCTCCATAGATGTTATGCAGCAGGGGAATAAACTGGCTGAAATGAGTTGGTCCTTCAATAGGAGCCCCCGTAAAGCCAAGATCTTCTGCCATTTTGTCATCATGAATAGATGCATGACCATCATAAACCTGGTCCTCAAGCATCTGTCTTGGTCTGTGAAAGGGTCCACACAGTGAAAGCGGTGTAGAAAAAGCACACATATATCTTACTCCATAAGAAACGAAACCGATTTGCTGACACTTGAGCACAAACAAAGCCACACTTCAATCTCGTGTGGAAATATACAAAACTCGAATTATTGCGAAACTTTTCGAAATGACATTTTTTCAGTTACCCCTGTGTATTACAGGTTGTTTTTTGTTATACTCCATAATTCGGGACCAGTGCAGCACATACGAAATACTGCAATATTTGGCAATAATTAAGCATAAACAACTGTTATATATGTACAATAGATCCAGTAACACCAACTATTTCAAAATATTGCGTAAATCTAAAGTAGTATGCAATTTTGTCGCATAGACCATCTTTTGACCTGATTCTCGCTCTATTTTACATTTTCGTTTGACATTCGTTTTCGCTCGATATTACGCTATTTCTACTAAAACAAATGAACGCACCCTGGTACTAATGTTCATTTGATAAATTTAAAGGGAGGACATCTGAAATGAAGAAAACTGGCCTTTGGCTCGTCGCTTCTGCTATGGCATGTACTGCTATAGTCAGCACATCCTACGCAGGGATGGACGAGGCTAAAAAATGGGTAGAGAAAGAATTTTCTCCATCTACTCTCACAAAAGAACAGCAAATTAAAGAGATGGAATGGTTTGTAAACGCCTCTAAACCTTTCAAAGGTATGGAGATCAACGTCCTCTCTGAAACAATCCCGACTCATACTTATGAATCAAAAACGCTTGCAAAAGCGTTCTTTGAAATCACAGGTATTAAAGTCAACCACCAGCTTCTTGGTGAAGGTGAGGTTGTTCAGGCTGTTCAGACACAAATGCAGACTGGACGTAACCTTTATGATGGGTACATCAACGACTCCGACCTGATTGGTACTCACTCAAGATTACAACTGGCTGTTAACCTGACAGACTGGATGGCTGGCGAAGGCAAAGACGTTACATTGCCAACTCTTGACATCAAAGACTTCATGGGCATTTCCTTTACAACAGGACCAGATGGTAAAATCTACCAGCTTCCTGACCAGCAGTTCGCTAACCTTTACTGGTTCCGCTATGACTGGTTCAAACGCCCTGACCTGAAGAAAAAGTTCAAGGCAAAATACGGTTATGAGCTTGGTGTTCCGGTAAACTGGTCTGCTTACGAAGACATTGCTGAGTTCTTTTCTGTTGATGTAAAAGAAATCGACGGCAAACGCATCTACGGCCATATGGACTACGGTAAACGTGCTCCTGACCTTGGCTGGAGAATGACTGACGCATGGCTTTCTATGGCCGGCGCTGGTTCTGCAGGTCTTCCAAACGGCGTTCCTGTCGACGAATGGGGCATCCGCATGGAAAAAGGTTCTTGTAACCCTGTAGGTGCATCCGTTTCCCGTGGTGGTGCTACAAACGGCCCGGCTGCTGTTTATGCAATCCGTAAATGGGACGAATGGCTTCGTAAATACGCACCTCCAGGTGCTGCTGACTATGACTTCTACCAGTCACTACCTGCTCTTTCTCAGGGTAACGTAGCTCAGCAGATCTTCTGGTACACTGCTTTCACCGCTTCAATGGTTGAGCCTAAGAGTGCTGGTAACAACACTGTAGATGACGCTGGCAAGCCACTATGGCGCATGGCTCCATCTCCACATGGACCTTACTGGAAAGATGGCCAGAAGCTTGGTTATCAGGATGCCGGATCATGGACATTCTTCAAGTCAACTCCAACTGATCGCCGTAAGGCAGCATGGCTTTATGCTCAGTTCGTGGTTTCCAAAACTGTGTCACTTAAGAAAACTCACGTTGGTCTGACGCCAATCAGAGACAGTGACATTCGCCATGAATCATTCACAAAACGTGCTCCAAATCTTGGTGGTCTTGTTGAATTCTACCGCTCTCCTGACCGCGTAAGATGGTCTCCAACTGGCATTAACGTTCCTGATTATCCAAAACTTGCACAGCTTTGGTGGCAGAATATCGGTGACGTAAACTCCGGTGCCTTCACTCCACAGCAGGCAATGGATCGCCTTGCCAAGGAAATGGATACTGTAATGGGCCGTATGGAAGCAGCAGACAAGAAAGCCAAAGTATATGGCGGCTGCGGACCACGTCTTAACAAGCCTCAGGATCCAAAAGTATGGTTGAGCAAAGAAGGCTCTCCAAAAGCAAAAGTCAACGAGAAGCCAAAAGGCATCACAGTTGACTATGACGAACTTGTAAAACGCTGGAATAAATAGACTTTCCAAAGTAGCACAAGTTAAAACTCCCAGGGGACAAAGCCGCAGGTTCCCTGGGTTTTCTATAACATCTTGATTTGCCGGATTTGTTAAAAAACATGGCTTTAGAATTAAAAAACGTTACAAAAAAAGTGGGAAGCGAAACCCATATTTATGACACCAGCGTAAAACTCCAGGAAAACGGCTTCAATATTCTTTTGGGAACGACCCTGTCTGGAAAAACTACGCTGATGCAGCTTATGGCTGGTATCGACCACCCTACAACCGGCGAAGTCTGGTTTAATGGAAAGAACGTAACCGGGACCTCCGTGCAGAAACGTAATCTGTCCATGGTCTACCAACAGTTCATAAATTATCCGAATTTTTCAGTTTACGACAATATCGCATCTCCGCTGCGCGTTAAACGCGTGGGTTCCGCTGAAATCAAAAAGCGCGTTGGCGAAATTGCTGAACTGCTGAAACTGACTCCTTATTTAAAACGTTATCCGGCAGAACTGTCTGGCGGCCAACAGCAACGTACAGCGCTTGCAAGGGCTCTCATCAAGGAAGCTGATCTCATATTGCTTGATGAACCTCTGGCAAACCTTGATTTCAAACTCCGCGAAGAATTACGCGACGAACTGCCAAAACTGTTCGCAAATAAACCATGCACGGTTGTATACGCAACAACAGAACCAAGCGAAGCACTTCTGCTTGCAGGACATACCGCAACATTGCACGAAGGCAGCATCACCCAGTTTGGCGAAACTTCAACGCTATACCGCAAGCCAGCAGACCTGATCACCGCAAAAGTATTTTCTGACCCGCCCATCAACGCTGCAACAGTAAAAGTAAGCGGAGAAGACATTATCCTGAATGGCACTGCAAAGTGGAAAAATATAACCGCTACTGAACCGCTGCCTGACGGTGAATACACGATGGGCATCCGGCCTCATCACATAACTCCTTCATCTGGAGAAAATAACGGTAATCAGATTACGGGACAGGTCCTGATTACAGAATTGAGCGGATCTGAAAGTGTTATACATTTTGATGTGCAGGGTCTGACCTGGGTATCCCAGTTCCATGGCATCAAAGCCTATAACCTGGGTGACAATGCACCTTTCAATATTGATACCAGCAAATGCCTGTACTTTGACAGCAATGGTAAATTTGTGACTTCAGGAAGGTAAGGCAAATGGCAAAAATAAAAATGGAAAACCTGAGGCACAGCTACACCCCCTCGCCCAAATCCGAGGAAGACTGGGCCCTGAAACAACTGGATATCGACTGGGAAGACGGCGGCGCATATGCCCTTCTCGGCCCTTCCGGATGTGGTAAAACAACATTGCTGAACATCATCTCTGGCATCCTGAAGCCGTCAGAAGGCAAAATCCTCTTCGATAAAAAAGATGTAACAGCCATATCAACTGAAAGACGCAATATCGCACAGGTCTTCCAGTTTCCTGTCGTTTACGACACTATGACCGTACACGATAACCTGGCGTTCCCGTTGCGCAATCGCGGTGTCGCAGAAACTGAAGTAAAATCCAAAGTTGCCGAAATTGCGGAAATGCTTGAGCTAGAAGATTTGCTCAAAAAAAGAGCCCAAAGCCTGACAGCAGACGTAAAGCAGAAAATCTCTCTGGGCCGCGGTTTGGTACGGGCTGATGTAAATGCCCTTCTGTTTGATGAACCGCTAACTGTGATTGACCCGCATCTGAAATGGGTACTGCGCTCAAAGCTGAAAGAACTTCATCAGCGCGTTAAAACCACAATGATCTACGTAACCCACGACCAGACCGAAGCACTTACTTTCGCAGATCAGGTCGTCGTTATGGACCATGGCCGCGTTGTTCAGATAGGAACACCCGTTGAACTCTTCGAAAAACCCCAACACACATTCGTTGGTCACTTTATTGGTTCTCCAGGAATGAACGTTCTTCCGTGTAACATGGACAACGGAAAGGCCCTCTTTAACGGCCAAACCATTGCAACAGAAAACTCCGCAGAAAAAAGTAACGGCACTAACAAACTTGAAATCGGTATTCGCCCTGAATTCATTACCTTCTCCACAGAAGGCATAGAAGCGAATGTCACCAAAGTCAGCGACACCGGCCGTTACCGCATCGTGGAAACCAAAAGCGCTGATACAACAATCAGGCTGCTCGTTGGAGAAGAAGAGGAAATCCCTTCCGGCTCCACATTCTTAAAATTCGATCAATCCAAAACCAGACTTTATCAGGACGGCTGGCTAATTTAACGGAACGCATTCAAGGACTTACAATGGCTGCAAAAAAAGAAAATCAAAAGGCATGGCTGTTTGTTATACCAGTTGTCATACTGGTAGCATTCAATGCCATCATCCCCTTGATGACAGTCGTCAACTATTCTGTGCAGGAAACTTTCGGAAACAACCAGTTTTTCTTTGAAGGCACAAAATGGTTTGAACAGATATTACATTCCACCAGATTCCATGAAGCCCTTGGCAGGCAACTCTGGTTTACCTTCACTATATTGGCAATAGAAATCCCCCTCGGTGTAATCGTGGCACTGGCAATGCCCCGCAAAGGTATGTGGGTCTCTGTATGTCTGGTACTCATGGCCTTGCCACTGCTTATTCCATGGAACGTGGTCGGTGCAATGTGGAATATCTTCGCACTGCCGGAACTTGGACTACTTGGTAAAACCCTGAATGCAATAGGCATCGATTACAACTACACCAGACAACCTCTCTCTGCCTGGTACACAGTTATCGCTATGGATGTCTGGCACTGGACTTCACTCGTCGTTCTTCTTGCTTATGCAGGTTTGCGCTCAATTCCTGACGCCTATTATCAGGCTGCCAAAATTGATGGTGCATCCTCTTTCGCAATCTTCCGGTTTATCCAGCTTCCTAAAATGAAAAAAGTTCTGGTTATTGCTGTACTGCTAAGATTCATGGACAGCTTTAATATATATACCGAGCCTTTTGTTCTGACAGGCGGCGGCCCCGGAAATACAACCACACTACTGTCAATTGATCTCGTAAAAATAGCTCTGGGCCAGTTTGACCTCGGACCTGCAGCAGCAATGTCATTGATTTACTTCCTGATAATCCTTCTCCTGTCCTGGATTTTCTATACAGTCATGACCAAAGATGAGGAGCAATCATAATGAAACGAATGACATGGCTCATCCCGACCCTGTACATCATATTCCTCATGCTGCCAATTTACTGGCTTCTGAATATGTCGTTCAAAAATACGAATGAGATCCTGGACAGCACCTTGACACTGCAACAGATGTTATGGCCGAACCAGTTCACCTTCGCAAACTACATAACAATTTTCACAGACCCGAGCTGGTATAATGGCTACATAAACTCAATCATCTATGTAGCAATAAATACTGTTCTGTCAGTTGCTGTAGCACTGCCAGCAGCTTACGCTTTCTCCCGTTACCGTTTCCTTGGAGACAAGCATCTGTTCTTCTGGCTATTAACAAACAGAATGGCTCCGGCAGCCGTATTCGCCTTGCCATTCTTCCAGCTTTACTCGGCAATCGGCCTGTTCGATACACATATAGCAGTAGCCTTGGCGCACTGCCTGTTCAACATCCCGCTTGCAGTGTGGATATTGGAAGGCTTTATGTCAGGAATACCAAAAGAACTTGACGAAACAGCCTACGTAGACGGTTACAGCTTCCCGGCATTCTTCACCAAAATATTCATGCCAACCATCGCGTCTGGTATCGGTGTTGCTGCATTCTTCTGCTTCATGTTCTCATGGGTGGAATTGCTGCTGGCAAAAACGCTGACAGCAGTTCACGCAAAACCCATTGCAGCAGCCATGACAAAAACTGCTAGCTCTTCGGGCTATGAACTGGGCCTTCTTGCTGCCGCCGGCACATTGACAATCATTCCCGGAGCTATCGTGATCTACTTCGTAAGAAATCACATAGCCAAAGGCTTCGCACTGGGTAGAGTATAGGAAGGAAAAAGCAAATGGATCTTTCATGGATGGCCTGGACATGGCAAACCGCTGCCTTCTTTCTCTTCATAGCGGCTTGTCTGGCAGCAATGTCTTTCTGGGAATTTAAATCTCCGGGAGGCGCAGAACGCAAAGGCATTCTGACCCTCACGACAACACGTGGTGACCGCCTGTTTATCAGCCTGCTTGGCAGTGCCTTTATAAACCTTGCTTGGCTGGCATTTATGGGCCCACCACTATGGATAGCAGTGGGCATATGTGTCGTTTTTGCTATTCTGGTATTTTTATTTGTGTGAGGACCTTCCTCACACAAACTCAATCATCAGATCTTTAGCATCAACCTGACCACCGGCCCGGACATAGATCCGGGCTATTTCTCCATCCTTCTCTGCACGAATTGCCGTTTCCATCTTCATCGCTTCAATCGTCAGCAGCACATCCCCTGCCTTGACTTTCTGACCTTCAGAAACAGCCAGAATGGAAACCATTCCCGGCATAGGCGCTCCCACATGTGAAGCATTGCCCTCTTCAGCCTTGCGACGTGCCTCAATCACACTACCCGCAATCTTGCTGCGGACTTTGGCAGTACGAGGCTGTCCATTTAGCTCAAAGAACACCTTGCAGTTACCATCCTCATCGACATCACCAACAGTCTGCAACTGAATATGCAACTGCTTGCCTGCCTCAATGTCAATATTGATAGAATTCTGCGCCGTCATCCCGTAAAAATAAACAGGTGTCGGCAGAACATGAACCGGACCATACAATTTACGCTTCTCCGCATAATCAACAAAGACCTTCGGATACATCATATAGGAATCCAGCTCTCCGTTGCGCAATGGCCGGTCAATCTTCTCCTCAACCTCTTTTGTAACGGCTTCAAAATCAGCAGGTGCCAGCCCTTCACTGGGCCGACCTGTTAATGGCTCAGCTCCCTTAAGAATCTTCTTCTGTAAAGCTTCAGGAAAACCATTGGTTGGCTGACCAAGCTCCCCTTTAAAGAAACTGACAACCGATTCAGGAAATGAAACATCGATGTCAGGATTTTCAACATCTTCCCGCGTCAGCCCTGCCGCAACCATAGCCAGTGCCATATCGCCCACAACCTTCGAGGATGGCGTTACCTTCACAATATCCCCGAACATCTGATTGACATCCTGATAGGTTCTCGCAACCTCATGCCACCGCTCTGCCAGACCTAACGAACGCGCCTGTTCTTTCAGATTGGTAAACTGCCCACCCGGCATCTCATGCAGATAAACCTCGGAAGCACCAGACTTCATCTCTGGTTCAAACGCAGAATATTGCCCGCGAACAGCTTCCCAGTAATCAGAGAACTTACGCACAACGCCCGGATCAATACCTGTATTCCTGTCCGTAGGCTTCAATGCTTCAACAATAGATCCCATATTGGGCTGCGAAGTCATGCCTGACAAACTGTCCATTGCCGTATCGACAATATCAACACCAGCATCACAGGCAGCCAGAACAGAAGCCCCGGAAATTCCCGATGTATCATGCGTATGGAAATGTATTGGAAGCCCGGTTTCATCTTTCAGGGTTTTAACCAGAATTCGTGCAGCCGCAGGCTTCAGCAATCCCGCCATATCCTTCAGACCAAGAATATGCGTACCAGCAGCCTTTAACTCCAGCGCAAGCGACACATAATAATCCAGATCATAAGTCGATCTGTCCGGATCAAGAATATCACCTGTATAACAGATAGCTGCCTCACAGATAGTCCCGGTCTTCAGAACCTCATCAATGGCAACACGCATATTTTCAATCCAGTTCAGACTGTCAAATATACGAAAAACATCAATACCGTTCACTGCTGACTGCTGAATAAAATGCCGAACCACATTATCCGGATAACTGGTATAACCAACACCATTCGCACCGCGCAATAACATCTGCAACAATGTATTAGGCGCCTGCTCACGAATAGCGACCAGCCTCTCCCACGGACATTCCCCAAGAAAACGCATGGCAACATCAAAGGTCGCCCCACCCCAGCACTCAAGGCTGAATAACTCCGGAAGCAACTGAGCATATGCAGGTGCAACCTTTGCCATATCATAGGATCGCATCCGCGTAGCTAATAAGGACTGGTGAGCATCCCGCATACTGGTATCTGTAATCAGAACTTTATGCTGGTTCAATAACCACTCGGAAACACCTTGTGGCCCGCGTTCATCCAGAATATTTCGAACAGACTTCGGCACCTCGCCGGGCTCATATTCAGGCACAACAGGATCAAGCAGATGCTCGGAAGGAGTTGGCCTGTCTTTAACCAGAGGATTGCCATTCACCGTCACTTCAGCAATATAATTCAATAACTTGGTCGCACGGTCCTTACGTGTCGGCAGATTGAATAACTCAGGCGTTTCATCTATAAAACGGGTTGTATAATCAGAGGACCTGAACGAAGGATGATTAATCAGATTCTCGACAAAGAAGATATTTGTCGCAACACCGCGAATACGAAATTCCCGTAAAGCACGCCCCATACGCGCCACACAATCACCCGGCGTCTGTGCCCATACTGTGATCTTCTCAAGAAGTGAATCATAATAACGGGTAATAACCGCACCGGAATATGCCGTGCCACCATCAAGCCTCACACCAAACCCTGTTGCACCTCGATAGGCAGTAATACGACCATAATCAGGAACAAAATTATTCTCAGGATCTTCAGTCGTAATACGGCACTGCATTGCATGGCCATTCAGCCATATCTCTTCCTGTGCAGGCACACCGGAACTGGAGGTATCCCCAATTCTGGCTCCCTGTGCAATCAGTAACTGCGCCTTGACAATATCAATGCCTGTCACTTCTTCTGTAACAGTATGCTCAACCTGAATACGCGGATTAACCTCGATAAAATAAAATTCACTGGTCTCGACATCCATCAGAAATTCAGCCGTACCGGCATTCACATAACCGGCAGCCTTTGCCAGCCTGATAGCACTTTCGCACAGCTCGATTCTCTGGTTAGCGGATAAATACGGAGCAGGTGCCCGCTCAACCACTTTCTGGTTCCGGCGCTGAATAGAGCAGTCCCGTTCCCACAAATGAACCAGTGTGCCATGCGTATCCCCAAGAAGCTGAACCTCCACATGCCTTGCATGTCTTACCAGCTTTTCAAGATAAACCTCACCATTACCAAATGCATTCTCGGCTTCACGACGCCCTGCAAGAACCTGCTCTTCAAGCTGGCTTTCATTCTCAATAACCCGCATTCCACGGCCACCGCCACCCCAACTGGCCTTCAGCATAACCGGATAGCCAACTCCATCCGCCAGCTTGCGAATCTCATCTATATCCTCGGAAAGTGGCCCTGTCGCAGGCATAACAGGTGTCCCCGCCTTAATCGCCATTTCTCTTGCAGAAACCTTGTTCCCCAGAGAACGCATAACATCAGGCGGTGGTCCAACCCAGACCAGTCCCGCAGCAATAACAGCTTCTGCAAACTCAGGGCTTTCAGATAAAAAGCCATACCCCGGATGCACCGCATCAGCCTTGCACTGCTTCGCAACCCTTAAAATCTCGTCTATCGAAAGATAGGCCTTAACCGGGCCGAGCCCCTTGCCTAATGAATAAGCCTCATCAGACTTAAACCTGTGCAGGGAAAGTTGATCTTCTTCAGCAAATATCGCGACAGTTCGAATGCCCAACTCATTTGCTGCCCGCATAACACGAATCGCTATCTCACCGCGATTGGCGATCAGGAGTTTCTGAACCATGTACTGTGCCCCCCGTTTGTACTTATTCTGATGCTGCGACTTACAGTCTGCGACCAAGACACCGCTCATAAATTAGTATGATAAGAACAGATGACTAATTTAACATTATGCAAATAGTGGACCTAAAAATAAAATGCCGTAAATTGGCAAATAAGATAGTTTTCAATCCTCACGAATATTAGTATCAGACATGAGTTTAACCTATTTTTCTTCTCTGAACCCCGCACAAGACCTGTAATACAATGGAAAAGTGGCGCTATACCAGCAACCCTCAAGTTTATTTACTCCCAATTCTAACCAAATATTAACTCTGAAAACATTTAGGTCACAAAACGCCTGTTTTTTAATCAGCCTGATTTGAATACGTACTTCCCACCAGTCTGTGTACGGGTCTGGTAATAACGTTTTGGACTTTCAATTCTTATTGCTGACTGCTAAGTTCACCCCATGATTTATGCCATATTAACCTGGTAATTTTACTGGCATGATTTTGCGAATGTAAGGAAAATAAACTTATGCAACTCAATGACCCATCACTATTTAAAACTCAGTGTCTTATCAACGGTGAATGGACTGGAACTGCGGAAACTCCAATTTTCAACCCGGCAACTGGCGAAGAAATTGGCAAAATCCCAAACATGGGCGCTGAGGAAACAACTCAGGCAATAGCTCATGCAGAAGCTGCCTTCAAGGAATGGTCGGGCCTTCTTGCTGAAAAACGCAGCAGAATTCTATATAAATGGTATGAGCTGATCATGGCCAATGCCAAGGATCTTGCCATCATCCTGACCGTAGAACAGGGCAAACCATTCAAGGAATCTTACGGCGAAATTCTTTACGCAGCATCCTTCGTACAGTTCTATGCTGAAGAAGCAAAACGCGTATACGGCGAAACAATCCCGACACATGTTAAAGATGCCCGTGTAGTTGTCATTAAGCAGCCTGTAGGGGTTACAGCAGCGATCACTCCCTGGAACTTCCCAAGCTCAATGATCACCCGTAAAGTCTCTCCAGCACTTGCTGTGGGCTGTACGTCAGTTGTTAAGCCTGCTCCCGACACTCCGTTCTCCGCATTAGCTCTGGGCGAACTGGCAATCAAAGCAGGTATCCCTGCTGGCGTATTCCAGATTGTAACAGGCGATGCCGTACAAATCGGTAAAGCGATCATGGACAGCTCTGTCGTCAAAGCTGTTTCCTTCACTGGCTCGACACCTGTTGGTAAACTTCTCATGGGTCAGGCTTCTTCGACGGTTAAAAAAGTAGCACTGGAGCTTGGCGGTAATGCACCATTCATCATCTTTGATGATGCAGACCTTATGCCTGCTGTAATGAACACAATTGGCAGCAAGTTCCGCAACACAGGCCAGACCTGCATCAGTGCCAACAGAATCTTCGTACAAAGCGGCATCTACGACAAATTCGTAGAAAAATTCGCAGAAGTTGCTGCCGGCATGAAAGTCGGCAATGGCCTGGAAGATGGAACGGATATTGGCCCGGTCATCAACGAAGCAGCCGTTAAGAAAAGCATTGAGCACATCAATGACGCAGTCGCCAGTGGCGCAGAAGTTCTCGTTGGCGGCGGAATGCATGATCTGGGTGGAAACTTCGTAGCTCCTACAGTTCTGAAAGGCGTTACACGTGACATGCGCGTTTCCAGAGAGGAAACTTTTGGCCCGGTAGCTGGTATCCAGAAATTCGATACAGAAGAAGAAGTTATCGAAAGAGCAAACGACACCCAGTACGGTCTTGCAGGATATTTCTTCTCCCGCGATATCGGCCGTGTATGGCGTGTAGCCGAAGCTCTTGAATACGGCATGATCGGCGTTAATTCAGCCCTGATTTCAACAGCAGGAACACCATTCGGTGGAATGAAAGAATCAGGTCTTGGCCGTGAGGGATCTCATTACGGTATCGACGAATATGTGGAAACTAAAATGATCCTTATGGGTGGTGTTTGATCTTACCCTCGGAATCATTTAGCTGAGACACATGTCTCACACCACACAGCTTCCGGAGTTGAAATACACTCTTGAAGGAAAACGCATCTGGGTTGCCGGCCATCGTGGAATGGTCGGCAGCGCACTTCTTCGCCGCTTGCAGCAGGAAAACTGCGAAGTGCTCACTGCTTCACGCACAGAGCTTGACCTCACAAGACAGACCGATGTCGAAAACTGGCTGGCCACAAACAAACCTCAGGCCGTAATTATTGCAGCAGCAAAAGTAGGCGGCATCCACGCCAACAATATTTATCCTGCCGAATTCCTCTACCAGAACCTGATGATTGAAGCCAATATCATCCATGCAGCATATCAAACCGGCATAGAGAAGCTCCTGTTCCTTGGCTCCTCCTGCATCTACCCAAAATTTGCAAACCAGCCCATCGAGGAAAGCGAACTCCTCACAGGAGAACTGGAACCCACCAATGAACCTTATGCCATAGCAAAAATTGCAGGTATTAAACTCTGTCAGGCCTATCGCAAACAATACGACTGCGACTTTATTTCCGCTATGCCCACCAACCTTTATGGACCCGGAGACAATGTCGATCTGGAAACAAGCCATGTCATTCCTGCATTAATGCGTAAAGCCCATGAAGCAAAACAGGCCGGCGACAAAACAATGACAATCTGGGGAACAGGCTCTCCAAAAAGAGAATTCATGCATGTCGACGATCTCTCCGATGCTCTTGTTTTTCTTATGAAATATTATTCTGAAAGCCAACACATCAACATAGGTTCTGGCCAGGATATTTCGATTCTTGAACTTACCCGTCTGATAAACAACACAACAGGCTTTACCGGAGAGATAATTCTGGACACAACTAAACCTGATGGAACACCAAGAAAGCTAATGCAAAGCAACAAATTAAAAAATTTAGGTTGGGAACCTAACATACCTCTTGAAGAAGGGCTTGGTCACACCTACAATTGGTTCACTCAAAATCGGTAACTCTTCGTAATCAGAATCCCATAAATAAAAATGCTGCAGCAACAGAATATATACTCATTCAGAGAAAAACTGGATCACATTGTATCCTCTCAGTTTACTGAAAAATTCATTATTTCTCTTCTGATAGTGAATGCCATTACACTGGGATTGGAAACCAGCACTGTTGTTATGAATGCAATAGGTCCCGTAATCCATGTTATTGACATCGCAATACTCTCCGTGTTTGTGGTGGAAATAATGGCAAGACTGATTGCTAAGGGACCATCATTTTTCCGCAACGGCTGGAATATTTTTGATGCACTGATTGTCATAATAGCACTCGTTCCCAGTACAGGCCCGCTTCAGGTACTTCGTTCCCTGCGGATACTCAGAATATTAAGACTGACATCGGCCGTCCCATCCATGAGACGTGTCGTTAATGGCCTGATCACTGCTATTCCGGGTATGGGATCTATTACAGCACTTCTGATACTAATTTTTTACATATGTGCAGTAGTCGCAACAAATCTCTACGGCCCTAGCCATCCCAAACTCTTTGGAACAATAGGAGCATCATTCTACTCTCTGTTTCAGGTCATGACTCTGGAAGGCTGGTCAGATGGCATCGTACGCCCGGTTATGGAAGTGCACCCTTATGCATGGATATTCTTTATTCCATTCATTCTTCTGACAAGTTTCACTGTATTAAACCTCTTTATAGGAATAATAGTCTCCTCTATTCAGCAGGACTACGAAGAAGTTGCGAATGAAGAACGGGACGCTCTCAAAACAAACAGCAAACTGGCCCTGAAAGAGGTGCGAGAGCTAAAAGGAGAAATCGCCCTTTTAAGAGAGCAACTTGAAAAATCTCTTCCTGACATGAAAAAATAAAGTCAGAACCGCGAAATATCTGTCCTGTCATCAAACGGATTGACCCGCTCTGACATTATCTCGCGAATACGTTCAAGCCCAATAGGCCTGTATTCGTGAGAGTCCACCCCCACATCAAGGCTGAAACCATACGGATTATGATCAAGCTTGCTGTGAACATGCCCGAATAAATGCCAGGCACCTCGCCACGCCCCAGGCCATTCCCTCATTGGGTAATGGCAAAGCACCACTTTTTTGCGCTTCTCAACCGTAATTTCTTCGATATCACTGACTTTGGAAAAAAGATCTGATCGCTCCCTCAATGAAGGATCATCATGATTTCCTATAACCAGCCGGATTTCCCCATTAAGCTGCTCACAGTAATGCTCTATTGGCTTCCCCGCTCTGTAGGCAAAGTCCCCGAGGTGGTAGACAACATCCTCCCCGGAAACAACCTCATTCCAGTTTGAAATCAGAGCTTCATCCATTTCCTCGACTGAAGAAAACGGGCGTTTTGAAAGCTTGATAATATTAGCATGTCCGAAATGCGTATCTGATGTGAAATAAATAGTCATCGTTTTAAGATATTCAGTCTGACACTATTTGTCCATCATTGCTGGCGCGCAATTATGCGCGCCCTGTTCACACCGGCACCGATAATTATAATCATTGCAGTCACCTGAAAGAAGATCAGCACAATTATAAAACGGGAAAGCCCGGCATATAACTCTGTATAATTGGCGATGCTGACATAAAATGAATACCCCACAGCACATAACAGCCACAGAATAATAGAAACAAAAGCTCCAGGCCAGATCTCACCAAGAGTACGCCGCCCTGCTGGCAAAAAGGCATGGATAATAAACAGCTCAATAAGCATCACAATAACAGCAACCACATAGCTGCCAACCTTGATAGCCAGTGCCATATCGACAGTCCCGTCAATTGCCGGAGCCAGTTGCTGCGCAAGAATGGTCGCAGAAAACACGGCCGTCGTAATAACGCTCAACACAAATGTGAACTGAATAACAAACAGGAAGCTGTGAATGATAAGCCAGATGATAGAGCGGTTCTCACGCACCTCATAGGCTCTGTTAAGCGCTCCACGCAGGCTCTGTGTCCCCGTAGAGGCAAAGAAAAGCATAAGAAGCCCGCCAACAGTCAGCAGATCAACCCTCTGTGTATTTAAAACCTTCTTGATCTCGGGAAGCAGAATTTGCGTAATATCAGCCGGGAAAAAAACTTCGAACCCGGAAAGTATGTCACCAATCAGAACCTCATTACCGATAAAGGCAATAAGCGACGCAGAAAAAACGATCATCGGAAAGATCGATAACATAAATGAAAAAGCTACAGAACTGGCAAGCCCCATACCGTTTTCGTTAATCACCCGAACCAGAGCATACCAGAATGTCTTCATAACTCCCCCCAATAGTAGAAATTCACATAACCTTATCTGTTTTTATTATTCCAGATATGCCACGTATCAGGGAAATTGTCATGAAAGATTTTAAATAGGCTTTATTTCGCAGCCTCAAGTACCACTTTCAATACATTGGGGAATTTATCTTCAAGCTCCTCAAGGCGAAGTGAATTAAACACTTCCGTACCGCGCTTTTCAGAACGGATAAGCCCTGACTCTCTCAAAACCTTGTAATGATGTGACAGTGTCGATTTTGGCAAATCTTTAGGTGACGCTTCACCACAATTTACCGGGTGAGCTTGCGCCTTAAGCTTACAGACAATAGCAAGCCGTGTAGGGTCTGCCAGCGCATATAACATGCCTTCGAGTGAAATATCATCAAGGCTCGGATGTACAAATGGTCTCTGCATAATCTCTATATGATAAAATAAATGCGAAAGTTCAATAGTCCTTTATCATTGAACTATAAACTCTCCCCTCTATATTGAACCTGGTCGAAACATGCTGGCACGCCAGCAAATAAATGGCCTCAACCACCAGGAGATAACTTATGTCTCAAATTACCCCTCTTTTCCCGCGTCAGCAAGTTCCACAATTGTCACTCCCGACTATAGGAGGAGCAACATGGACCTTATATGAACAGAAGCCGGAAGAATTTACAATGTTTGTTGTATATCGTGGCTTACATTGCCCTTTATGTGCGAAATATCTGGGCGATCTCAACAATAAGATCGAAAAATTTAAAGAACGCGGCGTAGATGTCATTATAGCATCAAGTGATACACAGGAACGGGCTGAACAGGCAAAAGCTGAATGGGGCCTTGATAAGCTTACCGTAGCCTATGGCATGTCTATGGAACAGGGACGCCAATGGGGTCTCTATATCTCAACCAGCAGAGGTAAAACCTCTACGGGTGTTATGGAGCCTGACCTGTTTCTTGAACCGGGAATTTTCCTGATCAGGCCCAGTCAGGAATTGTATTTCGCAACAGTCCAGACCATGCCGTTCGCCCGCCCTTCATTTGCTGAAATTCTCGGAGCGCTGGATTTCGTAAAAGCCAGTAATTACCCTGGCCGTGGCGAAGTCATCGACCACACAAAAGTCTAGGGCCAAACCTCAGGATCAGAACTCGTTAGGACAACAACAGGCCTGGTCGCATCTTTACAGGACGCGATCAAGCAAAAGCCACGACCAGCTAAACAACACAAAACCAAACCAGTAACTGATAACCGTATAACCAACAGCAACCTGCTCCTGGGTTTTGTCATCATATTCCGGCGTCTTCATAAGAGCGCCCCAGACAATGCCGCCAATCATAAATATAGCAAATATCAGGATCAGCGATACCTGATCAAAGCGCCCCAGATAACGCACTCCCTCTTCAGCCTGTAAGGCACCAATAACCGCAAGCGCAGACCAGCATAAAGTAGCGATAAAGGATGTAAGTACAGGAAGGGCAAACCCGGTTATGCAGGCTCCGGCCGGATCAAGAGACTGGGCAAAGTTGCAATATGCCAGCCAGCCCAGATAACAGATAGCCACAAATGTAACACCAAGAAACGCAAAAATTCCATAAATCGAAACCTGCTCCGAAACCATTTTTGCAAGGGAAGGGCTAATATTAATCGCAGCCACCAGAACCACATGCATCACTGACAGAATTGTAGCAAATATTATTTTTAGTTTACTCATTGATACACACTTCTCGGTTAATTATCGCTTTTTATCATCAGTTGCTAAACCGCACTAACAGTTATCTCTACAGGATTGAACTGATTCAAAGGCTCCAATACAGGAGGCAAGACATTGCTCCTTAAGAGTTTGAAGCTTTGGCTCTGCAATAGTTGCACCCGCTTTTTGCTGCTGCACTGATTGTTTTTTAGCCTCTGGTGCTCCCGCTACATTACAGACCTTACCGGCTTTGCTTTTTAGAATGGTAACGGTCTTTTTGGTAGGATACTTTCTCACACGGTCCAGGTTAGCACTGTTACTGAAGTTAACCAGTGCATCAAGAGAGCCTCTGCCCCACACACCATCCACTTTTCCATCGTAACATCCAAGACGTTTCAACTCCTGCTGTACAAGCTTGGCACGCTCCTGCCGTTCTTTTTCTTTATCCTCGTCTTCTTTATCTTCTTCCTTTTTAGTTGCTCCGGCAGCATCGGATTTAGGCTGCTCATTCTTTTTTGCAGAGCTTTCTTTAGAAGAGTTATTACCGGCAGCAGCAGCAACCTTTATTTCTTTTTTATTATTTTGGGATTTAGCGGCAGTTTTCTGAGCTTCCTCTGCTTTTTTAGCAGCCTTAGCAGCCTTAGCAGCAACTGCTTTTTGTTCAGCAGCTTCTTTTTCCGCATCAGCAATCTTTTTCAGAAGTTCAGCCTTGCTGGCTTCAAATCCCTTTTTAAGATCTTCTATCTTTTTACTTTCGGCAGCCTGAGCATTTTTCAAAGCCAGTACTTGCTTATCAGCCTCAGCCAGCTTCTTGACAGCTTCTTTTAACTCACCCTGAAGCTTCGCAATCTCTTTGCTATCACCCTTTTTAGCGGCTTCCTTTTTATCAGACTTATCAGACGCTTTTTCTTTTTTAAGCAGTGCAAGCTCTTGCTCAACTTTTTTATTTTTGCTCTGGATTTCAGTCAGTTGGGCAACCGTTACCTTCAACTTGTCATTTACTGATTTTAGCTCTTTGGTATTACTGTACAGACTTTTCTCAGCCTCGGCTCTGGCCGCCAGTGCTGCTTTTTTCTCTTTACGCTCTTTGGCAGCTTCTTTTTTAGCTTTTTTAATAGCTGCCTTGAGTTTCTTCCCGTTAGCTTTTTCAGAAACCAGTTTTTTCTCAAGAGCCTTAACCGTTCCGGCTGAACTGTCTTTTACTTTCTCAGCCGTTTTGCTTTCCTCCAGAGCAGCACGCAAAGCCTCTTCAGCCTTGTTTTTCTCTGTCTTTAATTCTTCAACGCCTGTTTCCAGTAGAGCAATTTTCTTTTCAAAAGCTACCGCAGATTTTTTTGTTTTTTGATAATCCTGAGTAAGCTTTTTCAAAGCTTTTTCAGCAATTAGGCGGCCATCTTTTGCACGTTTTTCTTTGCGGTTGGCTTCTTCAACAATAGCGCCTACCCGTGCCTTCTCAATCAACGTCTGCCTGTAGTCATTAGCAGCCTGACGAGTCATAAAATAGGAATAGCCTGAACTCAAAGCTGAGCCAAACACAACGAAAGAAAGCAGGATAAAAAGCACTCTGCGAGCCATTACAAACTCCGCGAAACTCTAACAAAATTATTGTTGTTTATTTTCATACAGCCCGATCAAAGACCACAGGACTTGTATAGCAAAAAAAACATAAAAAACAAATAGGATCAGATAGATACATGGTAATATTGATAAATTGACATAACTATGCAAAAGGGACGGTAAACTCTTATTTTTTAAGACTTTACAACAATCATTTTGATTGATCCCCTGAACACTGAAAGTGACATTAATATGCCTTATGGCAATAAAAATTAAAAAACCCGATATGCTGTTACAGCATACCGGGTTTAAAAATAAGCTTGGCAGATGAAGGCTGTTAGCTTCCCTGCTTGCTAACCTGTGGCTGCTGAACCATAGTTGTAGGCTTGTCTGTACGTTTCAGTGTACCGTCAAACAAAGTACCCATCTCGATACCGATTTCCTGGTGGAAAATATCGCCTTCAACGTGAGCGGTTTTCTGAAGCATAACACGATCACCACGGATAGCACCTGTTACACGGCCATGAACAACAACTTCATTAGCGATAATACCGCCGTCAATCTCGCCATTCTCACCAACAACAAGAGAGGCACAGTGCATATCGCCCTGGATTGTGCCGTCAAGAGTAACCTGACCTTTAGAAACAACATTACCAATAATTGTAAGATCAGAACTGATTATAGTACCGGCACTCAATGACTCACTCCTTGTTGAACTACTACGTACTGAAGACGACGTGCTTGAACGCACATCAGATGAGTGGTTTTGCGAAGACATGCTAGAGCTGCCTGACATCTGACTGCCACCCATGCCGCCTGTTTCATTTTTCTTTGTGAACATATTCATCGACTCTCACTATCCGTAAACTAGAACGCTACTATTCCTCACCCCGTAATTATTCGGATGATCACATAATCAGCCCCAATATGAGTGATCGGAAACTGACATTAATTCAATCTTCTATATTATGCTAGTGCAAATAGAGCATTTTATTGCGCTGCCCGGCTTAACAGGAAATATTGAAGCTTTTAATACATCCCCATCAAGTCTAACCATAAAGAGATGAGTTCATTATTTAGGCAAGAATAAGGATATTTGGAAAATATTACAAAGGGACACTTATGAATTCAAGTAACCCCATGTATTGTCAAATAATAAAAAGAAAACACTACAACTAATACGCGTGATATAAGACACACACTGACACCCAATAACTATTATGGTTAACTATTCATTACCTGCTTTAAGCGGAATAACAGGTATCGGCAGAAGTATAACCACCCTGCTGTCACCTTTTCTGTTTTTTGATATCCGCCTTTATCTCCAGCTGAAAAATGTCCTCATCAACATTCTCCATGATATTTGCAAACCGTTCCCTCATGGCAGCCTGAGCATCATATAACCCCTGCTTATAACAACGAGGCCCGATCTCATTGATAATAAACTCAATCAAAAACCACGCCTCAAACCCGCCAATATCCAAC
>JBOEGA010000139.1:0-30742 GCA_050633205.1 Methyloligellaceae bacterium | reverse complement strand
CAGGTTGATTTCAGTCATTCGGAAAGGGAAGGCATGGACATGAAATCTCTTTTGCCCATTCTTGAGAGAAGCAGTTACAATTGACCATATTTCAGTGATAACCGGATCTGTCATCGCATAGCAACCTGCAGAAACACAATTGCCATGGACCATCAGGTAATCTCCTGTCCGCTTGTGTTCCCTGTCAAAGAGGTTTGGGTATCCGAGGTTGAATGATCTATGATATTTTGAGTTCGGATTGAGCTGGCCTTTGCTGACAGTGTAGAAGCCTTCCGGGGCCTGGCGGTCCCCTCTTTTCAGTTTGGGTCCAAGATAACCGGACCATGTGCATATGGGGTAGGTCGTGAAGAGGACGAACTTATCTTCCCTTTTAATCCATAACTCAAGCTCAGACTCTTTTTTAAAGATGCGCATAAAAATCGGATCACCAAGTTTTACACCCTTCTCCTTAAGCCGTTGGTGTAGTCTTTTCAGGTCAGGTGTTCCCAATAGAGGAATATTCAGATAGCTGAACAGCTTTCTCTGAGTTATCTTGATCAGTCCCTTATTTGTTTTGAGATAGGTATTGATTTGTGGAGCATATGCTATGCAGGTCAATATTGCAGGGATCAGGATAAAAAATAAAATTCGTTTGAATGTTTTCATGTTATCTCCGGACCACAAAATACCAATGCATTTATATAATTATACAAAAATTATTTTTAAGAAGTTAGGGAGATCAAATTATTCCGGCAAACTATCTAATTCAGGGTGTTGGGATTTTTTCTAGTGACGTAGTAATCAAAATTATGTAAAAGCTATTTACATGACATCATCAAAAAATATTCAAAGAAAAGGCTACCATCACGGAAACCTGCGTGAGGCGCTTGTGCTCGCTGCCAAGCAGTTAATTCTACAAAAAGGCCCTCATGGTTTTACTCTGGTCGAGGCAGCCAAGCTTGCCAAGGTCAGTCCCGGAGCACCCTATCGGCATTTTAAAGATCAGAACAGTTTGCTGTGTGAAGTTGCATTGCATGGTTTTAAAGCGTTCAACCGGATACTGCAGAAATCATGGGCTGATGGTGAGCCAGACTGGAAAACTGCCTTTATGCGTATGGGGGCAGCCTATATTGAATTTGCCTATAAAGAGAAGGCTTTTTATCAGGCGATGTTTGAAGCGAACCGAAGTGACCATGAAAATGAGGAATTAAAACAGGCAGGGGAGCTTGCATTTAATCAGTTATTTCGCGTTGCGGAGAATATTAAGCAGCATAGTATCGCGGCAGAGGATATTTCTGCAGAAGAAATCGCTTTTCATATCAGTTCCATGTCTCATGGTGCGGCAGTTATGGTGAGGAGAGACGGAGATCATGCCGTGAGAGTTGATCCTGTAAGGCTATTAACCAGAAATATTGAAATATACCTCAAGGGGCTGGGTATCTGACTGGGAGCTTTCCGGTCTGTTTTCAGGCGTATTAAGCGGATTATTTCCTAATGCATCTTGAAATGTTGCATCACATCCCCAAATATGTAAATATAATTTACATGCAGAGGATGGAGTTTTTTATGACGTTTACTCAATTTGTAGATGAAATGCCAAAACCGGTAATGATCGGCATGATGGTTGTCGGGTTTATCGTTTTCTGGCCAATTGGTCTCGCCGTACTTGGTTATATGTTCTGGAGTGGAAAAATGGGAAAATGTAACGGTTCAAAATGGAAGAAATGGTCGCATGGATATAGTCGTGGGGGCTCATCGGGGAACCTGGCATTTGATGAATATAAAGACGAGGCGCTACGTCGGTTAGAAGAAGAGCAGAAAGAGTTTCAAATGTTCCTGGAGCGTTTAAAGCTTGCAAAGGATCAAAAAGAATTTGATCAATTTATGACTGAGCGGAGCAAGCCAGAAGCTGGCGCAGTATAAAGTAGCGAAGGAGCATTGGTATCAATGCTCCTGTTAATCTGCCTGTATTTCATCGTCTGGAAGTGTCTGTATATCATTTACACTGGTTCTGAACTTCTCCAGTAGTGTTGAGGCATCTTCCAGCAATATTCCTGTAGAGGATGTGTTTCTGACTTTTGGTTTGCCAAGATAGATAGCATGCTGAATTTTTCTATAGGGTGGGCAGGGACGTCTCGGGTGCACTCTCCGGCGAGGGTGAATGAAGGAGGCGTTTATCAGGTAGTTTTTACCGCATACTGAAACTGACGGTGGTTTTCTTGTCAGTTCGAACTGGTCGTAGCCTTCCTTTAATGTTTCCCAGAAGCCGATCCATTTATGGTTTCTGTAGCGTTCCATGTTCCTGGTATTCATCCGAAATGGAAATGCGTGTACAGGAAAGCTTTTCTGACCACCAATAAATGCGTCTCTGGCGAGTAGGTAAATTTCTTCAACCAGCGCATCTGTCATGGCGTAACAGCCTTTGGATTTACAGTTTCCATGAATCATCAGGTGAGAGCCCGTACGCCTGTGGGCCCTGTCAAATGCATTTGGGAAGCCCAGGTTGAATGACAGGTGATATTTGCTTGAGGGGTTCATCTGTCTGTTAGAAACGTTGTAGAAACCTTCTGGGGCCTGTTTATCACCTGTTTTCAGTTTAGGGCCGAGTTTTCCTGACCATTTACAAATCTGATATGTTTTGAAGAGGTGATAATAACCGTCGTTTTTTGGTTTCCAGACCTCCAGTTCAGATTCTTCTTTAAATACACGTATGAAAATCGGGGTGTCAGCGCGCATCCCTTTCAGTGCCAGTTGAGAGATGACTGCACTGGAGAGGGACCTCAGATGTGGAGGTGCTTCGCGGCCGCAGGCTGCAACAACGAGTGTTAGAATAAATAATGTTATTAGTCTCTTAGCCCACATTAAGCGCCCCCGTGCTTTTGCAAGCAGATAGTCGATAGATATTCGATGTTATTTAAAAACGTCCAGCACAAATATAAAAAGCACCATTGCATAGTTTCTGCAATAGTGCTTTTCAGAGTCTCTAGTTAAAAACAAGTTAAATATGTGGTTGATCTTATAAAGATACACCAATCTGAAGGAATTTATCCTGTCTTTGCTTTCTGATTTCGGCAGGTTTCATGTTATCGAACTGAGATAAAACCTTTTCTATCTGCATTCCGGTTTCATTTATTGCCTGAATCATTTCCCGGTGAGCTCCACCGGTCGGCTCAGGAATAATGTGATCAATAACACCGAGGTTATCCAGATCCTGAGCTGTAATTTTCATATTGGTTGCTGCATCTTTTGCACGATTGGAGTCTCTCCAGAGAATAGAAGCTGCGGCTTCAGGAGAGGCAACCGTATAGATGGAATGTTCCAGCATCATCACTTTGTTTGCTGTTGCGATTGCTACCGCACCGCCTGATCCACCTTCACCGATGATAACGGAAATAATAGGTACACCAAGTCCAAGGCAGCAATCTGTTGAGCGGGCAATAGCTTCTGACTGTCCCCGTTCTTCTGCACCGATACCCGGATAAGCACCAGCGGTATCTACAAATGTCAGAACAGGAAGTCCAAAACGATCTGCCATTTCCATAAGGCGTACAGCTTTACGGTAGCCTTCCGGTCTTGCCATGCCGAAGTTATGTTTGATGCGGCTTTCTGTATCAGAACCTTTTTCATGACCGATTACCATTACAGAACGGCCTTTAAAACTGCCAAGGCCTGAAACTATTGCATGGTCTTCAGAGAAGTAGCGGTCACCAGCCAGTGGAGTGAAGTCTTCTACCAAGCGCTCAATATAATCAGCGAAGTGAGGACGGTCCGGGTGTCTTGCAACCTGAGTTTTCTGCCAGGGGGTCAGGTTCGCATATGTAGCGACCAGTGCTTCCTGAGCCTTTATTTCCAGTTTGGAGATCTCGTCACTGATGGAAACTGAGTCTTCATCAGCAGAAAGCGAGCGCAATTCTGCGACTTTACTTTCAAGTTCTGCAATTGGTTTTTCGAAATCCAGATATGTACGCATGTGAGCAGGCGCATTCGCGGTCGCCATATTTTACTCCATTCCCAGCCAACTTGAGGCATAAAGCCTGTCATATTATAGGTTTAGGCCTGTTAAGCATGCTTAAACCCAACACGTGTTGTAACAGATTATAACACTAAAAAGGATAATAATTTTTCTAGGGTTAATACATCAGGGGACAGTATGTCAATGATTGGTGTGGTTGAGCCCTATGCCGGATCTCACTCAATTAAGTAGTTAAATCTGGCATAAGGCTCCGATGATGCGCTAAGGAACAATATTAAGTTCCTGTAGCGTATTTTTGTTTTGCAATCGGGTGATGAGCCTGAACGAATTGTTTTAAACGCTCTTCCGCGACATGCGTATAGATTTGAGTAGTCGAAATATCTGCGTGGCCAAGTAGCTGTTGGACGGCTTTAAGATCAGCACCATTTTCCAGCATATGGCTGGCAAATGCGTGTCTTAGTACATGTGGCGAAACGCGTTTCGGATCGAGGTTAGCTTCTTCTGCCAGGGTTTTCAGTTCCTGAGCAAGCCTCTGGCGTGTCAAGTGACCTTCGCGGCCTCTAGACGGGAATAACCAGACTTCTTCCTCTCCATTTTTCACTGCTTTTAACTCAGCAAGATATTCTTTAATAGCAAGCTGCGCAGGTTCAGTCAGAGGAACCAGTCTTTCCCGGCCAGCCTTACCTTTAATAGTAAGAACGTGCTCATCACCGTTCAAAGCATTGCGAGGAAGTGCTACCAGTTCAGTGGCTCTCAGCCCCGTTGCGTAAAGTACCTCAAGCAGGCAATAAAGTCTGCGTGTCCTTAAGCGGCTTGTACCTTCCGCACTTTGTGCACGGGAGCGGGCAGCTTCAATAAGCTGATCTACTTCGTTTATTGTCAGTGTTTTCGGCAAAGGCCTTTCACGTTTCGGACCCTCGATATTTGCAGCGGGGTTTGACTCGCGATAGCCTTCAGCAGTTACAAAGCGGAAAAATTGTCTAATAGCAGACAAACGCCTTGCCTTTGAAGCGACTGACAGTCCTGTGCTGGTAATATGGGCCAGATAAGCGTGAATATTTGTGGCTTCCGCATTCAGGATTGTAGCATTGTTGCTACCCAGAAACTGCAGGAAGTCAGTCAGGTCACGCCGATAGGCATCCAAAGTATTTGTTGCGGATCCACGCTCAGCACTCAGCATTTCCAGAAACAGCTCTAAATGATCGCTGGATGTGGAATTACTACTGGAATCGTAAAACTGTTTGTTATTGACCACTACCAATTTTACCTCTTTGGGTCTCATACATAAATTTACATCACGTTATTCAAACTCGGCATTGCGTTTTTATCAGGGGAATTTTGAGGCAAAAAACTGGTAAATTCACGATAAATCATAAACTTCCTAGATTTTGCTGAAGTCAAAAGCGCGTAGATTGCGCATAACTACATGGGCTCAAAACACAAAGTGGAAATTTTTCCATAAAATTTCCTTGTGCAAAACTACATATAGTTACAATGAAATCGCGATTCCTAAAAATGGATGCGAATCATTATTGAATCCCCTCGATATCACTACCTGTATGGAACGGTAATGATTAATGCAGTGAGATGTTTAAAAAACATTCAATTTGCCTAATTTGGAAAACCGGTCTTTGTAACAATCATCTTTTGCGCCAGCAGAGATTGTTAACCAGCTCACATTCGAAGATTAGGCCAGTAAAATAAGACATTTTTTGGGTGGGATTACGTTAATAAATGAACATTATGATGTGAGTGGTTCATATTATTAGACAATTTGCTAAGCTCGTAAAACTTTGTCATCCTTTAGGTTTTACGTTTCTAATGCTTTTGCTCACTTCCTGCTCATCCGGTTCAAAATAGTTAGCCAGAAGGTACAAACTGCCGAAGAAAATCAGGGAGAAAAGTCCGCATACTGTCAAAAGTCGAAATAAGGTAGGCATGGCTCACTATTGTATTGGAGGAGTTGAATTGTAAGTATTGTATTCGTCTCCTTAGCATATATAAAGACGTTAGATGAGACATTTATCAAAAAAGATGAAAAATGTTGTCTTGCAGCACACCATGTGGAATTGTGCGTATTGAATTAACACTAGAATGAAACCAACTTCAGAGAGTACAGGACAATTTATGCATTTTGGTTTCCGGCGCTATAAAAGAAAAGGTGGCAGTCAGAAAATTGACAAGCCCAGGAAAATAAAAGAAGCGCTTGAAGGCCGTAGTGTCGTACTGGTTGGGCTTATGGGAGCTGGAAAAAGTGCGCTTGGAAAGCGACTGGCTACACTTCTTGATTTAACGTTTGCTGACGCAGATGATGAAATCGAGGCGGCTGCAGGGAAAACAATCAGCGATATTTTTGCCGAACATGGCGAGGCTTATTTCAGAGATGGCGAACAGCGTGTCATTATGCGACTGTTACAAGGTGGACCGCAAATACTTGCTACAGGCGGTGGCGCTTTTATGAATGAAATAACCCGTAAAAATATTAAGGAAGCCGGGGTTTCAATATGGTTGAAGGCTGACCTTGATGTTTTAATGGACAGAGTAGGCAGGCGCACCCACAGACCTTTATTGCAGACAGATAATCCCAGGGCTGTCATGCAGAAGCTTATGGATGAGCGGTATCCGGTTTATCAGGCCGCTGATATTACTATCCATAGTCGAGATGTAACCCATGAAGTGATTCTTGATGAAATTATTGTTGCGCTGTATAAGCATCTCGTTCAAAAAGGCTAACAGGTTCTGACATCTGTCAGTACATTAAGTCATTAGTCCAGCAAATAGAAAAGGCCTTTCCCGAATTATGCCCAGAACTGTAAGTGTTGAGCTTGGCGAGCGTAGCTATAATATTCATATTGGCAGTGGTTTGCTTGCAGAGGCGGGAACCTTATGTACGAACGTACTGGGCAAGGGAAAATGTGCTGTTGTGACTGATTCCAATGTTGCAAACCTTCACCTTGCGGCACTGGAAAGTGTTTTGAAGGAAGCTGGTATATATGCCGGTTCAATTGTTGTCCCAGCAGGAGAGGGCAGTAAAAGTTTTTCTCAGCTTTCCGATCTTTCCGAGCAACTTCTGAAGCTTAATGTTGAGCGTGGAGATGCTGTGATTGCTTTTGGCGGCGGGATGGTCGGTGATCTGGCCGGGTTTGCTGCCAGCATATTGCGCCGTGGTGTGAGGATGATACAGATTCCTACCAGTCTATTGTCTCAGGTGGATTCTTCGGTTGGCGGAAAGACAGGTATTAATACTCCCCAGGGCAAGAACCTTATTGGAGCGTTCCATCAGCCCAGCCTTGTGATTGCGGACACTAACGTGCTGAAGACGCTTTCAGGCCGTGAATTTGCTTCAGGATATGCTGAAGTTGTAAAATATGGCCTGCTTGGGGATGCTGACTTCTTTGGGTGGCTTGAGGAATATCGTCCGGCATTGTTTTCTGATGAGGGTGATGCCAGAGAAAAGGCTATTGAGACGAGCTGTCTTGCAAAGGCTGCAGTTGTTGCTGAAGATGAAAAAGAAGCAGGCCGGCGGGCGCTTCTTAATCTTGGGCATACTTTTGGTCATGCGATTGAAGCCTGGGCCGGATATTCAGGGCGAGTTCTGCATGGTGAAGGTGTTTCTATCGGTATGACAATGGCATTTGAATTTTCCGAGCGTATCGGGATTTGCAGTGTCGGAGTGACTTCACGCGTTGAAGCGCATCTGCGTGCAGCAGGATTGCCTACACGGATTTCTGATATTCCAGGAGAAGATTACCCAACAGCGGAAATATTAAGAGGACTTATGCAGCAGGATAAAAAGGTGAAGGATGGTAATCTGGCTTTCATTCTTGTACGTGATATCGGTGATGCTTATGTTGACTCTAATGTACCGATGGATAAGCTTCAGGAATTTCTTATAGATATGTGCCCGTAAATAAGTGGGAAACTATTGTCCTGCAAAGTGGGTTAGAACTTCTGCTTTCTATTGACCTGGGGGTAATCCCCTAACCAATTAATATCTGGCTGGTGTTTTGAACGATGACGTTTGAACTTTCCCTTATGCTGCTTGCAATCATAGCATTGCTGGCATTTTCTGCTTTCTTTTCGGGTTCAGAAACTGCACTGACTGCTATTTCAAGGGCGCGGTTACATGCGCTTGAAAAGCAGGGTGATCTTCGTGCAAGGCTTGTGAGCAAGCTTACACTGAAACTGGATCGGCTGATTGGTGCGATTCTTATCGGTAATAACCTGGTTAATATTCTGGCTACTTCACTAGCCACGAGTTTTTTTCTGTCTTTGTTCGGGCAGGCCGGTGTGGCATATACCACCATTCTGATGACGCCATTAATTGTTATTTTTTCCGAAGTTCTGCCAAAGACCTACGCAATTTACGAACCGGAAAAAACAGCGCTGAAAGTTGCGCCTATCTTACGCCCTATTGTTATTTTTCTGGCTCCAGTTGGTGCGATTGTCCAGATTACAGTGCGTAAAATTCTCAGGTTATTAGGTGCGGATATTCATTCAACCGAAGATATGCTTACAGCTCATGAGGAATTGCGCGGTGCAATTGATCTGCATCATCAGGAAGGGGCGGTTGTCAAGCAGGACAGGAATATGCTTGGCGGTATTCTGGATCTTCGTGACCTGGAGGTTTCTGACGTGATGGTGCATCGTACTACGATGCAGACGATCAGCCTAGATGATCCGCCTGAAAAGGTTGTTGATGAGGTTCTGAAAAGTTCTTACACACGTCTGCCTCTCTGGAAAGATGAGGCTGATAATATCGTTGGTATTCTTCACGCAAAGGATCTTCTTCGTGCTCTTAACAGGGCTAAATGGGACATTTCCAAAATTGATTTTCTGGAGCTTGCTGCCGACCCGTGGTTTATCCCGGATTCGACCAGTCTGAAAGATCAGCTTAATGCATTCCTGCGCCGTAAAGCTCACTTTGCTCTTGTTGTTGATGAGTATGGGGAGGTTATGGGGCTTGTTACTCTGGAAGATATTCTGGAGGAAATTGTTGGTGAAATTTCTGATGAACACGATGTGGTTGCTTCAGGTGTAAGACCACAGCCAGATGGTACGATCAATGTTGACGGTGCTGTGGCTATTCGTGATCTGAACAGAATCATGGACTGGCACTTACCGGATGAAGAAGCTACGACAATAGCCGGACTGGTTATCCATGAAGCGCAGACTATCCCTGATCCCGGACAGGCGTTTACTTTTTATGGCTGTCGATTTGAGGTTTTACGCCGCCAGCGTAACAAGCTGACGGCATTGAGAATTACACCATTGAAAAGCAGGGCTACGGTGCAGAGGCTTTGATAGCCAGTGCGTGTACCGGGCCGGAGATCTGTTCGGATAGAACATCATTGACCATTCTGTGGCATTCAACTCTTGATTTGCCCTGAAATGTTTCGGATACAATAGTAATCCGAAAATGACTTTCGCCGGTGCCGGGTGATCCTGCATGTCCCTGATGCTTGTGGGACTCATTGATGATTTCCAGTTGTACCGGTGAAAAAGCCTGTTTAAGAAGCGTTTCTATTGTTTGTGAGACTGACATGGTTTTCTTTGAGTTAAAATTGGGTGCATGAAGTGAATAACAGGTTCACCTTTGACTATGAAATAAGGTATCATACCTGCTTGTATTAATCTCAGATAGCTAGCATATATGGCAAAATGAAATTAAATTCCAAATATTTTGATGGTATTCGTGTAAAGCCGAGTGATGATCGTAGTGTTCCTAAAAAGGAGCAGGGGTGCGACTGGTCTGGCTGTGATCAGGATGGAGCTCACCCTGCGCCAAAAGGGCGCGGCCGTGATGGTGAGTATTTTCATTTCTGTATCAGGCATGTGCGTGAGTACAATAAGTCTTATAATTATTTTAATGGAATGAGTGACGATCAGGTCAGTGAATATCAGGAATCTGCTTTGACCGGTCACAGACCCACCTGGAAAATGGGTGGGACCAAAACTGGCGAAGGCAAGGCTTCACAAGCCAGTTTTGATGGCGGCCCATCTGGCTATTCCCATGATTTTCAATCAAAAGATGATTTTGACCTGTTTGATGAAAAGAAGAGTGAAAAAAGGGCTGAAGAAGAAAAAGCACCTAAAAAGCGTCCGGTGAAGAAGCTGGAACTGAAATCTCTGCGCAAGCTTAATCTGGATGAAACGGCGAATGCGGATGATATCAAGGCGCGTTTCAAAGAGCTGGTTAAAATGCATCATCCGGACCTCAATGGGGGTGATCGTGGGTCAGAAGACCGCTTGCGTGAAATCATTCAAGCCTATAACTATCTAAAGCAAGCAGGTTTGTGCTAAGTTCCGCTATATCAGGACGTTGCCTGCGCGGAGTTTGTGATTACTGATCCCGGCGGATTGGTATTTGCCTGTGCACACGTCTTATTCTAATCGTGGAGTTTAGCTAATTTTGAATTCAGTGCTGGTTCGGTTTCTATCTTGATAGCCAAGCTGCGCGTTTCGACTAATGGATTTCTCAAATATGACTGACATGCAAAAAGAGGTGGATTACTTGCTGCCCGATACAACTGTTTCTGTTCGTGAAGTGTTCGGGATTGATAGTGATCTGGAAGTTCCGGCTTATTCTGAAAGAACGGAACATGTGCCTGATATTGACCCGGACTACCTGTTTAACAGGGAGACAACTCTGGCGATTATAGCGGGATTTGCCCATAACAGACGTGTTATGATTCAGGGGTATCACGGGACAGGTAAGTCTACACATATTGAGCAGGTTGCAGCACGTTTGAACTGGCCATGTGTACGGGTTAACCTTGACAGTCATGTCAGCCGGATTGATCTGGTTGGCAAGGATGCGATTGTTTTAAAAGATGGTAAGCAGGTCACTGAGTTTAAGGAAGGTATTCTTCCTTTTGCACTACAGACAAATACGGCACTTGTTTTTGATGAATATGATGCCGGTCGGCCGGATGTGATGTTTGTTATTCAGCGTGTACTTGAGGTTTCTGGTAAACTGACACTGCTGGATCAGAGTAAGGTTATCCGCCCCCATCCTGCGTTCAGACTGTTTGCCACAACGAATACTATCGGTCTTGGTGATACGAGCGGTCTTTATCATGGAACACAGCAGATTAACCAGGGGCAGATGGACAGGTGGTCTATTGTTGCGACTTTGAATTATCTGCCACATGATGATGAGGTCAATATTATCGCCTCCAAGGTTAAGTCATTTGACAGTGACGCGGGTAGAGAAACAGTAAGCAAGATGGTTCAGCTTGCAGACCTTACACGCAGCTCGTTTGTTAATGGTGACCTTTCAACTGTTATGAGTCCGCGAACTGTTATTACCTGGGCTGAGAATTCGGAGATATTCGGGGATGTTGGTCTGGCATTTCAGCTCAGCTTTCTGAATAAGTGTGATGAGCTTGAAAGAGGGCTTGTTGCTGAATGTTATCAGCGTTGTTTCGGTAAAGAGCTGAAGCAGTCTACTGTTAATCTTGCTCTGGCATAGAGTTATTACCCAGAAGAACCCGGTGAGGCGTTGTGGTTTCGCGAAAGAACAAAGAAAGTCGTGTCGATCCATTCAAGCATGCATTAAAGCTTACTACACGGGCTATTGCAGGCAATGACGAGATGGATGTCAGCTATACAAATGATGTGCCTGGTTTGTATGGGGATAAAGTCAAGCTTCCCCAGCCTTCGATCAAGCCTACTGCAAAAGAGCTGGCTGTGGTCAGGGGAGTTTCTGATTCTCTTGCTATGAAGGCGGCGCTGCATAATCCGGAAATGCACAGGGAACTTATGCCTAAATCTGGTCCCGGGCGGGCTGTGTTTGATGCAATTGAGCAGGCGCGGATTGAGGCTATCGGTGCAAACCGAATGAGCGGTGTGGCTGAGAACCTATCTGCGAAGCTTGAGCAGGATTATAGTGAAACCAGGCTTGAGAAGGTTAACAGCCCGGCAGACTTACCGCTGGAGCAGCTTCTTTCGCTTATGGTTCGGGAAAGATTGACCGGGCTTGAGCCTCCTGCCAATGCGAGAAAGTATATTGCTCATACAGGTCCCTGGGTGGAGCAGAATGCCAAAGAAATACTTGACGGTTTAAACAAGCATGTTGGAGATCAGAAGGCATTTGGCAAGCAGTTATACCAGCTTATGGAAGCGCTGGATATTGAAGGTGATTTTGTTGATCAGGATCCTAATTCATCCGAGTCTCAGGATAATAGTGATGATGATGCTCAAGGGCAGCCGCAGCAATCTCCGAAAGAAACTGAAGAGTCAGACGGGCCCCAAACCGAAATCGACGAAGAGGTTGATGATGGTGATATTGAGGGGGATATGCAGGCGGATGAGTTCAGCGAGACTGATGCGTTTGAACATGACAGTGAAGGTGAAGGCCTTCCTCAGGATGCTCAGCAACGTCGTCCCAATCAGAGTGTACTGAATGATCCTGCCAAATTCGGTTACAAGGTTTTTACTGAAGAGTTTGATGAGATTAAGCCTGCTGAAGAGTTCTGTGATATTGAGGAACTGACCCGTCTGCGGTCATTTCTTGATAAACATCTGCAAAATTTGCAGGGTGCAGTTACCCGATTGGCCAATCGTCTGCAGAGACGCCTGCTTGCCCAACAAAACAGATCCTGGGATTTCGATCTGGACGAAGGGATGCTTGACGCAGCGAGACTGTCACGTGTTGTTACAGATCCATTTGCAGCCCTCTCCTTTAAGCAGGAGCGAGATACAGATTTCCGGGACACTGTTGTGACATTGCTGCTGGATAATTCCGGTTCCATGCGTGGAAGGCCGATTATGATTGCTGCTGTCTGCGCGGATATTCTTGCCCGTACACTTGAGCGTTGCGGAGTTAAGGTTGAGATACTTGGTTTTACTACCAAAGCCTGGAAAGGTGGTCTGGCCAAAGAAGAGTGGCTTGCCCAGAATAAACCGAAGAATCCTGGCCGTCTGAATGACCTTCGCCATATTATTTATAAATCGGCGGATACTCCATGGAGACGGGCAAGGCAGAATCTTGGCCTGATGATGCGTGAGGGCTTGCTAAAAGAGAATATTGATGGCGAGGCGCTTGTCTGGGCGCATAAGAGATTACTGGGCCGTCCTGAACAGAGGCGGATATTGATGGTGGTTTCTGATGGAGCGCCAGTTGATGACTCTACCCTGTCTGTAAATTCGGGTAATTATCTTGAGGAGCACCTCAAGCAGGTTATTTATGAAATTGAGAATAATTCCTCCGTTGAGCTGATTGCTATTGGTATTGGCCATGATGTGACCCGCCATTATCGCAGGGCAGTTACCATTGTTGATGCCGAAGAGCTGGCGGGCGCATTAACAGATAAACTTGCCGAGTTGTTTGATGAAAAAGAAAATCTCAATGTTGCCAGAGGGCGCAGGAGATAGGTCCTGAATTAATTTCTCCTGTGCCACACAGCCATTACATTTTTCTGATAGAGCATGTGAAGTTAAAAGTAATTCAATCTGGCTTAGCGGGGTGTTTATGAAGGTGCGTGTTTACAGCTTACTTTTCCTTGTTTCTTTCTGCATTGCTCTTCTTTCCGGTGGGGTGCTGTATGTGTATGGCAAGCTCAATTTTCCCGCAGAGCAGAAGGTCGAGGTATCAGCTGCTCCTATAAGCTTTGATCGTAATGCAACAGATCGCATTAAATTTGGTAGATTAATCTGGCGTGGGGGGCTGGTTCTCAGGTCAGATGACAAGCGTTTTGGAGGAATTTCCGGACTTACTATTGATAGGCAGGGCAAACATATTGTCGGGATTACCGATAACAGTTCCTGGATTAAAGCAGAGCTGGTTTATCATGGTCAGAGGTTGTCCGGCATAAATAATGTTATGATGGGCCCTTTAAAAGGGCCGAATAAGAAACCATTCCTGTTACCAAACTATCAGGATGCTGAAGCTATAGTTGCGCAGGAAGACGGTTTCCTTATCAGCTTTGAGCGGAATCACAGAATTGGAAAGTTTACTTCCGTTGATGGTCGACCGGATTATCAGAATTCTCTCATCAAGTTACCCGCTGATAGTCATGCAATGGCATATAATGGGGGAATTGAAGCGCTGGCATCAATAGCTGGAGGTCCACGAAAAGGCCAGCTGGTTGTATTTTCGGAGTCTTTGCTGGATTCTGACAAACAGCATATCAGAGGCTGGTTACTAGATGGAAACAAGAGTGAGAATCTCTATCTGAAAGCTATGGGAGGCTTTTCCGTTACTGAGGTTGCCTCACTGGATAATGGTGCTCTTTTATTTCTTGAGAGGCGTTACACACGGCAGGATGGCGTAAGTATGCGAATCAGGCTGGTGAAGTCTAATGAAATAAAGCCAAATGCGAGATTGGTAGGGGAAATATTACTAGAAGCGGATACCGAGTTTCAAATAGACAATATGGAAGGCCTGGCTGTTCATAAGAACAACCAAGGTCAATCCATCATAACTCTTGTTTCTGACGATAATTTTTCAAACAGGCAAAGAACACTGGTTTTGCAATTTGAACTTGGTCAGACAGTACCGAATGCTGATTAAGCAGCAGTTGCTGCAGCAAGAGATTTTTCGATTTCGCGCTTAAGACGTTGAGCTTTCAGAGAAAGTTCGCTTTCACGGGCTTTAACCAAAAACGCATCCAAACCGCCTCTGTGCTCAACTGTACGAAGAGCATTAGCGCTTACACGAAAACGCACTGTGCGATTAAGAGTTTCGCTCATAAGGCTTACATTACATAGATTTGGTAAAAAGCGGCGCCTAGATTTATTATGGGCGTGACTCACATTATTACCTGTCAGGACAGCTTTACCTGTCAGCTCGCAACGGCGGGCCATATTATATCCCCTTAAATATTCAAGAAATATCCGGCCGGGAACTTAAAGTTCCGCATTTCCTATAATAAACATAGAACCGAATATGCTGGAAAAATCCTTGATCTTATTGTAGATCGTTGTTCAGTGAAGACGTATACTCAAGCTTAATGGGTTCCGTCAAGTCACGAATCTCCAAAGAGTGATATCAAAACAAGCATGCAACGCTTTTTTGTCACTTTTTAAGGATTTGTCCAGAATATAATTTTAAATATTGCTAAAACATCAAAAGAATGCCCTAGATGGCTTAAAACAGGGTCGTATCTAACACATAATTGACGAATATGGTAAATATGGTCAGATTATCTTTGTTCTGACTGGGTGCTATTAAAATAAAGTAGGTTTGCGTTGCTTCTGAGGGCATGTAATATGAGGGCTATGTTCTGTAAGCCAGTATATAGAGTATTCTTGAGTTTATTTGTTTGTGGGTTTCTGTCCGCAATAGCGGTTATTGCAGAAGGGCGGCAAGCGGTTGCTGCTGGTCTGCAGAGACTACATGCTGAATACAAGATTACATTTGGTGGTTTTAATCTGGGAGCCTTCAGTTTCTGGTCGGAGATGTCCAGCAAGAGGTACTCGATCCTTGGCAAGGGTAAACTTTCAGTCATGAACGGAGTTGTTTTTCGATGGGAAGCCGTTACCAAAAGTTCCGGTAAGCTAACACCTGTCGGGCCTGAGCCTAAAAAATATATGTTCTCCTACAAGAGCAGTGAGAAAAACGAAAAACTGCAGCTTAATTTTCGAAAAAATGCTGTTGCCAGTATTACAGCAAAGCCACCCTACAAATTTACAGTTGATCAGGTGCCAATAAGCAGGAGCGATCTGGTTGGTGTTTTTGACCCAATGAGCGCTATTATTCATCTGACATCTCTAACCAGCAAAAAAATTACCAGAGATATGACATCGGGGCAGATAGCCTGTGCCGTTACTCTGTCCGTATTTGACGGACGCGAAAGATATGATCTGGTTTTTTCCCATAAGAAAACAGTTCGGATGGAAAAGACAAATAAAAAGGGGTATAGTGGCCCTGCGCATATTTGTCGTGTGAAATATATTCCTATTTCAGGACATAAATCCAGAAATGAGGGGACTCACTTTATGGCCAGGAGCAATGATATTGAGGTCTGGATGATTCTTATGGAGAAAGTTGATCTTTATATGCCATACCATATTGTTGTGCCGACGCCAGTAGGACATGCTACTGCAACATCAAAGGTTTTTCAGGTAGAAAAAGCCGGAGATCTGGTGGCTTTTGTTAATTAGATCTTTAGTGGCTGAAGGTGATTTAAATTATACTGTTGTATTCAGGGGATTGAAATCCCATGTTGAATATCTCAGACTGCAATAATCCGTTATATCCAATGAGATAAACTTTATGGGGCTTTTCCAGAAAAAAAGAACTACAACTATCTTAGCTGCGGCTATATTGCGCCACGACAAGGCTTTTCTGTTGTGTCATTTCAATAGACTTAGTCCAAGCCAAATTCTTATGGAAATCAATAGGGATAATCCCAATTAAAACAGGAGATAGCCTATGACGTCAGAAACGTCATTGAGCTTAGATAAGCCGGAACTTTACGGAAAGAACGTTACTGCGGTACTTGGTCCAACCAATACGGGTAAAACTCACCTGGCAATTGAGCGTATGCTTGCACATCAATCAGGGCTCATCGGGTTTCCTTTGAGATTGCTGGCAAGAGAAGTGTACGATAAGGTTGTTGCCAAAATCGGTCCAGCAGATGTTGCTCTTATTACTGGCGAAGAACGTATCAAGCCGGCAAATCCCAAATACTATATCTGTACTGTCGAGGCTATGCCGCGGGATATCGATGTCGATTTTCTGGCAATTGATGAAATTCAGCTGGCAGCGGATCCTGAACGAGGGCATGTCTTTACGAACCGCCTGTTTACAGCTAGAGGACGTCAGGAAACATTGTTACTGGGCTCTGCAACCATGCGTGAGACCATCTCTGATCTTTTGCCAGTAAGTAATTATATATCCAGGCCCCGCCTTTCAAAACTATCCTATGCCGGACAAAAGAAGATTACGCGCTTGCCGCGTCGTACAGCAGTCGTTGCGTTTTCAGCCAATGAAGTATATGAAATTGCCGAGCTGATCAGACGCCAGCGTGGTGGGGCTGCTGTGGTTTTAGGTGCGCTTAGCCCAAGAACAAGAAATGCTCAGGTTGAGCTATATCAATCGGGTGCGGTTGATTTTCTTGTTGCTACTGACGCCATCGGAATGGGGCTTAATCTTGATATTGATTATGTTGCGTTTGCAGGTTCGAGAAAGTATGACGGACAGCTTCACAGACAATTAACACCATCCGAGCTGGGGCAAATTGCAGGTCGTGCCGGTCGTCATACCAATGATGGAAATTTTGGCGTGACTGCTACCGTGGAGCCATTTGAGCAGAGTATAATCGATATCCTGGAGTCCCACGAATACGAGTCTGTGAAGGTTCTGCAGTGGCGTAATTCAGACCTGGATTTCAGTACGCTTGATAATCTGAAGGCCAGCCTTAAGATGGCACCAAATAAACCTCGCCTTGTACGTGCGAGGCTGGCAGATGATGTTATTGCTCTGGAAAATGTTACGCTGGACAAACAAATCAAAGAGATGGCTGTTGCTCCTGCTGCGATCAGGAGATTGTGGGAAGCATGTCAAATTCCTGATTACAGAAAAATCTCAGCGACAAATCATTGTGAACTCATTTCACAACTGTATAAATTTACGATGAGTGATAAAGGGGTTATTCCTGAAGACTGGTTTGCTGAGCAGGTTGCTCTTGCCGACAAGACTGATGGCGATATTGATACGCTTGCTAACCGCATCTCTCATATTAGAACATGGACATTTGTGTCCAACAAACATGACTGGCTTGAAGATCCTGTTCACTGGCAGGAGAGAAGCAAGAAAATCGAAGATAGTCTTTCTGATGCTCTTCATGAGCAGTTGACTGCACGGTTCGTCGATCAAAGGACCTCAACACTGATGAAGAGAATGAATGATTCTGAAGATCTTTATGCCGAAATTTCGGACGATGGAACAATTTACGTAGAGAAGCACTTTGTAGGTAAACTTGACGGATTCCGGTTTACTCATGATACGAATGCCGATGGTGTGAATGGCAAGGCAGCACGTAATGCTGCTGCTCAGGTGCTGACGAAAGAACTTGCTATGCGAGTTCGACGCATTGTTGCAGCCAAGAGTGATGCTTTTAAACTGAACAGTAAAGGCCGTATTGAGTGGCGTGGTGAAGAAGTTGCCCGCATAGAGAAAGGCGAGTCTCCTCTAGCTCCGGTTGTCCATGTTCTTTCAGATGAGCATCTGCAGGCTGTTGACCGGGACAAGGTTCATGAAAGAATCTCTAACTGGCTGAAAGAGCAGATTGAGGAAAGGCTTAAGCCTCTTGTTGCTATTAGTAATGCTGAAGATGTTACAGGCCTTGGGCGTGGCATTGCTTTTCAGCTTTGTGAAAATTTTGGTATTCTTAAACGTGAAAATGTAGCTGAAGATATTCGTTCCCTTGACCAGACAGCCCGTTCCCAGTTGAGGAAGTACGGGGTGCGTTTTGGTGCCTTTAATATCTATTTTCCAATTCTTCTGAAACCTGCGGCTGTTGAATTGCTTCTGGCTCTCTGGATGTTAAAGTCTGGGGAGGAGCATGGCTTTACTCTTGAAACCATGCCAGAACCCCCGCGTGCAGGTTTAACCTCTGTTGTTGCTGATGCTGCAATACCTGATGATTTTTATCGAGCTGCCGGTTATCAGAGATGTGGTCGAAGAGCCGTTCGTATTGATATGCTCGAAAGACTTGCTGATATGATCCGTCCTTTGACAGGATGGCGTAAGGGACAGTCTGAAGGGGAATCTCCGAAAGGTGCTACCGGTGATGGAGGATTTACTACACAACCGGATATGATGTCCATTATGGGATGTTCTGCTGAGGAGCTAGGTGGTGTACTTACCTCTCTTGGTTTCCGGATGGAACGTCGGGCTATAGAGAAGGTTGAGGTTAAAGCGGAGGAAGCCGTTACAGCTGCAGAGGCTGAAGGAGCTACTGTTGAAAATGACGCTTCTGAAAAAACTCAAGAACCGGTTGAAGTTACAGAGACTGTGGCGACAGATGCTACCGAGAAGCCGGAGGAAAGTGCAAGTCCGGAAGAGGTTACAGTAACCGAGGATATTTCTGAGCAGGCAGCTAATGACAGCAAAGAAGCTGTCGCCGAGGAGCCTTTATTTGAGGAAGTCTGGCGTCCTCAGAGACGAAGACAACACCGACAGCCAAGGGATAACAAGCACTCCGGTAAAAAGCGTAATGACGGAAAGCAGCAGGCGGCTTCCTCCGATAATGATAAGGATCAGAAAAAAGGTAAGGGCAAAGGCAAACGTCCCAAGAATGCTAACAGGAATAATAATTCCCGGCATCAGGGGCTGAAGCAGTATACAGCCAAGCCTAAAGAGATTGATCCGGATTCGCCATTTGCAGCTCTCAGCAAGTTAAAAGAGAATATGGGAAGCAAGGTTTAAGGCCAAAGCAAAGGTGGTTTGATGGAAGCAGCAACTCAGCGCCTGGATAAATGGTTATGGTTTGCACGATTGATCAAGACGCGTTCACAGGCAAGCAAGCTTGTGAGCGCGGGTAAGGTTCGTGTTAACCGGGTTAAAGTGACGAAACCTTCTGCAGGATTGCGGGAGGGAGATGTTATTACTGCTGTTATTCATCGAAAACTTCGTATCATTCAGGTTCTTGCTCCGGGAGAGCGAAGAGGTCCGGCTTCGGAAGCTCAGGAACTTTATGAGGACCTTACCCCGGAAGAAGATAAGACTGCCACGGGCTCTGTTTCCAAAACAGAAACAGCATCTGAACCAGTCCCTGTGGTGCCTGCACCTGCCCCGAGTAGAGAAAAAGGGGCCGGGCGGCCAACTAAGCGTGACAGACGCAAGATGACTGAGTTTCATGATGCGAGTGCAGATAATTCTTAATTACAGGTCGCTAATATGAGTGATGGTGCATGGAGGCTTGTGATTTTTATCGCTGTGCTGATTTCACTTGCCTGTATTGAGCTGATAATTCCCCGGAGAGAGCTAAAAACTGCCAAGTCACACAGGTGGTTTACCAACCTTTCGATCGCGATGATTGGAAATGCTGCTGTTCGTTTGATGGGGATGGTGGCCTTACCGATTGTTGCCATGAGTGCAGCAATCTATGCGAACAGCAAAGGGTGGGGCATTCTCAGTAATGTTGAAATGCCTCTCTGGGTGCAAATCATCATTTCAGTTATTGTGCTTGATCTCGCGATTTATTTGCAGCATGTGGCTTCGCATCATATCCCTTTTTTATGGCGCCTGCATAAGGTACATCATGCTGACCGGGATATTGATGTGACGACTGCTGTACGGTTTCATCCAGGTGAGATTGTATTGTCAATGGTATATAAGGTCGGGCTGGTCTTTGTGCTGGGGCCGCCGGTTTTTGCGGTATTTCTGTTCGAGGTAATACTAAGTTCCTGTGCAATGTTTAATCATTCAAATATCAGGTTGCCTGAGGGCCTGGACAGGGTATTGAGGTTATTTATTGTAACGCCGGATATGCACAGGGTTCATCATTCGGTTCGTGTGAATGAGACTAATTCAAACTATGGCTTTAATATTTCGGTCTGGGATTATGTATTTGGTACTTATATAAGACAGCCTGAAGATGGCCATGAGGGAATGAGGATTGGTCTGGAAGAGTACCAATCGCCAAAGCCTACACGGTTAGGCTGGAGCTTATTGTTACCGTTCAGGGCAGATCCTAGAGGCCCAAAGGGAAATAGCGAAGAATAAGTTCTTCGTAACGACCTGTTTTTCTCAGTTTTTCCAGAACAAGATTTAATTTTACCCGCAGTTTCTTGTTACCTTTGGCAACTGCTACAGCTATCCCCTCGCCAAAATACCGGGCTTCTGTGAAGGATTGGCCGAAAAATCGACAGCATCCGCCTGAATTGGTACCATTGAGCCAGAACATCAGAGTAATGCCATCGCCAAATATGACATCGACTTTTTCTTCTTTCAGTGCCTGATACATTTCTCCGGGAGTTTTGAAAGGTTTGATAGTTGAATATATAAAAAAGTCTTTCAGGTAGGCTTCATGGGCTGTTCCAGCCATAACGCCAATGGTGTATCGACTCAGATCTTCGGGCGTTGGCTGGTCGAGTTTGTCTTTGGCACGCATCGCAAAGCGAGCATGGGTGTTAAAATAGCGGTTTGAAAAATCTACCTGTTTTATAGAGCTTTTGTTGATCGCAAGTGAGGCAATTGCAGCATCTGCTTCATCTTTCTGAAGAGCAGGTATCATGTTGTTCCAGGGAACGGCCTTAATTTCGCAGCGAACTTCCATTTCCAGACAGATGGCCCTTGCTAGGTCGACGTTAAAGCCTGTCAATGAGCCATCTTCATCGAAGTAATTAAATGGAGGGTAATCACCCTCCGTAACAAATCTAAGTTCAGGAGCATCCCATCTCAGGCTGCTGTCAGAACTCTGATCTCCTGACTGAGCATAAATTGCTGGCGCATTTATAAAGCACAGTAATATGGCCATCAGAGAAACTGAGAAGGATCTTTTTAATATGTTACGGAGTTGTTCTGGCCGCATGTAATATAACTCGATTGTTCATGGTTATGTTTTTCATTGAATATCATGGTTTGCAACGAATGTTAACGGTTTTGATATCCTGTAAAGGCTTAACCTGAATTACTTTACACATGCGAACAGGAGAAAAAAGCATAGTTTTGAAGGGCGGTGTAATTTTGAGATTTTTTGCCTTCTGGTATGGGCATGGTGCTTTCTATTTCTTTTCACGTTTGATGTGTATCTTCTTCGGCCTCTATGTTGTTTTCTGATTGAGGCTGTTCTTAGAGCCCTCTCCGACCGGTTTTTTTTATTGTAGGGTGGTACAACATATTTTGCAGTTTTCATCGTTTTTCTGGGAACGATATGTACTACCTTGTATCCGTCCTGTTTTAGCCTTCTGAGCAACTGGGGAAGCGCTTTAGCCGTTGCAGTTTTGATATCGTGCATCAAGATTATGCCACCCTTTTTTTCTTTCAGCGTTGACATAATATTCTGAATGATACGGCTGGGACTGCGGTGATAGCTATCATTGGACACTACATCTACGGAGAGTGTTGCTATGTTTCTGCTGGCGAGATATTTATTGAGTGCATGGGAGTGAGCCAGCCCAGGGAAGCGAAAAAAGGGTGCTACAGGTTTGCCAGTTGCCTGAATAGCTTCTGCAAAGCTGCGTTCAATTTCATATTTTGCCCTTTTAAGGGATATTTTGGGCAAGCTTGGGTGAGAATGTGTATGGGCGGCTATTGTATGTCCTTCATCGGCAACCTGTTTCAGTATATGGGGGTAGGTGCGTATCATTTTGCCAATTGCGAAAAAAGTGGCTTTGATACAGTGATCCTTCAGGGTTTTCAGTATGCTGCCTGTATTTTTCGGATGAGGGCCATCGTCAAAGGTGAGAACGACTTCACCAGGTTTAAGATTAAGGGTGTGCTTATACTGGACGGTTCCGTAGAGGGCGCCACCTTTTGTGTCAACTTCTATGGTTCTTGAAATACCAAGCTTTTTATTGAGGTCACATGCAACTGATATTGAAGCTAATGAAATGGTTATAAAAATCACGGAAAGTAGAGAAAAAAGAATGCGCATGAACTGCCCTCAGGTAAATAATCTGAAATATTAGCGAGATCGTAATTACCTGAAATCGTCCGTGCACCTAAAAAAGGGCTACTTACGGAATTTGTTTCCGTAATGCCATCAGAATTGCAACAGTGTTCAGGAGTTAGATAGACGCCTTGTAATTGATTAATGCCCGTATATTCGTTGTTTATTGATTATTCGTTAGTATCTGTTTGAAGTTAGTAAAATTATGACCCTGTTTTATTTTGAAAAAGTTTTTTTGTGGAATATCTCTGATTTCTATAGTGTTGCGGTAATTTATTGACATTTAGTCGCACCGGGTATAACCATCTCGTGGGCCACCCCTCCCCAACGAGGGGCTTGCTATCTGGAAGGATAGGGTAATATGACAAACCCAATACAACCGGGCATTCGTCCGGGAAACTCTCATTTTTCATCCGGGCCATGTGCAAAGCGGCCGGGATGGTCTCTCGAAAAATTACAGGATGCAGCTCTTGGGCGATCACACCGTGCGAAAGAGGGCAAGGCCAAGCTAAAACTTGCGATTGATAAATCTCGCGAGATTTTAGGTCTGCCTGATGATTATCTTATCGGGATTGTGCCTGCGTCTGATACCGGTGCTGTTGAAATGGCACTCTGGTCTATGCTTGGTGCGCGTGGCGTTGACGTGCTTGCCTGGGAAAGCTTTGGCAAGGGCTGGGTTACGGATATTGTAAAGCAACTAAAGCTTGATAATGTCCGAGTGATGGAAGCCGACTATGGTGAACTTCCTGACCTCAGTGCTGTTGATTTTAACAATGATGTGGTCTTTACCTGGAATGGTACAACCTCAGGTGTGAAGGTTCCTAATGGGGACTGGATTGCGGCTGACCGGGCCGGGCTGACAATTTGCGATGCTACATCCGCAGCGTTTGCCCAGCATCTTGACTGGGCCAAGTTGGATGTTGTGACTTACTCCTGGCAGAAGGTTCTGGGTGGTGAAGCGCAACATGGAATGATTGTACTTTCACCACGTGCTGTAGAGCGTCTTGAAAGCTATACACCACCATGGCCATTACCCAAGATTTTCCGTCTTACCAAAGGTGGTAAACTTATTGGTGGTACTTTTGAAGGTTCCACAATCAATACGCCATCATTGCTTTGTGTTGAGGACTATCTTGATGCTCTTTCATGGTCAGAAGGTCTTGGTGGGCTGAGCGGCCTGATTGCACGTGCAGATGCCAATGCCAAAGTGATTTCAGACTGGGTTGCCAGGACCGATTGGGTGGACTTTCTCGCTATTGATCCTGAGACGCGGTCCAATACTTCGGTCTGCCTGAAAATAACGGACCCTGATATTGCCGGGCTGGATGCCGATCAGCAAAGCACTGTTGCGAAGAAAATTGCGACGTTGCTTGAGCAGGAAGGTGTTGCCCTGGATATTGGAGCTTATCGTGATGCACCTGCGGGTCTGCGGATCTGGTGTGGAGCCACGATTGAAGCTTCGGATGTCGGGGCATTAACCCCCTGGCTAGACTGGGCGTTCTCTTCAGCAAAAGCTCAAGCGCTGGGTTAGCACGTTATCATATAAACAAAGCACGAAAAATATAGCTGACCATATGAATCTCCGGGTTGGGATCTGGCAGTTCGTGCTTTGATTTATGTGTTTTGTAATTTTATTGGGAAATATAAGTCTGGTTATCATATCGGGCTTACAGGAGAATATTCATGACAGCTCGTGTATTGATTTCTGACAAACTGAGTCCTCTTGCGAAAAAGGTCTTTGAAGATCGTGGTGTTGAAGTTGATGTTAAAGTTGGTCTTAGCAAGGAAGAGTTAGCCGAGATTATTGGAGACTATGATGGTCTGGCAGTTCGTTCTGCAACCAAAGCTACTGCTGAAATAATTTCTGCTGCTAAAAATCTGAAAGTTATCGGCCGGGCGGGTATCGGTGTCGATAATATCGATATAAAAGCCGCAACCGCTCGCGGTATCATCGTAATGAATACGCCATTTGGTAACTCCATTACGACAGCAGAACATGCCATTTCAATGATGATGGCCCTGGCCCGTGAGATCCCTGAAGCTAACAGCTCTACGCAAGCTGGCAAGTGGGAGAAGTCCCGTTTTATGGGAGTCGAGGTTACCGGCAAGACGCTTGGTGTTATCGGGTGCGGTAATATTGGTTCAATTGTTGCCGATCGTGGTATCGGGCTTCGCATGAAAGTTATTGCGTTTGATCCGTTTTTAACGCCTGAGAGAGCTATTGACCTCGGGGTGGAAAAGGTTGAGCTTGATGATCTTTTGAAACGGGCTGATTTTATAACACTCCATACGCCACTAACAGATAAGACGCGCCATATTATTAATGCTGAGGCGCTTGCCAAAACCAAAAAAGGGGTTCGTATCATTAACTGTGCCCGCGGTGGTCTGGTTGTGGAAACGGATCTGAGAGCTGCGCTTGATAGTGGTCATGTTGGTGGTGCTGCCTTTGATGTTTTTGAAGAAGAGCCAGCTAAGGAAAATATATTATTTGGCTTGCCGAATGTTATCTGTACACCTCATCTGGGTGCATCGACTTCCGAGGCGCAGGAAAATGTTGCAGTTCAGGTTGCAGAACAAATGTCAGATTTTCTGATTAATGGAGCAATCACAAATGCGATTAACTTCCCGTCTATCTCTGCTGAAGAAGCTCCGCGTCTGAAACCGTTTGTTACTCTTGCTGAGCAACTGGGTTCTTTTGCCGGTCAGCTCATAGAGACAGGAGTTCAGGGTATTCGTATTGAATATGCAGGTGATGTTGCCGAGATGAATACGAAAGCGCTGACTTCTGCAATCCTTGGCGGTGTGCTTCGCCCAATGCTTTCTGAAGTTAATATGGTTTCTGCTCCTGCTGTTGCTAAAGAGCGGGGAATTGCCATTGAAGAAGTTACCCGCGGTCAGGATGGTGCATATGAAACTTATGTACGTCTGACTGTCAAGACAGAGCGACAGGAACGTTCTGTTGCGGGTACAGTATTCTCAGACGGTATTCCAAGGTTGATACAGGTGCGCGGGATCAATATGGATGCGGCTCTTGGGGAACATATGCTTTATACCGAGAATACAGACCAGCCTGGTTATATTGGTGCGCTGGGAACAACACTTGGGCAGGCAGGGGTGAATATCGCTACGTTTAATCTGGGGCGTTCCGAGGCCGGAGCTAAAGCCTTGGCATTAATCGAGTCTGATGCTGCTATTCCTGATGATGTTCTGGAAGCTGTGCGTGGACTTGAGCATGTCGTTGAGGCAAAACGATTGCAGTTTTAAGCCAACCTGAGAATTCGTTATGGAGGCAGGTCAAACAGGACCTGTCTCTATTTGTGGTATCAAGAGAAAGTTTTTTCCCGGATGGTAAATGTATTGAGAATTTCAGTTTTCAGGTAATACTCTGTTCATACTATTCAGATAGATAGATAATCAGCTTTGATTAATATGTAAGGCCATACTTCTGCGATCACGGTATGCCTTTGTAAGGTAGCAAACATGTTGTCTTTCCAAATTTTGTCCTCCCAACTAACCTCAACGCAATATCGTTGAATTCTGCCATTTTCTGATGGCTCAGGAATGTACAATTCGTGCATTGCTGCTGAATATTATTCGAGCACACTGGTAATTTGACAAACGATTCAGGAGATTCATTTTGAATTTTAGAAGCTATTTAGAAAGCTTTGATGAGGGCGATATCTCAGGTACTCCAGAAGGAATTTTTATTGAAGATGCACTGGATGATGATTTTTTTGAAAGTGTCCAGACCTGGCAACAGGTAGAGATACATCTCGTTCTTGCACAAGCCAGTCTCGAGTCTATTGAGGCAGGAAAAAAGATCTGGCTTGAATTCAGTAGTCAGTAACCCCCCAACAAGAGCCTATCAATCCTGGTAGGCTCATTTTCTCCATTTTATTCGATCCCAGATACCAATGTGCTATGGCTGTACTAGACATGTGTATCTGCACATGCTAACTAACGTATATGTTAAGAGATCTGGGTTATGACCCTACCAGCGTATGCCTGGTTTTGAAAACCAGGCGAGCTGCACGGGCTATTACACGACGCTATAATGCGCTGCTGAATCCATATGGTATTCAGTCCATACAGGCTTCCCTGTTGTTTGCTATTGATCGTGGCGGCTTTAAATCTATCAGTGAAATGGCTGACTGGCTTTCAATTGAGAGAAGCGCATTAACACGGAATATTTCATTATTGCGTGAGCGTGGCCTTATTTGTTCTGATGAGAATAAGCAGGGCAAAGCGCAGAAAGTGATTCTATCTGCTGACGGGCGAAAATTGATTGAGACTATTTCCCCATTATGGCTTCAAGCTCAGGATGCTGTCAGGGAAGAGGTTGGCGAAGAGAGCTGGGATAAAATACAGAATGCGCTAGCAGCAATAGGAGGCCTATAGGGTTTAATTTTCCTATCAGGATTTTATTGAACTAGTGCATATACACTTGCATAGGAGAGCACATGAATAAACGTATTGTTATTACTGGTATGGGACTGGTTACACCGTTGGGTTGTGGTGTTTCCGGGGTATGGGAGAGGCTTATTGAGGGTCAGTCAGGGATTCGAAATATTAGCCGCGTGGATGTTGAGGACCTTTCGACTAAAATTGCAGGGCAGGTTCCTGTAGCTGATGATGATCCTCTTGGAATTGATATTGACAGTGTCGTTTCAAAAAAGGACCGCAAGAAAGTAGATTTATTTACGATTTATGCTTTTGTAGCAGCAGAAGAGGCATTATCACAGGCGGGCTGGAAACCTGAAGATGAGAATGATAAGAACCGTACAGCTACCGTTATAGGAACCGGGATAGGTGGTTTTCCGGTAATCACCGATGCCGTACGGACTTTGGATAACCGCGGTGCCAGACGTATCTCTCCATTTGTTGTGCCAGCCTTTCTGGCAAATCTGGCGGCTGGGAATATTTCAATTCGCTACGGGTTTAAGGGGCCTATTGGGGCACCTGTAACTGCCTGTGCTGCAGGATTGCAGGCTATAGGTGACGGAATGCGTATGCTGCAAAGTGGCGAGGCTGATGTTGTTCTAGCTGGAGGAGCTGAGGCGTGTATTGATCGTCTGACCATAGCAGGGTTTGGCGCGGCCAAGGCTTTGTCTACGAGTAACGAGAATCCTGCTGCAGCTTCCCGGCCTTTTGACAAAGACAGAGATGGTTTTGTATTGGGAGAAGGGGCCGGACTGATTGTTCTGGAAACTCTAGAACATGCAGAAGCGAGAGGTGCTATGCCTCTGGTTGAGTTGACAGGCTATGGTACAAGTGCTGATGCCTATCACCTTACTGCAGGGCCTGAAGATGGGTCTGGTGCAGCAAGATCCATGAAAGCCTGTCTGGCAATGGCTGGCAGTGATGGAACTGATATTGATTACATTAATGCACATGCAACCTCTACTTTCGTTGGTGATCGTGGAGAGGTTAATGGTATGAAATCGGTATTTGGTGATCATCTTTCGGATATCGCAATTTCTTCGACAAAATCTGCAATCGGGCATCTGCTTGGAGCAGCAGGAGGCGTTGAAGCTGTTTTTACGGCCATGGCTTTACGCACTGGAATGCTGCCACCGACATTGAATCTGAATCAGGTTGATGAGGGGATGGAGGCCTGTAACTTTGTGCCGAAAGTTTCCCAGTCCAAGGAGGTTCATAATGCATTGTGTAATGCGTTTGGTTTTGGCGGGGTGAATGCTTCTGTTGCAATGAGACGGTTAACATAGTGTTATCTAAAATATGACCCATCATTAAATCTTAGGAAAGTTTCAGTAGTCTGCTTCCTGTCAGGTCTGCCTTTGCAACAGAGGTAGACGCAATCGCCTTTTAAAAGGTGTGTGAGGAGGTATTCCTATGCGACTGTTTTCTATAATGGCGGTTGTTTTTATTGCATTATTTTCAAGTGCTCAGGCTGTTTTGGCGGAAGAAACTACACCGAAGCTGGCATGCCTTGAAGAAAAAATTATTGGTCACGGTTTCCCTAACAGGGTTCAGTCTGTTGCCAATATGAATGCAGTAATTCAGTGGATGACTGCTGTTAAAAAGAAGCATGGAGATCCTTATGCCCAGTGGCATACAGCTTTGGATAGTAAAGTTGATTGCCGCCAGGCTGGCAAAGATCTGTATATCTGTAATGCTTTCGGGAAGCCATGCCAGCAGGCCCAAGCCTCTAAAGATGGCAAGAAGGGGTAGATCAAAGGCAGCATTATCAATGGAATGCTGCCTCTATTGAGACGAGAGCTATTTCTTTTTTGTGTTTTTCTTTTTTGCTGCTTTTCCGGACTTTACAGCTTTCTTTCTTGCTGCTGCTTTTTTGTTCAGTTTGCGTCTTGCCTGACGCCTTTTAATAGCGGCTCTTCTGTTACAGGAGCCTGATGCAACTGTGTAGCGCATATTTTTGGGGCCACGCAGGTCATTGATACCATCTGCTGAATTTTTGATGTTTACCGGCTCATAGAGATTTTTCCATTTATAAATTCCAAAGCCATAATTCAGCAGTTTCATCGCTCTTACTCTGCGTTTTGCAGAGTTTGTTGCTCCCATTATGACAGCAACCAGGCGGCGTTTGTTGCGGGTCGCACTTGTTACTACATTGAAGCCGGATGCGCAGACAAAGCCGGTTTTCATTCCATCAGAGCCTACGTATTTACGAAGCATATCGTTATGGCTGCGCAGCTTTCTTTTACCGACATGAACGTATATCTGTTTAAACAGAGGGGCATGTTCCGGAAAGTTTTTGATGATTGCCTGAGCCAGCAACCCCTGGTCACGCGCTGTCGTGATCTGGCGGCCGTCAGGAAGACCATTAGGATTATAGTATCGTGTCCGGTTCATGCCGAGTTTTCTGGCAGTCTTATTCATTTTGTCAGCGAAGTCATGCACATTACCGCTGATTTTTTCTGCGATCATTACAGCAACATCGTTGGCTGATTTTACTATGAGTGTCTGAAGCCCGAGGTCCACAGACATCTGTCTGCCAACCGGGAGTCCTATTTTACTTGGCGCCTGTCTGCTTGAGTGGACACTGGCTGTCAGCTGATCGGTTAATGACAGTCTGCCAGCCTTGATTTCCTCAAAGGCAATATAGGCAGTCATCATTTTTGTCAGTGATGCCGGGTACCAGAGACGGTTTGCATCTTCGGCATATATAATATTACCGCTTTCGGCCTCGAAAAGTATTGCGGGGCCAGCTGCTGATGCTGTCATTGATTGTGCGAGACTAACCCATAAGACGGTTAACCATGCAAGAAGCAAACGTATCCTCACCTAAGTTCTCCCAGAAGCCTGTTTATACGGTTCTTTTTCTTTCTTTTTATAGACAGCCAGTACTCCTCTGGCAAGATAGAGAAAACTTTCCATTGGTAAAAACAGGCTGGTTATCAAGGATAGAGCCAGCCTGTTTATGGAGTTAACCTAATGTTTTTGTGACGATTTCGTATGTGTCTCTTGAAAGTTTCTTGTGTTCGGCAATAATTTCAAGTTGCATTTTTGCCTGCTTTTGGCGGCCAGGTTCCATAATTCTCCAGCTTCTGAATGCTCCGCACAGGCGTGCAGCAATCTGCGGATTAAAGCTATCCAGTTCCAGAACTGTTTCGGCTACAAGCCGATAACCCTCACCTGATGCACAGTTGAAATGCATTGTGTTGCTCTGGGCAAAGAATGCGATCAGAGATCTGACGCGATTAGGTGTTTTCAAAGAGAATTTAGGGTGCTTTTTCAAAGCCCGGATTTTTTCAATAGTATCCTTGCCTGAAGACATGGCCTGTAGAGAAAACCATTTATCCAATACCAGGTGGTCATCTTTGAACTCTTCGTAGAAATGCTCAAAAATCTCTTCCCGTTCTTCAGAATTACTATGGGTCAGAATACTAAGTGCAGCCATTTTGTCGGTCAAATTTTTTGCTTTTTTATAATGATCCACGACGAGAACCATGTCTTCCCTGCTGCCGGAAGCAGCCAGTAAGCTCAGGCACTGGTTTCTGAGTGAACGTTTACCTACGCTTTTGGCTGTTGCAGTGTATTTGCCTCTGTTAGCATGGGTTTTATAAGCTTCTTCCAGTCCAGCATGAATATCTTTTGATATGCCTGACAACAGCATCTGCTTGGCTTTATGAATGTTTTCCGGGTTTACATTCTGCCCGATCTCTCTGGCAATTTCTCCCTCACCTGGCAGGCTTATAAACTCAGCTTTGTAGGCCGGCTCCAATTGGTCATCACGCAGAAC
>JBOEGA010000138.1:0-3945 GCA_050633205.1 Methyloligellaceae bacterium | reverse complement strand
GATTATATGGGTGTATGGGAGTGCTGCGCATTGGCCTATGGAGCCAAAAGTAGAGGCAATCCCTAATGCCAGCCCCTGTTTATTCACCGGAGCAGAGCGTGCAACAACACCCAGAATAACTGAAAAGCCGACACCACTCATGGCAAAGCCAAGTACTGTGCCGCCTATGATAAGATGTTCTCCTGTGCCGGATAACGCCATAATCGCCAGACCTGAAGCATATAGGAAGCCGCTGATAACCAAAATTGCCACTGAGCCATATTTATCAGCAATTGCTCCGGTAAAAGGAGCGCCAATACCCCAGAAGAGATTCGTCAGGCCAAGGCCAAGTGCGAAACTTTCCCGTCCTATTCCAAGATCGGCAGAAATGCTTTTGGAAAAAAGGCCCAGGCTTTGTCTGAAACCAAGTGCTATGGCCAGGATCATGCCGCCACAAAGAATTATAGTCCAGGAACGGGAAGACATTTCTTATCTCCATACAGGTGCTGATGGTGTAAGCTTAGTCGTTGTGTACGCAGTAAGGAAACAAAAGCTTCTTATTACCGGGATAATATTTACTTATGTAAAAAAAGGTGATGCGTAATGTCAAATACGGAATTTATAAGTGATGCTTATGCTTTAGCCGCACAAAAGCACCGCTCTCAGGTTGATAAAGCGGGAAATCCCTATCTATACCACTGCCATGCAGTAGCGGCAGCTGTCAGGGAGCTGGGGTATGAATATGAAATTATTGGAGTGCTTCATGATATCGTAGAGGATACAGATTGTTCTCTGGACGACATTCATAAAGCTTTTGGTGATGTAATCCGAGCAGGGGTAGATGCAATGACGCAAAGGGATGGTGAGGACTATTTTTCCGAATACCTTCCTCGTCTTGAGAAAAACTTTATTGCAGTTGCGGTAAAACTGGCAGATGCAAAGCATAATTTTTCGCGCGTTTCGCAAATTGATGATCCTGAGAGGCGAGATAAATATGCTGAAAAGTACTCAAAAGTTATCAGAAGGCTGGAGGCTGTTGTTGCAACTAGTTCTTAAGTAGACCTGGTAAAGTGCGTTTTTTATGAAACAGTAACAAATAGTAAAGAATTAGTTAGCTAAAGTTATCAAAGACTTTTTGTGCTTTCCGGTTGCCTATTAATCATGTGTGCGGTAATGGTGAGAGGTTATTATTTGAGCCAGCTTCATGAAGCCGCGTTTGACAAGAATCAAGTACAAAATAAAATAGGTGTGTTCTTACTCAAGCCATAGCGGAAAAATATATAGCCATGCATTTTTCTCGCAATTCCTGTTTTATTGCGGACCCTAGGGAGAGGGATGTGACGTGTCGGAACAATTGCTAACCTACCTTGGCAACGAATACCTGCCAATTGCCATCTTCATCGGCGTAGCCCTTGTGATTGGCTCCATGTTGCTTGTCATTCCTTTTGTTATTGCGGTAAAAAATCCAGATCCTGAAAAAGTATCCGCCTATGAGTGCGGATTTAATTCGTTTGACGACGCCCGTATGAAATTTGATGTGCGTTTCTACCTGGTGGCGATACTTTTTATCATCTTTGATCTGGAAGCTGTATATCTGTTCCCCTGGGCTTTAACATTCCGAGAGATTGGTGATCCGGGGTTCTGGGCAATGATGGTATTTCTGTTTGAGCTGGCCGTTGGCTTTGCCTACGCCTGGAAGAAGGGTGCACTAGAATGGGATTAAAAACTCTTCCACAATTGCCTTCACCGGTTTTAATGCGACCTGATCAGCAATCTTCAACGATGAAAGTTGCTGACAAGGAAGATCGTTATTTTACTGATATATCTGAAGAATTGTCAGATAAGGGGTTTCTGGTAACGGCCTCTTCTGACCTGATCAACTGGGCGCGCACAGGATCTTTAATGTGGATGACATTTGGTCTGGCCTGCTGTGCTGTTGAGATGATGCATTCTTCAATGCCACGTTATGATCTCGAGCGTTTTGGTTTTGCACCGCGCGCAAGTCCGAGACAGTCAGATGTGATGATTGTTGCCGGCACACTAACAAATAAAATGGCGCCTGCAATGCGCAAGGTTTACGACCAGATGCCCGAACCCCGTTATGTTATCTCTATGGGGAGTTGTGCTAATGGTGGTGGGTATTATCACTACTCCTACTCTGTGGTAAGGGGATGTGACCGGATTGTTCCGGTTGATATTTATGTTCCCGGCTGTCCACCTACAGCAGAAGCACTTGTCTATGGAGTGTTATTGCTGCAAAAGAAAATAAGACGGACAGGCACTATTATTCGCTAATGCGAGAAAGGCATGACGTGGGGGCAAAATGGACGACAATCTGAAAGAGCTGGGTGAATTTCTGGAAATAACACTTGGTGAGTCTATTATCAGTTTTGATGTGACTTATCACGAGTTAAACCTCACCGTAACACGTGCTGATCTGGTTAAAGTGCTTGCTTTTTTGCGCGATGACCAGCGCTGCCTCTTCAGTGTTCTTATTGATATCTGTGGTGTTGATTATCCTGAGCGTCCTAAACGTTTTGATGTTGTCTATCACCTGCTTAGCCCAAGGCAGAATCAACGTATTCGAGTAAAGGTTGAAACTGATGAAGCCACTGGAGTTCCCAGTGTTGTCGAGCTTTTCCCGGCAGCAAACTGGTTTGAGCGTGAGGCTTATGACATGTATGGTATCCTCTTTACCGAGCATCCGGATCTTCGCAGAATCCTGACAGATTACGGTTTTCGTGGTCACCCCCTGCGCAAGGATTTCCCTTTAACTGGATATGTTGAAGTTCGTTATGATGATGAGCTTAAACGAGTGGTGTATGAACCGGTTAAGCTTACACAGGAATTCAGGTCCTTTGACTTTATGAGCCCCTGGGAAGGTGCTGAATATATTCTTCCAGGTGACGAAAAAGCCAATAAAGAATCGAAAGAGAAGGCTTAGGTCATGGCTGAAAGTGAAATCCGGAACTTTAATATCAACTTTGGTCCACAGCATCCGGCAGCGCACGGTGTGTTAAGGCTTGTACTTGAGCTTGATGGCGAAGTTGTTACCCGTGTAGACCCGCATATCGGATTGTTGCATCGTGGTACGGAAAAGCTGATTGAAAGCAAAACATACCTGCAAGCTGTCCCTTACTTTGATCGTCTTGATTATGTTGCACCGATGAATCAGGAACATGCCTATGCTCTGGCGGTTGAAAAGCTGCTTGATATAGAAGTTCCGAGACGTGGCCAGCTCATCAGGGTTCTTTATTCAGAAATTGGTCGAATTCTGTCTCATCTGCTGAATGTTACCACACAGGCCATGGATGTCGGCGCCCTGACACCGCCGCTCTGGGGGTTTGAGGAGCGTGAAAAGCTGATGGTATTTTATGAGCGCGCTTCAGGTTCACGTATGCACTCAGCTTATGTGCGTCCTGGCGGTGTTCATCAGGACTTACCTAATGAGCTGATAGATGACATCAACGATTTTTGCGATCCATTCCTAAGGGTCTGTGACGATATAGAAGGTCTGCTGACTAATAACCGTATTTTCAAACAACGTAATGTGGATATTGCTGTTGTCAGCCTTGAAGATGCGTTTGCCTGGGGTTTCTCCGGTGTCATGGTTCGCGGTTCAGGTGCTGCGTGGGATTTACGCCGTTCACAGCCTTATGAATGTTACAGCGATCTGGAATTTGATATTCCCATTGGTAAAAACGGTGACTGTTATGACCGTTATCTTATCCGTATGGAAGAAATGCGTCAGTCCGTCAGGATTATGAAGCAGTGCTGCGAAGAATTAAGAAAAACTGTCGGGCCCGTTTCCAATACGGGAAATAAAGTTGTTCCGCCAAAGCGTGCTGAGATGAAACGCTCCATGGAAGCTCTTATTCACCACTTCAAGCTGTATACCGAAGGCTATCATGTTCCTGCCGGTGAGGTATATGCCGCTGTTGAAGCACCTAAGGGTGAATTTGGTGT
>JBOEGA010000137.1:0-46566 GCA_050633205.1 Methyloligellaceae bacterium | reverse complement strand
AAAGGGTTAAGAAAAATGTGTTCAGAATTACTTTTAGGGCTCAAACTGATTATGGTTGCACTATTTCAATAAATAAAAATCGAAAATGGTTATCACTAACTCTTTTCGAAGGAGATAACAGAGGAGGGATTGCAAGAGTATTGGGTTCTATTGCTATTCAATTTAGCAAATCTCTTGAACCTTCAACCAAGTTGGTTAACCTACAGTAGGCTTTACTTTGTGGGAAGATTAATAATTTTTGTTTTTGGTGAGAAAAAATGAATGGGATGAACCGTAAATTCCCCTTGGCTTGAAGCACCAATTTCAATTTGCCCCTCATAAATCTCAACTGAGTAGGAAACAAAGTCATTATCATTCTTGTGCTTTGTAAATCCACAGCTTTGCCCTTGGAAGACAGGTTGGAACATATAGGAGAATTTACTCTTCCTGTTAGCTTGAACCTCTTTACTTTGTCTCACTAAAATCTCACCAGTTGAATATATAGAAGGCAATATCACGGGAAATTGAGTATTGTTATCATTAACAAAAAAGTCACTTCTCCATCTATTGATATTTGAACATGCTATGGCTGCTTGAAAAGGTCCGATGTATGAGGGAAAACTTATACCAGATATTGATATACCCCATCGCCCAGCTTTATCAATGGTGTCAATCATCAAAAAATCAGAACCACTTTTTAACATTTCTATGCCAAGAGAAGTAGCCACTTTGTTTTTCTTCAACTCATCAAAAAAAGTACCCATCTGTATAGAGGCTGCTGCATATGCATCTTCTATAAGTCTATCCTTGATTTTATTGCCAATACCACTCATCCCCTCAGAATTTAGCCTCAATGAAGGTCGATGAAAGCCCAGCTTGGCTCCAATATTAATATATCTAAAACTTATTGGAAGTGCATCTGAACCATCCTCAAAGAGGGTGCCAGCCATAAAAGCCACGGCACAGGCTGACAAACATGTGTCTTTATTTTGAATAAGAGTGCCGATCCCTCTTGAACGAATGTAGGTAGATAACTTTAAGGCCTCTTGAAAGCTCCCTCCTTTGCTATTTAGAAGTAGCAGAATATGGAACTGAAAAGGGGAGGCGGCATCTATTTTTTTTACTATTTGGCGTATTTTCTTGCTATCTCCATTTTTTATTTCTCCGTCCAATTTTAGTGTTTGAACAAAATGGATCGTATTTCTTGACGAAGTTGATGTGGTGAATTCTCTCTTTCCTTTTAGGGTTATAGTAGCAGCGTAAGTGTAGTTAGGTGAGATCAACAGTAGAAATAAAAAGTATAAAAATTGCTTCTTCATCGCCAATTTTGTTCCGTGAGTAGCATTATTTCTTCTAACTTGATTTATAGTGAAATGCTTTGCCAAATACATAAAAAGAAAAAATATCGCCCTTTTGAATATCTGATGTGTTGTTCACACCAGATACAATCTGCAAAGCTCGCCCTCGACTTGAGCAGAGGCCTAAACCTTCCAGCGTATAGAGCGATCTATCAATAATATTGATATGCCTTGATGAAAATTCTTGCATAGACCTGGCCATTGCATCTGAGGGAAAGAACTTTGCAATAGCAGTTGGTAAATCCATTCCCATTGCCAGGTGAGAGTGAAGTACCGAGGACATAGCAGCATCAAACTGATCCAAGGCATACCTCTCCCTCAACTTTTCAAACAAGATAAGGTCTCTTCTGTTTGCCAGTTGCTCCAATATCCTATCATGAAGCATATCATCATTGCCTTCAACTTGCTCCCCATTTGCTAGGCGGTTCCATGCTGTGCATGCTGTTGAGAATATTTTTTTTGAAGCAGGATAACTCCAAGAAAGGTTTAGCACGGTTTGGATAGCGTATCTCACTAATAACCAGTTACTAATGCCAAGCTCAAATCTATTGACCATAATATTGGCTGTATTTTGTACAGCGACGTTATCACAAAGCAGTTCCTCTTTATCCACCTTTGCTAAGAAACCCTGGGTATAGAGACGGCGAAATTCCTCTTTTGAACTTTCTGAGTCTAGGATAATATCTACATTGTCCTGCCCCATAATGAGCTTCGCCAACTTTTCGTTCGTTTCATCATGGAATTTGCCATGCTCTGCATTTGTAGCTTGCACATCAATAAATTTATCCAGGTTTTGTTGAACAGCGTCCCTGACAAAATCAATTTCTTTCACACCAAAATGGGCAAACTCATGAAAGATCAAAAAAGTAACTAACGATGAGAGTATCAAAACAATCTGATGCTCCGATAAGAAACTTTGTTCTAACAGGTTGTCCAACCGAGTTTCAATCTGTGAGCTGTCATCGATTTGATAGATTGCCTCTTGTGCCGAAGACAAGAGGCCCAAGGATAGGTGTGTATACTCTTGATTTGCTTCAGAAGATATCCGACTACACAACGCCAGTTTTTCATAGGCAACACTTAGTGCGCTTGAGGGAGTATATCGGGCCAAAGGTGTACAGGCGATATGAACAAAGACCTCATAAACAATCCGAACGTCAAGGATGGCGATTATAAACTGTTGCTGCTTTTGTTCATCTTTGTAGCTGAGCAGCTGGGTTGAGCTGCCGTCACCATAAATAGGAGCACATAAAAATTGGGTAGGTTCTTGGCCATGCTCATTGACAAAGTCAATAATGGATCTTGTTATCTCCCGAACCGTTTTATGTATCTGAAGTGAAAAGGGTAATTCATTAAAGTCATCATCTGAGATCGCAAAAGGCTTGTTATCGCCACTCATTAAATCAAAAAACTCTTGAGGTAAATCTGTTTCAGATAAACCATCAGTCCCATGCAGCAAAACCATTAACTCACCAACCCATATTGTGTGATTTACTCTTCTTCTTTTGTCTCTTTCTCTTCACTTTCCTCTACATCAATCTCTTTACCTTCCTTCTTTTGGAGTTCTGCCCAGATAACAAAAGAGCTAGCTGCTATAGTCGATAGGGAAGCGATTATTGATAGAGCTTCTACGACACCGGACATTTTTGGATTACTACCAACACTAATTTCAGCAGAGGCATCCAGTTCCTGTATTTTGTCTGTTACAGGATCAATCATGGGTCGTTCACAAGTGATGATGAGTTTCTTTTTCAAGATATGCTCCCCTCTGTAGTATGAAGTATACAGTTAAATATATGCTACCGAAGGTAGCATCTCAACCTGAGTACCCTATATACTTGATAACATTATGATACTAGATGGGATTTTCTGTCTTCAGGACAGATAGTGTGCAATGGCCTCTTCAAATCGATCTTGCGGCCTTACCCCATGCTTCTCCCAGGTAATATATGTCCAGGTATTGCAGCCAATTTCAGCCGCAGCCTCCCGCTGATATTGTCTCTTTTCCCATCTTCGCTTTTTCAGGTGTTCACCCAAGGTCTGTGGGTCGTCCACTATATCTAGTGGTCTCATAGCTTTCAGGCTCTGTATACAGAATGGCAATAGGGCAACGCATCTATGCAGATGCGGGAGGGCAGGAGAACCGGGCTTTAGCTGCAGGCAGGGTAAAAGTTGTGCTGATAGATATCAGGCCAGAGTATCCGGTCCATTACTGGACAGGATTGATATTCACATAGAAGTTCCTGCTGTAAGCGCTGCAGATCTGGTTTTGCCTCCCCCACAGGAAACAAGCGCAGATGTCAGAACAAGAGTATTGAAAGCCAGGGATATTTAGAAAGCGAGGTTTAAAAAATTTGGTGTCGGGCATATTCGTTGCAATGCTGAATGTGGAAATCAACTGTTAGAGAAGATTGTCGAAATAGATGAAGGAGGGCAGACCCTTCTTCAGGATGCAATAAAATCACTGAAACTTTCTGCAAGAGGGTATCATCGCACTCTTAAACTGGCCAGAACGCTGGCCGACCTGCAGTCCTCAGAGAAAATAGGACGGTTGCATCTGGCTGAGGCTCTGGGTTATCGCGGAGAGATATTTTCCAGAAAGCAGGCCGCATAGTGATATTAACTTCCAAAAAACATGCTGAATTCTCAAATATGAATCATTTAGTAATAGTTTCTAAAACAAAAGCTGCTTTCCTGAGCGGGCTCAGAGTATTCTTGAGCCCGAAAGCTTTGAAAACACTTAGCTCGGACGTAGTATCAGTTATTTTAAAAAAGTTATCAGTAAGTGCTTAATTCAACGCCCAAAAAGACCGAAGATTCAGAACATGAGATTAATCACGTCCGGGACTCATTAACATCTTCTGCCGAAAATATTCGCAAGTTGGTTCCTTCAGATGAGCTCTCTGAAAGGAAAGATAGCACCAGTGATAACCTCTCTGGAAAACAACTGGTATCAATGCTCGGCATGGGCGTGGGGGTTTTTCTGATACTGGCCGTTTATGCCCAGACGATATCCTGGCTTGATATTCGGGTTATATTTCTTCTTATCGGATTAGCTCTGCTTTTTACAGGCTTCTGGATGAGTAGATCTCTGAACAATGAGGTCTCAGGAAAACAGAATACAAAGCAAAAGAAAACTGAAGCCTCATATCTCTCTGAACTGGCGGAGCAGCTTGAGTCAGGTATAGAAACCCTGAAGGATGTTCATTGGGAATTCAGAGAAAATGAAGAACGTTACAGAGATCTTCTTGATAACCAGCAGGATGTTATCATCAGACGTAACGGTCAGGGCAAGCTGACATTCGTAAATGACGCTTTTGGCAGAACATTCAATTTAAATAATCTGGAAGTGCTGGGACAACCATTTAAGCCAGCCGTAATTTCCGGAGATACTCCAGAAGCATTTGGTGACAAGCCGGGAGATACAAGGCGCCGTTATACTCAGGAACTTGAAACAGCGAAAGGAAAACGCTGGTTTATCTGGGAAGATTTCATTATCCGTGATGAAGATCTATCCATACGTGAAATACAGACCGTTGGCCGAGATATAACAGATCAGCGTAATGCAGAAATTGCATTGCAGGACGCAAGGGATCAGGCAGAAGGTGCCAGCCGTGCAAAATCCCGTTTTCTGGCTTCCATGAGTCATGAAATCAGAACGCCAATGAACGGTGTTCTGGGAATGACAGGATTATTGCTTGATACAGATCTTACTCCCGAGCAGTTAACCTACGCTCGTTCAATTGACCAGTCTGCAAAAACATTGCTCTCGATCATTGATGAGATACTTGATTTTTCCAAAATTGAAGCTGGTAAACTTGAGCTTCAATATACACCCTTTGATTTACCTCTTGTAATTCAGGGAGTAACAGAACTTTTATCACCGCGAGCACACGAAAAAGGTATTGAAATAGGCTGGTACGTAAGTTCCAAACTCCATCACACCGTAATAGGAGATGAAGTTCGCGTTCGCCAGATACTGCTTAACCTTGTTGGAAATGCCGTAAAGTTTACAGATCATGGCGGCATTTCACTTGAGGTTCTCGAAGCAGACCCGGAAGAAATGAAAGACCTGAAACTATCCGAAGAAAAGCAGGCCTGTAAAATTATCATACGCGATACTGGTGTCGGTATGAGCAGGGACGACTGCAAAACAATCTTTGGCGAATTTGAACAGGCAGATACATCTGCAGCCAGACGATACGGCGGAACAGGTTTGGGGCTGGCTATTTGCAAGCGTCTTTTGGATAGAATGGGCGGATCAATCTCAGTAGAAAGTGAATTGGGAAGAGGTTCGACTTTCAAGGTTATCATCCCGTTTCAGGTAAAGAAAAAAGAGAAGTCAAAGCGCAAAAAAGAGCGAAAGCACATTGAGCCTTCATCCAGGCCAGCAAACATTATGGTTATCTCAGATCGAAAAATTGAAGCCGACCTTATTGTTAGAATGCTGAAAAGTTCAGGTCGTACAGCACAGTGGGTTCACCCTGATGATGCTGTTATCTCTATTTGGGCAGCCCATGACCAGGGAAACAGTTTTGATGCACTGATTACAGATTGCACAGGTCAGGTTGATAATATCAGGGAAATCCTGAAACAGGCAAAAGAAGCCGCCAGAGACAATATGGATATCAAGTCAATTATATTGTTTGATTCATCAGAGCGCGGCAGCGTACGTCAGCAGATAGCAGAAGAGTTTGATGCATATCTGGTGCGTCCCGTCCGGGCAGAGTCGCTGTTCACCCACCTTGATGGTCAGGAAGAAGCTGTCAGCCAGTCAGAAAAAAATATGATTTCAGGAGATATTTCTGGAAATGATGTCCTGCCCGGCTCTGGAAAACTCAAAAGAGTATTGTTGGCCGAAGACAATGAAATTAACGCACTGCTTGCTGTCACCATGCTGAAGAAGTTTGGCTGCGAAGTCGTTCAGTCGTGGAACGGTGTTGAAGTTTTAAATACCTTCAAAAATGCCTACGATGGCGGTGATCAGGGCTTTGACATTGTATTTATGGATATCCATATGCCTGAAATGGACGGTCTTGAAGCAACGCGCCAGATCCACGAATTCATCTCTCGAAATAATATCGATCCTGAAAATGTCCCTCCTATCATCGCACTGACAGCCAACGCATTCAGTGAGGATCGCCAGACTTGCCTGGATGCCGGACTGGATGATTATCTCGCAAAACCTTTTGAAAAAGATGAGTTGGAAGAGATACTTAATAAATGGATTTCTTTATAAAAAACTCTTTCAGGGCTACTGTTAACCGTAATTTTGTGGTTTAACTTGTGAATCTTTTTACCTCATTTAGTCACAAGATCTTCTCATTGACTTGCTATTCTGTTATAGCGTGAAATGCGTGACATCAAAAAAAGTAAAAATAAAACAATAGCATAGCGTGTTATACTAAGGAATTAGAGTGACAATATCCAGTATAATGCTATCTATTGTCATAAAGCATGTGCTGCTGTGGGAGACCCTGAATGAAGTTCACTACTCGAAAATTTTCTCGAAAATCCAAGCCTGGCTTTGGCTTCGGTTATATTCCTTCGGGGTTTTTTTCGTTCCCACCAAGCCGTTTTGTTCCACGTCAGCTTGGCTTTAGACGGGCTGAGCCAAAAGTGTATGGGAATATTGGGGACCTTGAAGTCCGTCTGGCTACAACCCGGGTAGATATCCGTCGCGCCCAGAAATTGCGCTATCGTGTATTTTACAGGGAAATGTCAGCTATTGCGAACGCTTCAACGGTAATGACTGGGCGTGATGTTGATGAATACGATCCAATTTGCGATCACCTTCTTGTCGTAGATAAGGGCAATCAGGCAAAAACCCTTAAAACGCTGAAAAAGCGTCCCTGGCCAAAGCGTTCTCGTGTTGTTGGCACATATCGTCTTCTTAGACAGGAAGTTGCTGAACTCTATAACGGCTTTTACACCCAGAGTGAATTTGATATAGCCAGCCTAATTGAGAAAAAAGGTTCGGACTATAAATTTCTCGAACTTGGCCGTTCCTGCGTATTAAAGCCATTCCGTACAAAAAGAACTGTAGAGCTGCTGTGGCAGGGCATCTGGAATTACGTTCACGAACATGGCGACAACGTATTGATTGGTTGCGCAAGTTTCCCTGGAACAGATCCAAAACAGCACGAGCTGGCACTAAGCTTCCTTCACCATAATGCATTGGCACCTGAAGAATGGCGCGTTCGTGCACATGACAATCTTCGTATTGATATGAATATGCTGCCAAAATCAGAGCTGGATATGAGAAAAGCACTCCGGGCGATGCCACCTCTGATTAAGGGGTATTTACGCCTGGGGGCTTATTTTGGCGATGGTGCTGTTATTGACCACCAGTTTGGTACAACTGATGTATTGATAATCATGCCGATGGAAGTAATGGATTCCCGCTACAGATCCCACTTTGGCGCTAAAGATGAAAAAGCAAAACCTGTAAGCCCTGATCTTTAATTTAGTGAAAACTCTCGCTCCTTTAACGAAGCGAGAGTCATCATTCTTATTTTTGTCTGCGCAATCCATATTGCTGCAAACGAAGGGCATTCAGACGAATAAAGCCTTCTGCATCCTTCTGGTCATAAGCACCCGCATCATCTTCAAACGTTACAATATCCTCAGAATACAGAGACATCTCGCTTTGACGTCCAACAACAATCACATTGCCCTTGTAAAGTTTCAGGCGAACAACACCCTCTACATGTTCTTGTGATTTATCAATTGCGGCCTGCAGCATTTCTCTTTCAGGAGAGAACCAGAAACCGTTATAAATCAGTTCCGCATAACGTGGCATCAACTCATCTTTCAAATGAGCAGCTCCTCGATCAAGGGTGATGGACTCAATCGCACGGTGTGCACTAAGAAGAATAGTTCCGCCAGGGGTCTCATAAACGCCGCGTGATTTCATTCCGACAAAACGGTTTTCAACCATATCAAGACGGCCGATACCATTATCACGCCCAAGATCGTTCAGTTTGGCAAAAAGTGTAGCAGGAGAAAGTTTCTCCCCATTCAGTGAAACTGCATCACCTTTCTCGAAACCAATCTCAATATAAGTAGCCTGATCAGGTGCTTCCTCAGGAGAAACACTGCGTTGGAAAACATAGGCAGGAGCTTCAACCCATGGATCTTCCAGAACTTTACCTTCAGATGAGGAATGCAGCATATTAGCATCAACAGAGAAGGGAGCCTCTCCACGCTTGTCTTTTGGTACTGGGATCTGATGCATTTCAGCGAAATTAATAAGATCCGTTCTGCTCTTTAATTCCCACTCACGCCATGGAGCAATAACCTTGATTTTTGGATTCAGGGCATAGGCAGAAAGCTCAAATCTTACCTGATCATTACCCTTGCCAGTCGCACCGTGAGAAATAGCATCCGCCCCGGTCTCTTCGGCAATCTCAATCAGACGTTTGGAAATCAAAGGCCGTGCGATAGAAGTACCAAGCAGGTAAACACCTTCATAGACAGCATTGGCGCGGAACATTGGGAATACATATTCGCTGATAAACTCTTCGCGCAGGTCATCAATATAAATCTCTTTGATGCCAAGCATTTCAGCTTTTTTACGTGCTGGCTCAAGCTCTTCACCCTGACCAAGGTCAGCAGTAAATGTTACGACTTCGCAGTCATATGTGGTCTGAAGCCATTTGAGGATAATTGATGTGTCCAACCCGCCTGAATAAGCGAGCACAACTTTATTAATGTCTTTTCCCTGTGCCATATACATGATCCTGAATGAGTTGAAGCGTTCCCCAATACATATGGAGAAGCAATGCCTTAACCGTGGGTCTAGGCGGTGATGACCAGTTTGGCAAGTACATTATTGAAAATCAGATGAAATGTCACTTTTGATTTAAGCCTGGAAACGAGGCCCACGGAAGATTCTGTGAAATATTATCAAACTTGAAGCTGTCCAGTGGAATATCAAAGAAGATCATCGCACCTTTAACGCTATTCCCGCCGGTTGCTCCTCTCATCTTTTCAAACATCGGCTGCAAATGCGAAAACGCTGAAAAAGGAGATAAACTGCTAAAAGGGTTTTGTTGTCCCTGAACATTAGACAGGTCAATCATGGGAAAGAGTTTATTATTTGAAGATTTTGGCTGAAAAGCCTCAAAAGGGTTTATTGGCATAAAAGGATTTACAGGCTTTTCTTCTTCCTTAAAAAGGTTGGGAATATAGTTAAACGCTGTAAAAGGGAATGGCATTTCATTGCTGGTCGTTTGCTTTGAAGTTTGGGCAAAACTGCTTGATGACTGCAATCCCGCATTCATCATATCACCCGCAATCTTCATACTATTGCTGATATTAGCGATAGTCAGCTCGGTAAAACTCTGAATCATTTTTGCAGGTAGACTAAAATAAGGAGCAAACATATCACTGTCCTCGCACAATAAAAATCAGTGCAACGCCACTCGTCACTGGAAACCGGAATATCGGTTAAATTAGTGTTTGTAGCGTTAACGCTGATTATTATTAGTACAGAAAATATTGTGCAACGCAACATTAATCAGGCGTTAGCGAGATTTTCCTGCTGTTTTCGTAGGCTCGCCTTCAATGTAACGCTGGCAGATTTAAGCTGACCGCAGGCCGCCATAATATCCCGACCCCGCGGAGTTCTCACAGGGCTGGCATATCCTGCCCGGTTAACAATATCCGCAAAGCGCTCAATCTGATCCCAGTCAGAACACTCATAGGGTGAGCCGGGCCAGGGGTTAAACGGAATAAGATTAATCTTCGCCGGAATGCCTGACAGTAATCTTACCAGCTCTTTGGCATCAGCAATCGAGTCATTCACATCCTTAAGCATCACATACTCAAACGTAATTCGCCTCGCATTGGATACACCAGGATAGTTCCGGCAGGCGTCAAGCAACTCTTTGATTGGATATTTCTTATTGATAGGAACCAGCTCATTGCGCAGATCATCACGCACAGCATGAAGAGAAATAGCAAGCATAACGCCGCTTTCTTCACCGCAACGCTCAATCATCGGTACAATACCAGATGTTGATAAAGTGATACGCCGTTTCGAAACAGAGAGGCCATCTCCATCAGAAGCAATATCAATAGCTTGCTTGACATTTTCAAAATTATAAAGCGGCTCTCCCATTCCCATCAGAACAATATTGGAAATTGCCCGTTCACCACTTGGGATCAGACCATCTGTCGGTCTTTCAGCTTCAGGCCAGTCTCCAACTTTGTCCCGTGCAATCAGGATCTGATCGACGATTTCTCCGGCAGTAAGGTTGCGAACCAGTCTTTGTGTTCCCGTATGGCAAAATGTGCAGGTAAGTGTACAGCCAACCTGACTTGAAATGCACAGGGTGCCACGCTTTTGTTCAGGAATATAAACAGCTTCAACTTCTGGGCCACGTTCACCTGGTCGTGTCGGCGCGAGACGCAGAAGCCATTTTCGGGTGCCATCGACTGAGACCTGCTCGGAAACAATCTCAGGACGGGCAATTGTAAAATGCCCCTTGAGCTGTTGGCGCAGATCTTTAGAGATATTGGTCATCTCATCAAAGTCCCGTGCACCTCTTATATACATCCAGTTCCATAGCTGGCTGGCTCGCATACGCAGTGCTTTATCAGGCACATCAAGAGCTTTTAATTCTTCAGCTATTTCCTCACGACTTAGCCCGATGAGAGGTTTAAGCTCAGCTAAAGCCTCTACATTCTGGTTATTCTCGTTAATATTTGACTCAGTCGGGATAGAAATACTCATCACTACCTACTTGCACTCTGTCTCAAGTTTTTTTAATGCAGCAGACAATCCTGAAAGCGAATAACTGTCTGTAGTCTGCGTACCACGTCGCGAAACTCCGGTCAGAACCATTGTGCTGCCAACCTTCATTGCAGCAAACATCTTCTTTTCTATTTCAGGAGTCTCAACAAAAGCCTTGTCTGATTTCACTATAAATTTAAATGATTCAGAACCAATAACAGCAACTGGTTGGCTGTCCTTTTTCAAAGGATAACCAACATCTACGCTGATTTCATTCTTAACTTTCTGCTTCGGCCAGTGCGAAATATAAAATACAACGACACCGCGCTTAACATTTTTAGGCAATTTATCTGTCGGCTGGGAAGAAACAAAACATATTTTCTTCGATGGGTCACTATAAACATGAACCGTCCAGTCCGAATATGTCGCAATTTCCTTGGCAGTCTGCGCAGAAGCAGAAGAAATGTAACATAAAGAAGCGAAAAGAGTTAATGCTGTAAATAGTCTCTTAATCATGAAACGTCCCCCAAATCAATCCGTGAGTCCCAAGCTTTTAGCCTTTATAGCGGGTTGCAGATTGAAAGCCAACACAAGCGGATCTCAATCCTTGCGTGTAGAGTAGTTATGGTGCGTTCCATGCACATGATTATCCAGCTTTTGCACTTTTGCCACTTCTGAAATGGGCTTGGGAGCAAATCTTCCAAGGCTTTTAATCCTGTCATACATGATAATCGAACCTGCAACCCCAACATTAATACAGAATCGCGTCGGGATTTTTACAATCTGATCGCATTTTTCCAGAAGTTCATCTGACAGGATTCCCTTTTCAGGACCAAGCACATAAGCAGCATTGAGCGGGTGATGAAAACTCGGCAGATCAATAGCTTCATCAATAAACTCGACACCAACCAGCTTGCAGGAGTTTGGAAGCTGCATCGTATCAACAGATGCCCAGTTATAAACCGGAAGATGGGTCATCGCTTTTGAGCTATCAGAATTTCTTCTGAATGCCTTGGGATGTGCATTAATGGTAAATACAAAGCTGGCCTCAAAAGCATATGCTGAGCGGATCAGATTGCCCAGATTCATATGTTTGGAAATACCCTCGGCCCCAATAGCAAAGTAACCACGCATCTTTAGCTTAACTCCTGACAACTGAATTCATTGAACAAAGAAGCCTGTTTAGCAAAAGTTTTTGAAAATGCCAAACAATGTCAGGAGATGCAATTAATAGATCTGAATCAGGGGGAGGATAAGGTAAACTACTGAATTGTAGTACCTGTTCCATCATCCGTTGCAGCAAGATCCATCTCGGCCAGTGCAATAAGAACCTCAGCACGTGCTTTCAGGTCAGCAGCCTCAAGTAAAGCCTGCTTCTCTTCAGCTCCATAAGGGCTTATCATAGATAGAGTATTGACCAGAAGTTCATTCGAAGATCGGTGAATACTCTCCCAGTCAGCACTCAGGTCGTTATTATCCAGATATGCTTTGAGAACACTCAGCAGATAATCCCGGTCAACGCCTTCTTCCGCCCCGTCAGAAATAAGATCCTTGGCAAACGGCTTGAAGTTAACATCGAATAATCTGTAAGGGGCATCAGTATTTTCTTCACGGGCAATCACAAATCGGGAAATACCTGTCAGAGATATCAGCACTCTGTCATCCTCAGTTTCAGTAAACGAGGTCAGTCTGCCGACACATCCGATATCTCTGATCGGCGCATTGTTACTTTGAGGAGATTGATGTTCACCTGGATCTTCCACTGGCTGAACAATACCGATAAGCCTGTCACCAGCCAGCACATCATCCACCATCATAAGATAGCGCGGTTCAAATATGTGCAGAGGCATAGTCGCGCGAGGCAAAAGAATAGCGCCCTGCAACGGAAATACAGGTATAGACTCTGGAAGATCATCCGGGTCTAGATATCTTTCGTCGGAAGCGATGACTTTGATCTCCTAAATATAACAACAAAAGTAAAAAAACTAATTCTTACAACTTATTCACGAAAACAGCAACAGGGACAACTTCTGCCGTCCACTAAGTGTTAACGGGTCCGTAGCTCCCCAGGCATCAAAGAACTGTATAAGCTGTTTTTTGGCGGCATCATCATTCCAGCCATTTTTACGCTTCATGATATCAAGCAGCTCATCCATGGCAGCTTCTCTGTCACCGGCAGCATTCAGGGCAACAGCAAGATCGAACCGGGCCTGATGGTCATTTGGGTCTGCATCAAGTTTCGCTTTAAGCGGAGCCAGTTCACCAGCAGATTCAGATTTCTCCTGTAGCTCAATATTGGCCAGAATATTGGCAATAATTGCCACATCCTTTTTAAGAGGCGGAACCTTATCCAGAACCTCTTTTGCTTTTTCAAGATCACCCTTGGCTACATGGCACTTTGCTATACCTGCAATCGCGTTCAGGTTGTCAGGAACTTCCTCAAAAATAGCCTCATAAACCTCAAGGGCAGTTTCAAGGTCGCCTTCGTTAAAAGCCTGATCTGCAGTTTCAAGAACTTCCTCAACATCACCTTCCTGTCCGGGCAGGCGCTTGATAAATTCATTAATATCTTTTTCCGGAAGTGCACCAACAAATCCATCAACCGGCCTTCCATCATGAAAGGCAATCACAGCTGGAATGGATTGAATACCAAGCTGAGAAGAAATCTGCTGAAAAATAGTAGGATGCTGGTCTACATTCATCTTCACGAGGCGAACGTTGCCACCGGCATCGCGTGTCGCTTTTTCAAGAATTGGTGTAAGCGTTTTGCACGGCCCACACCGCTCAGACCAGAAATCAACAAGAACTGGGACGTCCTTTGAAGCCTCGATTACATCCGGGACGAAATCCTTTGTTGAGGTGTCTTTAATGAGCTCTTCATCGCTCACAGCACCCCCAGGAATGCCTGCTCCCAATTCTAAACCGGGCTTATCCATTTAAATCCTCCAATACTCATACAATCATTCGGATCGCTACTTGAGTTTATCTTTGCGTAAATTGAGCTGTAAATTCATTATTTACAACACCATATAAGACGTATTGACGTTTTAAATCATGATTATTCATGATTTTCCGAATTTAATTCACAAATAATAGGCTCATGGCCCACTGCTTTTATGAATTTCATAAAATTCTTATTGCTGATACTTGTTGTTGCTGTGTTTTCAAGAGGGTGAAAATTTAACAATTCTTCCTCCATCATTTTAGCATCAAGCACCAGTTGCACCTTTTTTTCAGGATCATTGATGATTGAGAAAGGTGTCACAGATCCCGGATGCACTCCAAGCATTTCGAACAACAGCTCAGGCTTCCCAAAACTGAAACGCCCGGCACCAAAAGTCTTGGCCAGTGCTTTCAAATCAATTTGGGTATCCTCAAGCGCAGTAACAAGCCACAACTTGCCCTTTTTGCACTTCAAAAACAAGTTCTTGCTGTGCCCGCCGTCAATTTCTCCCCTTAATGACTGGGATTCTTCGACTGTATGCAGAGCCTTATGCTCAACAGTGGAAAATGGAATTCCAAGATCATTCAGTAAGGTAAAAAGCTTTTCTCTGCTCGCTGCCATAACGCCCAATCATGTAATAAAAACGTGTTATTTCGCCATAAAATTCAACAAAATTCACATCAAATGGTTTTTCACTCTTGCAATCTTAATCCAATTGCGCAATAACACGATCTCCGAACGAAGACAAACGTCTTCTACCCAAATAAGCGGGCGTAGCTCAGGGGTAGAGCATCACCTTGCCAAGGTGAGGGTCGTGAGTTCGAATCTCATCGCCCGCTCCAATTTGTTCAAACAGGAACAGATTGGTTTAGTAAGTAGAAGACCTGAAACTATCAAATATTTGTCTTGGCCAATCCAGCATTTTTAAATTCCTGTCGCAGGATGTTTTTACATCCCTGATCCGTACCCCTTTTGTAAATATGATTGAAATTGCTAGGTATATGGTAAATAAGCCATTCTCTGAATAGAAATCAGACCTTCCCTTTTTGGCTGATCGCAGTGCCTTCTCTCGGACATAATCATACTTCAGATTATTTCTCGGGAGCACGAACAGGAATCGGGAAAAACGTGTCTCAAAGCGGTGAAATACAGTCTGATGAAAAGGGCAGTGGCATTTTTAATAAAATAATTGGCGCCTTGCTTCTTCTGGAATTTTTTGTCCTTCCGGTAGGTTTGGCCTTTATTGTAATGATAACAATCACAAATTCCATTACGCTCAATCGGCCGGAGATGGCCGGACTGGTGTTTGTTGCGTTCCTGTTATTCTCATTTCTGCAATGGTATGCCTTTGGGTGGCGTATGACGCGCATAATCTTTAGCTTGCTGTTTAGTTCCATATACGGATTGATCGCATACAGCTTTGCTGCAAAGGCAACAGGTGACTATGCCCTGGCCAGAATTGTAGAGATACAGGAAGTAGAGCTGACTATAATCTACCCGGAGGAGCAGTCAGCTCTGGCTATTACTGTGGGAATTGGAGCGATTTTCTTTTTGATATCACTATGGCTCCGAAATAGACAATGGTCATAAGAAATACGACTACTTTGTCCGTAAATAGCGGGCTGTAAACAGGTTAGCCATCACAAAAAGTGGCACAATAACAGCTGGCGCTAATACCATTGGAAACTCAAATATTGTTGCAATAGTAGGGGTTGCAGTGAAAATCTGCACCGGCCCCGGCAACCCAAGCTGCATAAGAATAATTGCAGTTGGCATGATAATCAGCGCACCGGCATAATTCCAGATCGCAACAAATTTATCTCCTACCTGTTTCGTGTAAACCAGATATGTCACCAGTATTGCAGAAAGCCCGAATATAAAATCTGGTACCCCCACAATCAGTCCAAAATAGAAACTGAACTCTCCATTGAGAGACTTGATGATGCTGCCAATAGCCAAAACGCGAAAAATATGGATTGCTGTCAACCAGTACAACGGTGTTGAGCTGATAAGCTGGTAGACTGCCTGCTTAACTTTCTTGAAGGCCACCATAGGCAATTCAACAATCAGTATTGTTACAGCAAGGAACCAGAAGGGGGGCCAGGACGCAAGAAACCAGTCGCTTTGTGTAACCCCTGATGAAGCAATCATCCAGATAGCGATTCCCCAAAGCCCCAGTAATAACAGTCCGGTATTGATGATTTGGCCGTCAGACCTGTCCAGAACTTCCTGTTTTTTTAACCTTGAGGCTGCAAGCCAGATTAGTGCTAGTTGCGCCAGAAGCAGCAACGGCAAAATAGAGACCTTCATATTATTAGCCTTTATATATTGATGTTGATCATAATCTAAAATAAGATTGCGCACATAATCTATAAAGTCAAATCAAGAAGTGACGCAGGGTTAAAATACTTGAATCAGGCCTCATTAGTCAGGAGACTGACTGTCTCTATCAATTTCTCAAGCCCTTTTGTAATCTGGCTGTCATTGCGCCATGCAAGCAGGGTTTCTGTGCTTCCAAATGGTTCAGGCAATGGAGACAAAGTAAGGTTTTCAACGCCTCTGTAGCTCCCAATGGCAAGTTTAGGGGCAACCGCAAATCCCATCCCCACATCAACACAACCCAGAATTCCCTCAAGAGTACCCATTTCAAGAATTTCCGTATCACTCTTGCCCTGATCCCGAAGCCAGCTTTCAGCAACTGACCTGTAACTGCATCCAGTCCTGAAAGCGAGCAGGGCATTGGCCTCCCCACCACTCTGCGGACGCGCAACCATTAACTGCTCAACAAAAGCGGGCACACTTTCAAAACGGCTTTGATCAACAGGCCCTGCAACAAAGGCCGCATCAATTTTTCTATCCCAAAGGAGAGAAATCATATCTGCAGTAGGGCCGGTCCGAAGTGAAATTGGCAGCATAGGCGAAGCTTGCTTCAGCATTTTTAAAATACCGGGAAGCCTGACCGCAGCGGTAGTTTCCATGGAGCCTATACGCAATGGAGCATGGGCTCCTGCTGCATCCATAAGCTCGCGTTCGGCAAGTTCAAACCGTAAAAGCAAATCCTCAGCATGAATTTTCAATCGCTCACCAAATGCATTAAGTCTGGCGCCTCCTCGACCACGCTCAAAGGCAGGTTGCCCGAAATGCTCCTCCAGCCTTTTAATCCTGCTGGTTATGTTTGACTGCACACTATTGAGTTCTTCAGCCGCCCCTGAAAAGCTTCCACTTCTGACTACAGCCATAAATGTTTTGAGTAGCACAATATCCATATATCAAAATTACAGATAGTAATTCCCTATATAATTCATTTGATTTGATATAGCTCATATCATAAAATTCAATCATGGAACAGTTGATCAAAACAAAATTTACTGAGCGCTTCGGTATTACGCATCCGGTTATATCGGCGCCAATGAACCTGGTATCTGGCGGAAGATTATCTGCCGCGGTTTCTGAAGCAGGTGGACTTGGCTTGCTTGGCGGTGGATATGGTGACGGTAAGTGGCTGGACAGGGAATTCCGGCAGGCTGGCAACAGTAGAGTTGGCATTGGCATGATCACCTGGAGCTTTATGCAGCAACCACACCTGATAGAATGGGTTATTGCAAAAAAGCCCGCGGCAATCATGGTCTCCTTTGGAGATGGTGAGGAAATCATAAAAGTCGCAAAAGCAGAAAATATCCCAACAATCTGGCAGGTCCAGACTCTCGAAAAAGCAAAGCAGGCTTTAGCCGCAAATGTGGATATTATTATTGCTCAGGGACAGGAGGCTGGAGGTCATGCCAAAGACAGAGGTTTGATGACTCTTCTTCCCGCGGTAAGGGATATGGCAGGACCTGATCAGATTGTTATTGCTGCAGGAGGAATAGCTGATGGACGTGGCCTCGCTGCCTCCCTTGCCCTTGGTGCAGATGGGGTAATGATGGGAACCAGATTTTATGCGTGTGAAGAGGCCAGCAGTCCGGATACTGCAAAAAAAATTCTGACCAGCACAGGCGGAGATAAAACAGTTCGATCCGGTATTTTTGACGTCGCCCGCGGTCTCGACTGGCCGGAAACCTACTCCGGAAGGTGCATAGAAAATGAATTCTCAAATAAATGGAAAGAGAATATCAGTGGCCTGAAGCAAAATGCAAAACTTGAACAGGATCGCTTTAACAGTGCTGACCCCGAAGATTTTACAATTCGCCCTGTGATAGCAGGAGAAGCTCTGGATCTTATCTCGGAGATAAAACCGGCAAAAACAATTATTGATAATACAGTTGCTGAGGCAGCAGAAATTCTGAAAAAAGCATCTGGCTATCTCGTTTAGAAACAGGAAAACATCATGAAACTCTACTACTCCCCAACGTCCCCCTATTCGAGGAAAGTTCGTATAGTAGCGGCTGAAAAAGAGCTTCCGGTAGAAAATATTCTAGCCAATCCATACGAGGAAAATGCAGATCTTGTAGCGACCAATCCACTCGGCGCAGTGCCCACATTCATTACCGATAACGGTACACCTCTTTTTGACAGCCCCGTTATTTGTGCATATCTGGACAGCCTCAAGCCCTCACCAAAACTGATACCGGATGATGACACACGCTGGACAGTTTTGCGCTCGGAAGCTCTGACAGATGGAATTCTGGATGCCGCATTTCTCATGGTAATGGAAAGCCGTCGCCCTGAGGTCGAACAGTCAGATTACTGGAAAAAGCGGCGTGTAGCTGCAATCAACCGCTCTCTTGATGCAATTGAGGCTGATTTCACCCATTTTGAGGGTGATCTGACAATAGCCCAGATTGGCCTGGCTTCAGCTTTCGGCTATCTGGATTTCCGTTTGTCTGAAATCGAGTGGAGAAAAGACAGACACAAATCAACAGCATGGTTTGATACATTCTCAAAACGGCCATCCATGACGGAAACGGTGCCGGAAGCCTGATTCAGGTAGGTATAACACCATAATTTTCGTATGATCTGATTTAATGCAGTGTAATATCTTAATTGCTCTCTTCATTAAAACGGATCAGATCATGCGAAATTTTCTCACAATATTAATCTTGGTGCTGCTTAACACTTCAGTTTTGGCAGAAGAATTCAAAAGCGCTTATTCAAATGTAGACGTAAGCAAGTGCAAACTCATTGACAAGGCCAAGCCGGGTGATGGTGAATGGGCTCAATGGCTATGTAAGGGGTATGACGGTATAGACGTTTATGTCCTGGAAGGAGATCTTCGATTCTATATTACGTTTGACAAAAAAGCTGAAGGCCGACAGACACTCCCGCCATTTAATAATATTGGAAAAAATCTGGAGTGGCGTTTAAGTGAACAGGGCAAACACTGGCTGCCCCATGCAACAATTCTTAGATATTATACTGATACATCCAGCGGCAAAAAAGGGCAGGTATTGGTCGTAAGCAAATACGACAACGGTGAAAGCTGCCATATGGCCTATATTGATGCTTTGGCCAATAAAAATGCCAACAAACTTGCACATTTCATTGCAGATAAACTTTCCGAAAATTTTGATTGTGCAAAAGATCAGGCAATCATTGTAGGAAAAAGCGGCGAAAGCCCAATGTAAATGTACAAACTTACACAGGATACTCAAGGCCTGATCTGGTGTCTGGTATTTGTCATACTGGACTCCGTTCAGGCAGTGTACTTTGGATCAATTCTGCAAAAGCAGGACGCATTTCTTGTTGGTGGTTTGGTATTCGGTATTTCTTCACTCTGCTGTTTTATATGGACATTTCTATTTGATAGAGAACAGGTTGGAGTAGCACGGGATAATATTAAGCTTTCAATTGGTCTCGGCTTTACAACTGCCGGTGCTTGGATAACCTACTTCTACGCAATTCAGCTCATTGAACCAGCAATAGCCTTCGCAATTCTTTGCGGCCTGGTTCCTCTGGTCACTATTGTAGCTGCAAAACTCAACTATCCCGAGGCCCATTCAGCTAGAAATAGAATGGAAGCTGTTGGCAATCTGATAATCTTTACAGGTCTGCTCTATTTATCTGCGATGACCCTGTATGGCTGGTCTGGTTTTGTAAGAGGGGGCATTGAAATAGCAGCTTTGGGAATTCTTTCTGCTATAGTATCCGGATCACTTTTTGCACTGATGCTATTATATGGTCAGCGCCTTAACACAAAAGGGCTCAAGCCCATCGCCCAGTTTGGCACACGATATCCGATTTATACATTGCTGGCAGTTATCGGGTATTATATGGGACTGGATGCAAAAGCCCCAACAGCCATTAATGAAACTATGATAGTGGTCTTTCTGGGATTTTTTCTTCTGGCATTCCCGATCTATGCAGTACAAAAAGCAGTTTCTCTGACCACAGCACTTACAATTGGAAGTCTGGCGGCAACAGCTCCGGTTTTCATCTTTATTTTGCAGTTGCTTGAAGGTCGGGTACAATATTCAGGTGCAACATTTACCGGGTTGGTTATCTATTTTGCAGGAGCAATTCTGGCAGGTGTTGGCACAGCAAAGGCCGTAGTACTGGAAAAACAAAAAAACCGCCTCCAAAATGCTTAAAGGCGGTTTCTTTTAGCTGAGAGTGCAAATATTACTCAGCATCTTTGACTTGTACGAAAATATTTCCGTTATCAACGCGAACAGGCCAGGTCGCAACTTTTCCTTCATCAGGAGCAACAGCTTCACCGGTTTCCAGTTCAATTACCCAGTTATGCAAAGGGCAGGTCACACGGCAACCGTGAACAATTCCCTCAGACAACGGGCCGTTTTTATGCGGGCACTTGTTTTCTATTGCAAATATTTTATCTTCTTCAGCTCTTATAATTGCAATATGCACGTTAGGAAGGCGAAACACACGAGAACCAAGTGGCGGTACATCCGCCACTGGTCCGATCTCAACCCAGGTGCCAGTTAGTTCTGTTGTAGTCATACTGCTGCCAGTTCCTTAATAGGTTTAAAGTCTCTTGAAAGTTCCTCGCTCTCGGCAAGCTCTTTCCATGGGTCAACTTGCGCAAATTTCTGAGAGTATAGGAAGCGCTCTGCAAGAGCTTTGCGTTCTTCTGGTTTTTCAAGGCGCTCTTTTACTGGTGCAAGACCAATACGCTCAATCCACGGAGCAGTACGCTCAAGATAATGTGCCTCTTCACGGTACATCTGAATAAATGCTGCTGAATACTCAAGCACTTCTTCTTCTGTCGCAACTTTTGTCAACAGATCTGTAACGCGAACATGAATACCGCCATTACCACCAACAAGAATTTCATATCCGCTGTCTACACAAACAACGCCAAAGTCTTTAATGGAAGCTTCGGCACAGTTACGGGGACAACCGGATACTGCCATCTTGAACTTGTGAGGCATCCATGAGCCCCAGGTCATATGTTCAAGCTGAACACCCAGACCTGTAGAATCCTGGGTGCCAAAGCGGCACCATTCAGATCCAACACATGTTTTAACAGTTCTCAGTCCTTTTGCATAAGCATGGCCTGAAACCATACCGGCTTTGGAAAGGTCACCCCAGATTTTTGGAAGATCTTCTTTCTTGATGCCAAAGAGGTCAAGACGCTGACCGCCGGTAACTTTCACTTCCTTGACATTGAACTTGTCTGCTGCATCTGCAATGGCGCGAAGGTCATTAGGAGAGCAGATACCGCCAAACATACGTGGAACAACAGAGTAAGTGCCATCCTTCTGGATATTACCATGTGCTCTCTCGTTAATGAAACGAGACTGGCTGTCATCAATATATTCGCCAGGCCACGCACATAGCAGATAATAATTCAGTGCAGGACGACAGGATGCACAGCCACTGGGGGTCTTCCATTCCAGGAATCTCATAACATCAGGAATAGTTTTCAGCTCATTGCTGACAATAGCTCCACGGACAACATCATGAGAATGGTCTGTACATTTACAGAGAGATTTTTCACTCGGAGAAGCAGAGTAGTCACTGCCAAGCGTTGTAGCCAGAATCTGCTCAACGAGTCCTGTACAGGTACCACAGGAAGACGCTGCCTTTGTATGAGCTTTCACATCATCGAGCGTAAACAGGCCTTTTTCACTGATTGCATAAACAATGTCACCTTTACAGACACCGTTACAACCACAGATTTCTGTATCATCATCCATGGTGGAAACATCAGTTCCGGCAACACCACTGTCACCGATATTGTTCTGGCCGAACAAGAGCTCACGACGCATTTCAGATACGTCAGATCCTTCTCTGATCAGTTTGAAATACCAGGCTCCATCACCTGTATCGCCGTAAAGAACTGCGCCTTTAACCTTGTCATTTTCAACAACGACTTTCTTGTAAATGCCAGCCTTTTTGTCTTCCATAATGATTTCTTCAGCAGTCTCACTGCCTTTGAAATCACCTGCTGAAAACAGATCAATACCAGTAACTTTAAGCTTGGTAGAAGTTTTACTACCCTTGTAAGCAGCAAATGCCTTATGCGCCAGATGATTAGCGCAAACCTTAGCCTGCTCAAACAATGGGGCAACAAGACCATAGGCTATGCCTCTGTGCTGGGCACATTCACCAATAGCATAAACAGAAGGGTCAAATGTCAGCATTGTATCATCAACAACAATACCACGCTCACAGTGAATACCGGCTTTCTGGGCAAGTTCAATATTTGGACGAATTCCAACAGCCATTACCAGAAGATCGCAAGGGATCTCTTCTCCGCCTTTCAGACGTACTTTCTCAACCCGGCCATCAGCACCACCAACAATCTCTTCGGTCTGAGCTTCCATCTTGAAGTTCATGCCGCGCTCAATCAGTGATTCTTTCAGCATATCACCTGCAGAATAGTCGAGCTGCATTTCCATCAGACTGTCAAGAATATGAATGACCGTGACATCCATACCGTTTTTCATCAGGCCGTTTGCAGCTTCAAGACCAAGAAGACCACCGCCAATAACAACAGCACTCTTATATTTCTTGGAGGCATCAAGCATTGTATCAACGTCGGCGATATCGCGGAATGCGATCACACCGTCAAGATCCGCGCCCGGTAGTGGCAGCATAAACGGATTGGAGCCTGTAGCCATCAAAAGGCGGTCATAAGGAGTTTCAGTACCATCTCTGGTAATTACAACCTTGCGATCCCTGCGAACTTCAACAACACGTTTGCCATGACCAGCCTGGAGATTAATACCATTTTCCTGGTACCAATCCATGTCATTTAGCATAATCTCTTTAATAGTTTTCTCACCCGCAAGAACAGGTGAAAGTAGAATGCGGTTATAGTTTCCATAAGGCTCGTCGCCAAAAACAGTGATATCATAAAGGTCAGGAGCATGCTGAAGAAGCTCCTCAATGGTTCGCATTCCTGCCATACCATTGCCAATCACAACCAGTTTTTCTTTAGCCATTTATTTAAAAATTCCCCTGGCGTTTAAATCTTGGACACCGCGCTGTTTGCACTTCCAGTAAACGGGTCTCATTCAATTAGCTCGCCTTTACATCGGCAATAACCATGCCAGCTGTTATCGAACATAGATAACTATATGATATACAATTAAGAACGACTAAATATCCAAAAAGAAATTGTCACGCGACATTTTGCGGCCGCATAACATTTGTGCATTCCATGATTAAATATAGAGCATGAAACATGACTGATTAGAAATTGCCCAAATACTGTACATATGCCCTCATATGATGCAGTGCAAAAAAAACAATCAGGACATGAATTGAAACTGTGCATATAAAATATGTATATAAAACAAAGTTCTAAAAAAATGCTCAATAAATGGCACGATGGTTGCTAAATGGGCGGCAAGCAAATAAAGCGCGCGACAGAATAATACATGTCCGCAGATAAAGTTCTCTACGAAAGGAAATGCTCCAGTGGATCAGGATCAGTCGTCCAAATTTAATATTTTATCATTTTCAACGCCAAAGATTCGTATATTGCATCTGACTTGGCTTGCATTTTTTATCAGTTTTTTCGTTTGGTTTAACCATGCGCCTTTTAAAGAATCTATTCTGGCAACTCTGAAGCTGACTGAGCAGGAATGGAAGACCCTCCTGATCATGAACGTGGCGTTAACCATTCCGGCCCGTATCATTATTGGAATGCTGGTCGATAAGCTGGGGCCAAAGATCACCTTTTCCGTATTGCTCTTCACAGGTGGTGTTCTGTGTTTCCCGTTCGCATTGGCAACTGATTTTTATACAATGGCAATTTCCCGCTTTATGCTGGGGTTTGTCGGAGCTGGCTTCGTTATCGGTATTCGTATGGTTGGCGAATGGTTCCCTGCCAAACAGGTTGGTGTAGCTGAAGGCATTTATGGCGGCTGGGGCAACTTCGGCTCCGCATTCGGCCTCTTTACTCTGCCAACAATCGGCATCTTCTTTGTATCAATGTACGGTGGTCAGGAAAGCTGGCGTTATGCAGTCATGTTTACCGGCATCATAGCCCTCACCTACTCAGTGATTTACTACTTCTCCGTAAGCGACACACCAAAAGGCTCAACCTATTTCAAGCCTAAAAAAGCAGGCGCAATGGAAGTGACAAGCGTTGGTGACTTCATCCTTTACATCATCATGCTTGCCCCTCTTTTCCTCGCTCTTGGTGTTCTGAACTGGAAATTGGGCCCTGAAAACCTGAAAATGCTTCCCGCTCTTGCTAGTTATCTGATCTATGCTGGCCTGGCTCTTATCTATTTCTATCAGGTTTACCACGCTTACAAAGTCAACAAGTCTGTCTTTAGTGAGCCGGTAGATGAAATTCACCGTTACAAATTCAAGCAGGTCGCCGTTTTGGATATGGCCTATCTCGTAACATTCGGTTCCGAGCTTGCTGTTGTGTCCATGCTGGCTGCCTTCTTTAACAGTATATTTGGCCTCACTGAGGTTGTCGCCGGTATGCTGGCTGCAAGTTATGCATTCATGAACCTGCTGGCCCGTCCTGGCGGCGGCTGGATTTCAGATACATTCGGCAGAAGAAAAACTCTGATTATCCTGCTTATAGGTCTGATACTCGGATATCTTGCCATGTCTCAGATCAGCTCTCTGAAAGACTACGTACAGAACCCGTATCTTCTGATCACATTTGCTGTAATGATCACAATGTTCTGCTCATTCTTCGTGCAGGCAGGTGAAGGCGCAGTATTCGCAATGGTTCCGATTATCAAGCGACGCATGACTGGCCAGATTGCAGGAATGGTTGGTGCATATGGTAATATCGGCGCTGTTGTCTTCCTTACAGTATACAGCTTCGTATCTCCGGAAGTCTTCTTCCTGACAATAGCGGCAACAGGAATTGTTACACTCATCGGCGTTTATCTTTTCCTCGATGAGCCAAGCGGACAAATGGCTGAAGTACTGCCAGATGGCACAGTTCAGATGATTGACGTAACCTGATCTGGACAAAATATCAGGCTGGGGGTAAATCTCAGCCTGATTTCTTTTTACAGGGGCAGTTTCTGTCCCTCACTAACAAAAGCAGCATGATATGTCCGGGGCACCAAAAGTAACTGTAGGCTACCATTCCATAGCTGGAAAAAAGGAAAGCAACGACGACAGTTACGGCGTCCTGGTTCCTGATTCTCCTCTTCTGGAAACCAAAGGCATAGCAATGGCTATAGCTGATGGGATGAGCACATCCGAAGCCGGCAAGGAAGCATCAGAAACCTGCGTAAAAAGCTTTTTCACCGACTACTACTGCACCCATGAAAGCTGGACCGTAAAAACGTCAGTCGGTCGCGTTTTAACAGCCCTGAACAGATGGCTTTATTCTCAGGGGCAGTCGCAATATCTTTCCAACCGCGGAATGGTTTCAACTTTCTCCGGCATGGTCCTGAAATCCTCGACCGCTCACATATTTCATGTAGGCGACAGCCGGATTTATCTTCTGCGCAATGGATCAATCCAGCCTCTCACAATTGACCACCGAACCCGGATGTCGAAGGATCGCGAAGTTCTGACCCGCGCATTTGGCATCGATATGGCACTCGAAGTCGATTACAAAAAAGAAAGCGTCCAGATAGATGATATCTTTATATTCACAACGGATGGCATACATGACTTTCTGAAAGACACAGAAATCAGTAAAATTGCGCAGGAATATGAACATAACCTGGATCTGGCTGCCAAAACGATAGTGGACAGGGCCTTTGAAAATGGCAGTGGAGACAATCTTACATGCCAGATTGTCAAAGTAGATCATCCAGGCGCAGAAACAAAAAGCTCCCATTTGCGCAAGCTCACCAGCCGCCCGTTTCCACCTGAACTTGAACCCGGAATGCTTCTTGATGGCTACCGTATCAAACGTTCAATCCACCTGTCATCTCGCTCTCAGGTCTACCTCGCAATTGATGAGGAAACAGGCGAATCCGTAGCCATAAAAACCCCGTCAGTAAACTTTGAGGACAACCCGGCCTATATTGAACTTTTCACAAGGGAAGACTGGGTCGGCAGACAAATCAGCAATCCCAATATAATCAGGATCATTCCTGAAAAACGGAAACGCAGATTCCTCTATATAGTCGCCGAATTCATAGATGGGTCCAAAACCCTGAGACAATGGATGTTTGATAATCCATCCCCCTCTCTGGTTGAAGTAAGACGTATCGTAAACCAGATAGCCAAGGGCCTCAGAGCACTGCACCGTAAGGAAATGATCCATCAGGACCTGAAACCGGAAAACATCATTATTGATGATCACGGTACAGTAAAAATTATCGACCTTGGATCAACCCGTGTCGCTGGACTGGATGAGATTAAAAACCCGGTAGAAACACCGGAACTATTGGGCACACAAGCCTATACTGCCCCTGAATATTTTCTCGGCCAGAAGCCGACAAACCGGTCAGACATCTACTCTCTTGGTGTCATAACCTATGAAATGCTGACAGCCAGACACCCTTTTGGCAAAGGCTTTGCTTCAGCAGGCGATGTTAAAAAACTGACTTCTGATCCCGCTCACAAAAAACGGGAAGATGTTCCTCACTGGGTTTCCTGGGCGCTCGATAAAGCCATTCAGGTTAACCCCTCCAGACGCTACGAAACTCTCTCTGGCTTTATGACAGACCTGGAGATTCCTAACCCTGCAAGCGCCGAATATAAAAAGCGCCCGCTGATAGAACAGAACCCTGTTTTATTCTGGAAAACCCTGGCATTGGCCTTTCTGCTGCTTAACCTGATTCAGTTGATAATTCGATTCAGTTAACTGAACTGGGGCTCCAACTGCGGAATTATGGCGCACTATGCAGTATAATCGGAAATAAGAGTATTTAACCCACGTTTTATAAAGTTGAAAATGCCAATAAAAACAAAGGGTAATGGCAGTTAAAAACTATTTTAACTCTCGAAATAGTCTGCTCTTGCATATCAAGCTACATACTACTACGTATGTTGCTTTCTTGTGCACTATGATTTAGGTTAAATGCATTATAAAACAGATAAGACCATAAAAGACGGCTGGAACAGCCACCTATTTGATATGGAGATACCGAAGTGGACTTAAGTTTTACTGAAGAAGAAGAAGCATTCCGTAAGGAAGTGCAGGAGTTTCTAAGAACTGAATATCCGGCTGAGCTTAAAGAAAAAATGAGCAAGGGCCATCACCCGAATAAGCAGGACATGGAGCTTTGGCATTCAATCCTGAACAAGCGCGGTTGGTTGGCTGCCCACTGGCCGGTTGAACATGGCGGACCCGGTTGGGGACCTGTAAAGCAGTTTATCTTCGAACTTGAATGTAACCTGCAAAATACGCCTCGCATCGTACCTTTCGGTCTCAGCATGCTAGCTCCCGTTCTGATCAAGTTCGGTAATGATGAGCAGAAAAAGCACTGGCTTCCACGCATCCTTGATGGATCTGACTGGTGGTGTCAGGGTTATTCTGAGCCAGGTTCAGGTTCTGACCTTGCATCAGTAAAAACCACAGCAGTTCGTGATGGCGATCACTATGTGATCAACGGCCAGAAAACATGGACAACTCTTGGCCAGCACGCCAACATGATTTTCTGTCTTGTTCGCACATCAACAGAAGGAAAGCCTCAGGAAGGTATTTCATTCATCCTTGTTGATATGAGCACACCAGGCGTTGAGCTTCGCCCGATCATCACAATCGAAGGCGGCCACGAAGTTAACGAAGTATTCTTCACAGATGTTCGTGTTCCTGCTGAGAACCTTGTTGGTGAAGAAAACAAAGGCTGGACTTACGCAAAATATCTTCTGACTTATGAGCGCACAAATATCGCAGGCGTTGGTGCTTCTATCGCGGCTCTGAACAAGTTGAAAGCTGCAGCAGCAAAACGCAAAAAGAATGGCCGTTCACTAATGGACGATCCTTTCTTCTCAGCCCGTGTTGCCCGCGTTGAGATCGCTCTTGAGAATATGAAAACAACCAACCTTCGTGTACTTGCTGCCGTTGTTGGTGGTGGTGTTCCAGGTGCTGAAAGCTCACTTCTTAAAATCAAGGGTACTGAAATTCGTCAGGAACTTACAAGCCTGTTGCGCCGTGCTATGGGCCCTTATGCAGTTCCGCATATCCCTGAAGCTATGGAATTCGGCTACAACGGACCACAGGTTGGACCGGAAGAGTCTCTGACTGCTGCCGAAACTTACTTCAACTGCCGCAAGCTTTCTATCTTTGGTGGCTCAAACGAAATTCAGAAAAATATCGTTTCTAAAGCGATGCTAAGACTATAGGATCAGGCAAAATGAACTTTGAACATACAGAAGATCGCCGTATGCTTGAAGAGACGCTTACTCGTTTCTTAGCAGACAAATACGACATCGAAACTCGTAACAAAATCGCTTACTCTGAAGCTGGTCGCAGCCCTGAACTCTGGGGTGAACTTTCCGAGCTTGGCCTTATCGGGGCGCTATTCTCTGAAGACAATGGTGGTTTCGGTGGTGAAGGCTTCGACATCATGGTTGTATTCGAAGCAATCGGTCGCGGACTATGCCCGGAACCATTCCTTGGTGCATTGTTGACAGGTAATGCTTTGATCGCTGCAGGCGAATCTCAGGCAGAACTTCTTGAAGGCGTAATCTCCGGCGAGAAAATCGGATCATTCGCTCACGAAGAAGAAGAGTCCCATTACGAGCTTGAGCATGTTGCAACAAAAGCTGTTAAATCTGCAGATGGTTGGGAACTAAATGGCGTCAAGTCAGTTGTCTCTCACGCTCAGGCTGCTGATTTCTTCATCGTTTCAGGCCGTGAGTCTGGAGACGTTGCAGACAAGGACGGCATTGCTCTTTTCGTCGTACCGAAAGACGCTGCTGGTCTTACAGTTCGCGACTACCTGAATAACGAAGGTGGCCGTTCTGGCGAAGTAATCCTTGAAAACGTTAAGGTTGCTGATACTGCATTGGTAGCTAAAGGTCCTGAAGCTCTTGCTCTTCTTGACAAAATTTCAGGTCTTGCTGCATTGGCTCTGTCTGCTGAAGCTCTTGGCATCATGGAAGTTATCAAAACAACAACAAACGAATATTTGCAGATGCGCAAACAGTTTGGTGTTCCTATCGGTAAGTTCCAGGCACTGCAACACCGCATGGTGGAAATGGTAATGGAAATCGAGCAGGTTCGCTCATCTGTTATTAATGCTGCAACAATGCCAAAAAATTACACTGAGCGTGCCAAGCTTTTGACTGCCGCTAAAATGACTGCTTGTGGAACAGGTACTCTTGTGACTGAAGAAGCAATTCAGATGCATGGTGGCATTGGTATGACATGGGAATACGGAATGGCCCATTACGCCAAACGCCTGACAATGATCGGTCATCAGTTCGGTGACGAAGATTATCATCTGGCTCGCTACATCGAGCTAAGCCAAAGCGCTTAGTTAGGTTTAATAAAAAATAGCCGGGGAAGAAATTCTCCGGCTATTTTTTTGCCTAAAATCCATAAGCAATTATTTATGCTGCGTGGTGGACAAAGAAATTCCTAAGGAATTTCCGAGGACTAGCGCCATTGAGGCGCCCAGCCTGCGTGGCGCCTGAACGCAAGACAAAAACTCCCGCGTGGCACTTGAACGCAATATAAAAAAGCTACTGCGTGGCACTTGAACGCTATCTAACCTGCAGCTTTCAGCGCCTGATCAAGATCAGCCTTGATATCATCAATATGCTCGATACCAACACAAAGACGGATCATGTCAGGAGTAACACCGGACTTGGCCTGCTCTTCTTCAGTCATTTGTCTGTGCGTTGTAGAAGCCGGGTGACATGCAAGTGAACGTGTATCGCCAATATTCACAAGGCGCTTGAACAGACCCAGTGCATCATACATTTTCTCGGCAGCAGCAAAGCCACCTTTAATGCCAAATGTCATCAGTGATGGGCACTTGCCATCCATATATTTCTTGGCAAGGTCATTATACTTGTCACCATCAAGGGCCGCATAGCTTACCCAGTCAACAGAAGGGTGGCCTTTAAGGAATTTGGCAACTTCAAGAGCATTCTCTACATGGCGTTCCATGCGAAGTGGCAATGTCTCAAGACCTTGCAAAATCAAAAACGCATTCATTGGAGAAAGTGCTGAACCTGTATTGCGAAGTGGAACCGTACGAACGCGGCCAATATAGGCAGCCTCACCAAGAGCTTCTGTATAAACAACACCATGATAGGCAGGCTCTGGCTCAGTCAGTCCAGGATATTTCGCAGCATGGTCAGCCCAGGGGAATTTACCTGAATCAACAATCATACCACCGATAGAATTGCCGTGACCGCCAATATATTTGGTCAGTGAATGCACAACGATATCTGCACCATATTCAAACGGCCTGATCATCATTGGTGTCGCAACAGTATTATCCACGATAAGTGGAACACCATGCTTGTGCGCAACTTTTGCGATAGCTTCAATATCAACAATATTGCCAGCCGGGTTACCGATACTTTCGCAGTAAACTGCTTTTGTTTTTTCATCAATAAGCGCTTCAATAGCAGCGGCACTGTCATCTTCTGCAAAACGTACGTCAACACCCTGCTTAGGAAGCATATGAGCAAACAGCGTATAAGTACCGCCGTATAGCTGAGGTGTTGTAACGATATTATCGCCAGCTTGCGTAATCGTCTGGATAGAGTAAGTAATGGCAGCCTGCCCTGAACTCAGTGCGAGAGCGCCAACACCACCTTCAAGTGCAGCAACACGTTGTTCCAGAACATCGTTGGTAGGATTCATGATCCGTGTATAAATATTGCCAGGCACAGCAAGGTTAAACAGATCCGCACCATGTTGCGCATTATCAAACTCATAAGCGACTGTTTGATATATAGGAACTGCAACAGACTTTGTTGTTGGATCGGTCTCATAACCATGATGAACCGCAATTGTTTCCTTTTTCATAGAATTCCTCCCAAACTAGAAAACAGACAAAATAAACATCCACCAGAGGCACAATGGGTGCAAATATACTCCAAGGATTCGCGTAGAATAGTTTAGTTAATGGATAATGCAAGAAAAGCCTTATATGAGGCGAGGCAGGTAGTCATAAAGTTGTGTATGCTTATATAAAGAAGATGCAGTCCAGATCTGGCCGCATCTTCATATTATTAGCTGAATTAGTTCAGGTGCCAGGAAATTCCAAGCCTCAGAACCGTAGAATCAAGCTCAATATTGTCACCATCAAAATCTTCATCGAACTGATAGTGCAGCACATCACCTTTTAGGCTGAGTGTATCACTGAGTTTATGATCCAGTCCTGCTCCAAAAACAAAGCCGGTAAAGTCAAACTTTGGCTTTTCTCCTTTAACTTCAGCTTCACTCCAGGCAACACCACCTGTCACATAAACAAGAGTGGCATCAGCAGCATAACCAACACGCCCGCGGACACTGGCCAGATAATTCTGCTGGATTTCATCACCAAAATAGCTCTCTTTACCACCTGTTTTGCTGAAATCTCCTTCAACCCCCAGAACCACATTTCCATTCTGATAGTTTACTCCGATATGAACACCTCCAACAAACCCGTCAGGATTAATTTCATCCTCTCCTTCTGCGTCGAAGCTGGTAAAAGCTCCTCCAATATGACCACCTGCATAAAAACCTTGCCATAATGCAGGAGTTTCATTTCTGCTCAGATCCCCACCTGCAAAAGCGGGAACTGATAGGAGTGGAGCAAGAACGAGAAGGAGTGAATATAAGACATAATACCTATAACTGTTTCCCATAATAATCTCACATTTTTAATGTTTCTGATTTTTGCTGCACCCTTAAGACTGCAGAGTCCATAAAAGTTACCTCTGCAAATAGAATTAAGCAAAAAAAAGGAAGCAAAATTAAGGTAGGTAAGCATGGGAATAGAAAAAGCTCCCTGTTTTTACAGGAAGCTTTTTAAAAACGTGAATTTCGCTCAGTAGTTCAGGAGGCAGGCTAGCCAAGGTTACGCTTTAAGCGGTCAATACTGTCGTGAATATTTCCTTCATAACGTCCCTCAACTTCGGCAACCTCTTTAAGCATCTCGATAAGCTCTTGCTTCTGGGTGGCATCGCAGGATCGTTGAATAACTGGCTTCAGGCGGTTCAGAAAACTTGTAAGATCTCCGGCATCTTTTGTCATCCACCTCGCTTGAGCAAGAAATTCTTCAGCAACCTTCTGAGACGCTTCAAACTTGTTCATGATAATATGAATGATCTTTTTGCATTCTTTATCAGAAATTGATCCATCAGACTCTGCAACAGCCACCATCATAATCACTGCTGCTTCCCTGGGGTCTTCAATTTGTTTAAGCTGATCTGCATTGACTTTCTTCCGCCATTTATTTCTACGGAAAAAACCTTTGGCATCCTGAGCAGCTCCGGCAATCTCGCGTGAAGCCTGAATAGCCATGCTAATGCGCCAGAGAACCATAACCACCAGGCCAACTGCGCTAAGCAATCCAATAATTATATGCATTTTCTTTCCCCTGCGTCTCAATTTGTTATTTTTTATGTCGGTGCGACTCTCCACAAGGTTCATGGTTAAAATATAAAAAGAGGGGTGCATTATGTCGCTGCCTTTAGATAAACAAATAAATTATAATATCGTGGTAGTGTCATTAAACAAAAGAACTAATGCGTTTACACATAACGACCTTCATGCTTTAAAACATTTAAAAATAAGCGACGATACGGGAGTACTTCATGGCGCGTAAAAAAAGCCCGACCAAAGCCGATGCCGAGCAACAGAAAAAGCCAAAATCAAAGACCCCGGCAAAAGCACGGACAAAAGCTGATACAAAGGTTAAGACTAAAGCTAAACTGAAAACGAAGTCTAAAACTCAATCTAAATCAGTGACTAAGCCAGCAGGTAAGTTGGCGGTTAAATCTGCATCTAAACGCAAAAGTAATAAGCCAAAAACAGCAGATATTGCCATGGGCATCCGCCGTCGTGTGTTCGAGCATACCATCAGAAATAACGGTGGCTACCTCAGTCAGGCCTGTTCCGCAGCCGAGCAACTGGCATGGCTCTACAACGATGAGTTGAAGCTGGGTGACCCGACACTCCCGATGATCCCGGAACCATTCTGCGGTGTTCCATCTGCAAAAAACAAAAAATACAGAACTGGCGCCGGATATAACGGCCCTGCCGAACCAATGTACGACCGCCTCTTTATCACTCCTGCACACTACGCACTGGTTGCCTATGCGACCCTCATCGAAATGGGACGTATGGCTCCTGAAGGCCTCGAAATGTTTAACGAAGACGGCTCTTCTGTAGAAATGATCGGTGCTGAACACTCTCCGGGCATGGAAGTGCATAACGGAACTCTGGGCATAGGCCTTTCAACCGCTGCTGGCCTCGCATGGGGTCGCAAAAAGCGTAAGGAAAAGGGCAAAGTCTGGGTCTTCATGTCAGACGGTGAAGTACAGGAAGGCCAGACATGGGAAGCTGTACAGGCCTGCGCCCATCACGGAATTGATAATGTCTGCGCAATCATGGACGTAAACCGCCAGCAGTGCGATGGCGCTATGGACAGCGTTATGGAAGTTCGCGACATCGCAACAAAACTTCGCTCTTTCGGCGCTGTTGCAGTAGACGTGGATGGCCACGACCTGAAAGCTATCAAACAGGCCGCAAAAGAACCTCATCAGGGCCAGCCGCTGATTATCCTGGCAAATACCTCACCATTCAAAGGTATGAGTTTCCTCGAGCGCCGTTTCCCGAAACTGCACTATGTTCGCTTTAACTCCGAAGAAGAGCGTGCGGAAATGAATATATCCATAGCTGAAGAGCTTGGCGTAGATCCAATCCAGTATGACCATTAGGGATAAGATCATGAAAAATGCCAGCCAGAAACCAGTAACAGTAATTTCCCGACGCGCCCCGCGAGGTAAACAATAATGTTCAAAATGATCAAACGCCCATACGCAACCGCCTTCGAAAAATATGCCGTCGCAAACCCGGAAGTGCTCTGCCTTTCAGCCGACCTGACATCCTCATGCGAGATTGATGGCTTCCGCGATCGCCACCCGGACCAGTTTCTTTCACTCGGAATGGCGGAACAGAATATGTTAAGCTTTGCAGGTGGATTAGGCCTTGCCGGATACCGCCCCTTCCTGCACACATTTGGTGTATTTCTCTATCGCCGTCCATACGACCAGCTAATGGCATCAATCGCCTACCCACGCCGTAAAGTCAGACTTATGGGCTTCCTTCCCGGCGTCACAACACCCGGCGGAATGACCCATCAGGCCATTGAAGACATCTCCGTAATGCGCTCCATCCCCAATATGACAATATTGGAAACTGGCGACGCAACCGAAGTCAGCTCAATCTGTAAAGCTGCCGATTCCATTGATGGCCCTGTCTATTGCCGTATCCTTCGTGGCATGGTTCCAAAGCTTTTCAAAACCGGAATCCGTGTCGGAAAAATGCGTGAACTGGCGCTGGGTGACGACGTCCTGATAGTAACTTCAGGCATCACAACCGAAGAAGCAATGCGCGCCCGCCCGGCCCTTGAAGCCGCAGGCGTATCTGTCCGCCATCTTCATATTAACACAATAAAACCATTCAAAACACAGCCTTTGCTGGACCATATCGCAGCCGTAAAGCATGGTGTAATAACCCTTGAAAATCACGTGGTAACTGGCGGTATCGGCTCACTGGTTGCTGAAACAATGGCAGAAGCTGGCGTTGGCAAAAAACTCATCCGCCTCGGCCTCAATGACACCTATGCCCATGGTGGTTCAAGGCCATACCTGATGCGCCACTACGGGCTCGATGCACTGGCACTTGTCAAAGGTGTAGACAAACTTCTGGGTCAGAGAACCGGCATCACCGAACGCAAACTAAAAGCCGTCCGCTTCGATGAAGTCCACTCCGACGCCAAAGCAGAAGCGCTATAATATCTAAAACAGGAACAACAAAACACATGGAACGCTTTATCGTAACTTACCAGGTTTTCGCAGACACAGAAGCGGAAGCTTTAAAACGAGCTGAAGGCATCGCCCTTGAGCAGACGGTAGAGATTCCACGTGATGTCGTACCGCAGGGATATATCGAAGACGAAATCATGGGCCGTGTTGAGGAAGTGGCATTTGAATCAAAAGGCCGCTTCACCACACAGATTTCCTACAGCCCCGATAGTGCATCAGATGAATTGCCACAACTGATCAACGTAATCTTTGGCAATTCCTCAATCCAGAAGGGCATCAAGGTCACCGGTCTTGAGCTGGGGCCGGAAATGCTCTCCCGTTTCCCCGGAGCTAAATTCGGTATAAATGGAGTCCGCAAACTTACCGGAAACTCCACCACTGGAATGATCTCTCCTGTCATAAAACCGCAAGGGTCATCTTCCCAAACGCTGGCCGAAATTTCCTATCGCTGTGCCCTCGCCGGAGCTGAAATCATAAAAGATGACCACGGCCTTACCAACCAGCACATGTCACCATTCAAGGAACGTGTGGAAACAATCTGCTCTGCTGTCGCCAAAGCAAACAGCGAAACAGGCGGAAACACACTCTATTTTCCGAACATCGCAGGCCACTCACAAGACCTGATTGAATATGCAAAATTTGCCAAAGATGCAGGCGCAGGCGGCGTTCTCATAATGCCCGGCCTCTTCGGTTTTGACCTGATTCATCGCCTTGCCAGAGACGAAAACTTCAACCTGCCCATCATGGCCCATCCGACGTTCCTCGGTCCATATGTCCTCTCTGAAGACACGGGCCTCACCCACGCCATGATGTTCGCAACGCTCCAGCGTCTCGCCGGAACCGACATCTCTATCTTCCCGAACGTCGGCGGTCGCTTTGGCTTTTCCGCAGAAGAATGCACATCTATCGTAAATGAGTGCCGCTCGGAAGAAGCTCACGGCCGGCCAATACTCCCAAGTCCCGGCGGCGGAATGTCCCCGGACCGTGCAGCCGATATGAAAAACATGTACGGAGATGATGTCGTATACCTGTTAGGCGGAAGCCTCCTGCGCTACGGTGACCGCATTGGTGAAGGCGTAAAAGACATGCGCAAAGCTTTGGGTGACGTGTGATATAGAAAACATGCCCGGAAAATCCAGTAACCTTCCGGGCAATAGCATTAAACCGTTACAGCAGCCATCCCGCCGGGCTGTTTGGCAAAATTAACATCATACATTGGCATACTGCCACCACCGCCAAATCTGCGGTAATCAAGACGTTCAATCAACATATTAAAGGTCAGCGTCTGCGTTTTTACCTTACCGCCGGAAATAACATGCAGGTAAAGCCTGAACCCGAAAGTTCCACCCTCCACATCAACATGCCGAATATCCTGTGCAATCTGCTCAGGGCTGTCTTCCTGTCCGGGTTTTCTGTCAAATATAAGCTGAAGTGACTTGGACTCCCGCCCGGCAACCGCTACCGGAGTAAATGGAGCTTCACGCCCGTTTGCGCTATCAATAAAGCTGCCTGAAGCCTGCGGGTAATAAAATCTGGATTGCTTCAGATGGGGATTCATAACCTCAAGCGTAATGGATTGGATAATAGCTGACTTTGCACCCCCGTTCATAACAGTCAGCGGTACGTTAAAATATTCCGTAAAACCGCCACCGGTCCGCTGAAAACTCTGAAACTGAACAACAGGAGATACATAGCCCTTAATCTTCGCTCCACGCAGAACAGTCATATAAAAACTGAATGCAGAGCCGATAAAGGCAAAAACAGATATAACAATAGAGACCAGATTCTCATTCTGCAGCAACGTAACAAATGAAAAGTCGTTCGCATAAGCGCTGCTGCTGTAAAACAGGAGGGCAAAAACTGATAATAATGATAAGCGCACCAGTCTCTGCGCTGGCCTGATTAAATTTTCCATGCTGCCACCAATAGGTTAGTTATATTTTTTTCGTAACCGCTTCTATGTAGGTATTATGGCATTCTTGTGGAAAGTAACTTAGGTCCAGAACTGCGTATGGTGAAGCTTTTACCGTAATATGCAGGATAAAGTTCAAGGTAAGTATAGTAATATGAATGTAGTCCGGAATGTCATTTCATCGGGCGTGGCCCCTGACCCAGGCCTCGCCCGCGTATAATTTGAATATTAATTAGCTTTGTTAGCCACTGATGAATTCTGATTAGTCTTGTCCATTCTGATACCTGAGATACTCGTTTTTACGATCCACTCGGGCCTGAGTTCGAGAGTATTGGTATCATGTGAAACTTTCTTGGAAGATTGTGCTTTCATGTCATTATCCCTGCAACTGGTTACTACAACTATACAGATAGTGAGAGAGTGTTAATGGAGTGTTATCCATTTAGGGTTAATTGCAATTTTTATACATACATATGCAATTAATATGTTTTTTAGCGGTAATTACCTCGCACTAGTCAGTTCTCTGAAAAATTCTGTAATGCAAAATTAGCCCCATTTTCGGCTATGGGATTTACACAAAAAATCGTTTTTTCCTCCAGAAAGCCACTCGCCTTTGCTTCCTCAAGGATCTTTAAAAAGTCAGGAAATTCATAACCGCTCGTACTGAAGACTTCAGCTTTTAGATTCAGTTGAGCAATATTAGAAGTGAAGATGGTAGGTTGGGTATTTTTCATAACGTAGTACTCTCTAACTCTCTCTAACAATACTGAAAAACTATACGCAAGGACCATGCCTATCAGAAAATGGCTGTTTTCCGGGATTTCCCACGTCTGATACCCGGCAGAAAATGCCTGCCTGACAAGATCTTCCTCGCATACTTGACAATATTTTCCTATCATGTCACCGTTGGTGACATGATAAAAGCAATGATAAAAATCATATACACAGTGAGGCCCTCAATGGTTTATGAGATGATCCGCAAGCGGATATCTGACACAGTTCCCTTTGCCCGTCATATAGGAGTAGAGGTCCTGAGTGTTGGTGACGGGGTATCCGAGTGTACTGTTCAGCTTAAGCCGGAGCTTTTGAATCACATAGGATCGGCTCATGCCGGAGTAATTTTCACTCTGGCAGAAACAGCATCAGGTGGAGCTATGGGAGGAGCACTGGCTCCGTTTATGATGGAAGCCCGTCCCGTTGTCAGTAACTCATCAATGGAATTTCTTAAGGTCGGTAAAACTACTTTAACCGCTCATGGCAAAACAGAAGATGATCCTGCAGAACTTCGCGAAAACCTGAAAACTGAGGGTAAGATCATATTTAATGTAATCGTCACCATAAAAGACGAAGAGGAAAATGATATCTCCGTAGTCAAGGTCACATGGCACGTATCTCTGAAGAAATAGAAAAACAGGGATTCCATCATGGAAACCTTAAAGAAACAGCCTCCACGCTGGCTTATAATCTGATCAAAAATGAGGGCGTACACTCACTCAACCTGCGTCAGATAGCAAAAGAATGCGGCGTGGATCATAGCGCACTATATCGCCACTTCAAAAATAAAGACGCTCTTGTTGCCAGCGTTATATTGCAGGGGTTTAAAGACCTGAACACAATCCAGGAAAAGGCGCAACCGGAAACAGCAGAGGAATTTCTGTCCAATTATGTCAATTTCGCATTTGAGGCCAAAAAACTATATAGTCTCATGTTTTCAGAATTAGGCAGGAAATTCTACAATACGCCTGACATTGAGTCTGAAATACAAAAGCTTATTCGCTCGGCAGCTTGCGCAATTGGTGACATATCCCATGAAGACAAAATTTCATCGGACCTCAGAGATAAAGTAATCCGTGCCTGGTCTATGACACATGGATTTATAAATCTCTGGCACAATAGACTATTTAAAGCCAAATCGGATAAACTGGCGAAACAGTATATATTGCAGCAACTCGCCATTTATACAGCTCTGGATAACATCATATGAATCAACCTGGCCCCAAAAACCTGATCACAGATGTCGATGGCCTTCGCATCGGCAATATGCATAACGCGGATGTTCGCACAGGAGTAACAGTATTACTCCCCGATGAACCTTCCGTAGCAGCAGTCGATATCCGTGGTGGTGGCCCCGGCACACGCGAAACAACATTACTTGACCCGAAATATTCAGTTGATCGTGTTCATGCGCTTGTATTATCAGGCGGTTCAGCCTTTGGTCTGGACGCAGCAACCGGAGTACAGAGTTATCTGAAAGAGCAGGGAAAAGGCTTTCCGGTTGGCTCAGCCAGAATTCCTATCGTACCTCAGGCAATATTATTTGATATGCTGAACGGCGGTAACAAGGACTGGGGAAAACGACCGCCATTTCAGGATATGGCCTATCAGGCCTGCCAGACCGCGGGTGAGACTTTCGCACTTGGAACAGTCGGTGCCGGCTATGGTACATCAACTGTAAACTTCAAAGGTGGTCTGGGCAGTGCATCTTTAATAACTGATGACGGTATTCAGATCGGGGCACTCGTCGCCGTCAATGCTGCTGGCAGTACAACAGTTGGAAAGACAAAACATTTCTGGGCCGCCCCTTTTGAACTGAACGCAGAATTTGGCGGCATGGGCTTTCCTTCGCCAATCCCGGAAGATGCGGCAGAGCCTGTGCTAAAAGGCGGAGCAGGTGAAAACACAACAATCGCAATCCTCGCAACCAACGTAACCCTGAATTCCGCACAGGCTGAACGCTTTGCAATAATGGCTCAAACTGGCCTGTCCCACGCAATCTATCCTGCCCACACACCTCTCGATGGCGATATAGTATTCGCTCTCTCTACGGAAAAAATACCCCTGAAGGACCCGGTATCTTCACTGGCAAAACTGGGAGGCTACGCTGCAAATACACTGGCAAGAGCAATTGCCAGAGCTGTTTATGAAGCCACGCCCTATCCCGAAAACAATATTCAGCAATGTTATCGCTGAGTATTGAACACCAGTCTGGAAATCACCGGAAAATGATCCGACCCGACTTCTTTACCAACCACAATTTTCTGTGTCGTCAATTCTTTGGATTTCAGAATATGGTCGATAGGAAGGTCAATTGAAACAAGACCTTTCAATATTCGTTTCTTCAAAGTAAACCGGACACCACCGATCACATTTGTTTTTGTTGCCAGGGCAATACGATGAACTGCTGAACTCCAGGGAGCAGCATTAAAGTCTCCCGCAAGAACAACGGGCTGCGGAATGCTGTTCAAATGCTTGGACATTGCTTCAATCTGTTTATTCTGGTCAAACGGATAAGGCCAGTCGAGATGAATTGAGGCAACACTGACAGGCCTGCCATTGACAGAAACCCGTAACCACGCCAGCCCCATCCGCACAGCGCACCCTGTTGCATCCCCTTCTACTTTGGGGAAACGGGATAATACAGCCACAGCCCCTTCGTTAGAGTAAGGGCAGATAATTCGGTGCGGGTAATCCTGTTTAAGATCTTCCAGAATAGTCTGGGTATATTTGGAAACCTCCTGCAGGACAATTACATCAGCATTCTGTTTCCTGAAAAGTTCAGTAACCTTCTCACGGGATTTATTCCAGTAATATAAATTCAACTGAACAACTGTAATCCCGTCATTCTTTTCAACCGCCTGCACTTTGGGTTGAGTTTCAGCAAAGAAGTTAACAGTCAAAAGGCTCACAAGCCCAACCGCTAATAATATCCCGCCACGCGTCCATTTTCTATATGCGAGAAAAAGGATAGAAACCATAATAAGCGGAATAGTCAGGTGCAGTCTGAAATGGGAAATACTGTCAGCAATATACATGACAGGTGATAAAAAGCTGAATGCAACGAGTGCTCCTAAAAGCAACGCACTCGCGAGGACAAGGATTTTTAAAGGTCTGATAAAAGAATTTTTCATAACCATTTTTCTAAAAAAATTGTTTCTGATCTATCCAATAAGTTCATGATTCATTTGCAGCGGTAGCCTGCAAAAATGGTGAAAAAAGGATGGGAATATTGCATAATTGCCCTAACAACGGCAGAATCCAACCGAATAGTGATCTTTTCCCCAATCAAGTCCAGAAAAACAATAGATGATAAGTTTATTTCCATAAAATCTGGCTATACATTTTTTATATAAGGATAATACTTTGCAATATTTTCCGGAACTTACGCAGTCTTTACCTTATCTGCTGCTGGCAGCTGCAATTATTGCATCTTGCACGCGGTTCAGAGAGATAACTGTCCCTGTACTAGGTGTTGCCTCTGTCGCTCTGGCTTATGCTGCAAATATTATCGATCTGACTGCACTGCCTGCCATAGCCACATTAGCAGTTTGTGCAGCAGTTATTTCGCAAAACAGAAGCAAATCAAACCGGCCAATATGGTGGCTGGTCTTTGTAGCGATTTCTGCTCTGGCTATAGCAATGTCAATGCACATCATGCCTGGCTTCAATAACCTGCAGATAGTTAAAAACATCCAGGTCACTAAAGATGCCATTCCCTACACATTGTACTGGAACTTTGATAAGGGCATTGTCGGGCTGGCACTGTTATATGCTGTCAGCAACGCAAAACCTGATAGTCGGCAAAGCCCGTTTCTGATAGTTTCGACCGTACTGGCAGTACTGATCCTGATTACTTTCCCTATAGCCGTTAAGCTGGGAGCAGTCTCATGGGCTCCGAAAATCCCGGAAATACTATTAGTCTGGATAGTCTCAAACCTGCTGATTACCTGTATCGCGGAAGAGGCCTTTTTCCGTGGGTTATGGCAGCAGACAGCCGCAGATACTTTGCGCAAATACACTAGGCATGGTCCTGTAATAGCACTGGTTCTGGTTAGTATCCTGTTCGGTCTGCTCCACTTCCCTGGAGGACCAGTTTATATGGGTCTTGCAACAATAGCGGGCCTCGCCTATGGAGCCGCCTATCACCTAACCGGCAGGCTGGAAGCGGCAATCGCAGTCCATTTCCTTTTTAACCTGACCCATCTGATGCTTTTCACTTACCCGTTAAAGGCAGTCAGTTAGGATGACGAAACCATCTCCCATGCCAGATCAAACTTTCCAAGATACTTGCGCAACCGGTCCGCATCATTCTTCGTCTTCCTGGCTTCCCTTGATACCGCAAACAATTTGCGCCCGGCTTCACTCAGTGACTTGCTGCTCTTGCAGACGCGAATAACATCCGCAAGCTGAGCCCGGTCAAAAAGATCAACCTCATCAACTCTGTCACCCAGAACAGAAGCAAGCAGATCCTGATTACTGTCCTTGCTTCCCTCTTTCCAGAACAGTTTAAGCCTGCCTATTTCTTCCTGAACATTATCAGTATTGATACGTCCACCTTCAGCAAGAACAGCCATCCGTGTAACAGAAGCCCCAAGGTCACGAAAATTCGCCGACCATAAAGCATCAGACGATTTGGCAAATGTTAGATATGTTTTTCTCGCCTCAACATTCATCATAACATTCTCACTGACATCCCGCCCATAACGCTCAAGCTCAAAATCCAGATTAGGTTCAATATCCTCCCGTCTGTCTTTCAACCCCGGAAGATTAAACGTCCACAAATTTAGCCGTGCCAGCAAATCTTCCCGAAACTTCCCAGATCGCACATCTTTGGAAAGATCCCGGTTCGTCCCCGCAATAAGTTGAAACTCGCTGGATACATCCTTGTCAGACCCAACAGGCAGAAACAGCCCCTCTTCAATTGCACGCAGTATCATCGCCTGCTCATCAAGACCAAGCTCCCCTATTTCATCGAGAAACAACATGCCTTTGTTGGCAAGACGCAATAGCCCTTGACGATCAGATTGCGCACCCGTAAATGCCCCCTTCACATGCCCGAACAAGGCAGACATTGCAGAATCCCCACGCAGCGTTGCACAATTCACCTCAACAAACTGCCCCTCAACCTGATGTCGGTGCTGCTTTAACTCAAATACCCTCTTCGCCAGATGAGACTTACCAGCTCCTGTCGGCCCCATCAAAAGTAACGGCGCCTTGGAACGAATAGCCACCTTCTCAATCTGATCAATCATCCGGTTAAACGCTTTATTCCTGGTATCAATCCCGGACTTTAGAAAAGAAGTCGCTTCCTGCTGGTCATTTGCAAAGCGCTGGGCAAGCTTGTCATAACGTGAAAGATCGAGATCAATAATATAATAACTGCCCGGATCTTCAGACCCCCAGACCTTTGGCGGTGAAACCTGCAACAACTTCCCCGGCAGATAATTCGCTTCGGTCAACAGATACATACAAATCTGCGCCACATGCGTACCTGTCGTGATATTGATCAGATACTCTTCCTTGTCCCGGTCAAACTTAAAGGATTTGGCAAAGTCATAAATAACGCCATAAACCTCTTCAAAATCCCAGGGATCTCTAAAGTTCACAAGATACTCAACCACTTCCGTATCAGGAGAAATCTCGGCAATATCTTCTTTAATCCGCCGAGTAAGACTGTTCCTCACACTGTCCCGCAACAAAATCAACTTATCAATCGGCAGATCAACATGCGAACACACCGAAATAGTGGGCCGCCACTTCTTCCACCGCTCAGGACCCTTACCGGCATCCTTCGTTGTTCCCAAAAACCCGATAGCAACTTTTTTCTTCATATTCAAATCTTATAAAATTTTATAAATAACGATATAATAATATATCAAATTTCCATATACTAATTCTCCAACATTTCCAGAAAAACGCAAGAAAATTTTTATTACTTAATTAAAACAATGAATTAACTATTTTTTCTGCATTCCCAACTCAGTTTGGCACAGCCCTTGTAATAGTGGTTGGCAAGAAGTTTGACGATAGGCGCTCAAGCAAAACACTAAGCAAGTCGTTTCTACATCTTTCAGGACAAGCAACGACGTCCTGGAAGATTTTGAAGCGACGATAACGAGGAAGATGACATGGCTAACAAATCACTGTTCGCATCTACGGTCGGAAAATTGCTTCCACGTACCGATGCCAGAAATCATCACGGCTCTGGAGCTTACAAATATAGCGACCGCCATAAACTGGCTCAGCTCATTGTAACAGGAACCCTGAACGATACATTCTATGCAAAAGCCGAAGACCAGCTTGAAACATTGATTGAACTTGCAGGTAAAGTTGATCCTGAATTTTTGGCAAAAGCGGCCATCTACGCAAGGCAGTCTGGATATATGAAAGATATGCCTGCCCTGTTGGTTGCGAGCTTGAGCGTCCTTGGACCGGAGTATTTCGTGCGCACTTTCGAAGGTGTGATTGATAACGGTAAAATGTTGCGTAACTTCGTACAGATAATGCGCTCAGGTGCCGTTGGTCGAAAATCTCTGGGTTCAAGACCAAAGAAATGTGTCGCTGAATGGCTGAATGAAGCGTCAGATAAAGCGATTATGGCAGCCTATGTTGGACAGTCTCCATCATTGGCCGACGTAATCAAAATGGTTCACCCGAAACCGGAAAGCAAGGAGAGAGAAGCTCTCTTCGCCTGGATCATCGGAAAACCATGCGATATCTCGCTGCTGCCAAAAACGGTGCAGGAATATATCAGCTTTAAGGAAAACGGTGGTGGCAACTTGCCAGACCTGCCTTTCCAGATGCTGACAGCCCTGCCGCTGACACAGAAACACTGGAAGCGTATCGCTGAACGTGGCGGATGGCATATGACACGCATGAACCTGAACACGTTTGCACGTCATGGTGTATTGAGTGACAAAAAACTTGTAAAGGCAATTGCACATAAGCTGCGTAACAAAAACGAAGTGAAAAGAGCACGCGTATTCCCATACCAGCTCATGGTCGCCTACATGATGGCCGGAGCTGATGTCCCGAACGAGATCCGCGAGGCTCTTCAGGACGCTATGGAAATAGCAATCGATAACGTACCGGAAATCGAAGGGAACATCGTCGTATGTCCAGACGTTTCCGGGTCTATGGGGATGCCAGTAACTGGCTACCGTCAGGGTTCATCCTCTGCCGTTACCTGCATGGACGTTGCAGCTCTGATCGCATCAGCAATGTTGCGTAAAAACAGAAACGCACGGGTACTGCCTTTCGAGAATAAGGTAGTCAACGTGAAACTGAACGGTCGTGATAGCGTCATGACAAACGCGGAGAAACTGAAAAGCTGCTTCGGCGGAGGAACAAACTGTTCCGCACCTTTGACTATGCTGAACAGTGAAAACGCAAAAGTTGATCTGCTGATCATGGTCTCTGATAACGAGTCCTGGGTCGACGCCAACAGGCGCGGTGTAACAGAAGTGATGGTCCAGTGGGAGCGAATTAAAAACCGTAACCCCAATGCCAGAATGGTCTGTATAGACATCGCACCTTACGGAACAACTCAGGCTAAAGAACGAAAGGATATTTTGAACATAGGCGGCTTCTCAGACGTCATATTCGATACAATCTCAAAGTTCGCAAAAGACGAGCTGACCCCAAAACACTGGGTCGGCGAAATCGAAAGCATACGACTGTAGAAAAGACCCTCTTTTCTTCCCCCTTGACGGGGGAAGTACCCTGCGAAGCAGGGGGATGGGGGTGAGCAGCAGGCACAGTATTTGCCGCTCCACCCCCATCCCCTCCGCTAAAGCTACGGGACTTCCCCCGTCAAAGGGGGAAGGAAAGAAAGAATAGAAAGGCAAGTAAGAAAAGACCACTTACACAAAGTCATGGCGAATGCCGGTGGAACTACATCGACTTCAGATCGCCAGGACGCGGGTTCGAATCCCGCCCGGTCCCCCAAATCTATGGACCGGTAGCTCAGAGGATAGAGCGGGAAAACGTTTCGCCAGAAACTTTGTCGCCATGGCTTTGTGTAAGTGGTTTTGAGAGAATTGAGAATAATCAGGTGGAATGCAGTTTGTGATTACATCCTTAACGATGCCCGCATCACATACAAAAAGCTTGTCCACCTGCCCTCAAAACTCTCCCGAGAGGAATGCATTTGTGACTACATCTAAAAACATGTCCCGTCACAAGTAACCCTTGTCCTCTCACCTGAATAAATCGTGCTGCGAAGCACACCCCCTCCACTGGATCCCCCGACTTGATCGGGCTATGACAGAAGTGAGGTATATAGAATAGTGGCGAATGCCGATGGAACTACATTAGGGGTCGCAAAACGCAGGTTCAATTCCTGCCTTCTCCGGTAAAACGGAGATGTAGCCGGGATGGTAGAGGCGTGCGATGAATGTTTCGTCAAAACCTTGTCGCCACACTAAAATATGAGGTGAATGCCTGTGGGACTACATTGGTAAGAGAAGGTTCGAGTCCTTCCAGCAATGCGAAAGCATGCAGAGACGTCTCACTAAAACTTGTCACCTCTCTAACAAAAAACGCCCCTCCCCACTGTCATCCCCCGACTTGA
>JBOEGA010000136.1:0-9254 GCA_050633205.1 Methyloligellaceae bacterium | reverse complement strand
GATATGACTTATCTGTAAATTCATCAAACCACCCCAGAAAGCCCCTGGTATCATCCCATGACCCCCTTATAACAGGTCTTCGTCCTCGTCCCCAGCCTTCGTCACCTGGATTATGTGCTTCAGGGTGGCGTTGCCTGTAGTTGTCCCATTCCTCAAAGGTGACTGGATAACGGCCAACGGCAAATGGCTCGGCAATCGTGACTTTGTGCTGAGGACGTTCATCATAATAGCCTTTACCATCCGCTGAGCCCATCAAAAACGTACCAGCGGGAACCACAACCATCTCCGGCGCCTCCCGCGCATCCCTAAAAACTGAACCCGGTGCAAGCTGATCGGCATAGGTACCAAGCAGGAGCTGGCTGGAAATGAGAAGTTCTTTGAAGATATCACGATCCAACTCTTCCAGACGGGCGCGGATGGCGTTTATGTTTTTGAGGTGGAGGGGATTGCGGTCAAGTTCGATTTCGAGCTTTCTGAGGGTTCTGATTGCCCTGTCTTTGTTTTCAAAACTATGTAGCTGCGCGAGGTATTTTTTGCGATCCTCTATCTCTGAAAACAGATCATCAATCAGAGATGAATGTTTTACATTTTTAATCGGCCATTCATTTGGTATCAGACCGTCTTTTGCCTCCTTGTATAGAATGCCCAGTTCTTCCTCAAAACCGGATAGCTTTGTACGAAGATCCTTCAATGACAGAATATTGCCAATCCTGTTCAGATCTCTCCGATCGGCTTCCTGAACAAAACTATCCAGTTGTTTCATCAAATCACTGAAGTCTTCCAGATCAAGGGAAGTACTGTCCTGTGCAGTCTCTTCTATAAGCTCCAGAATATTCCTCATGCCACGCGAAAAACGAACCTCATCATTTCTTTTGGCAATTTCTGCAACAACAAGCTTCGCTGGACGCAGAAACGGTATCAGACAGGCAAGATCTTGTTTGCTCTGATTGATCTCCTTTTTATATGGCGTGTCACGATAATTGATTTCAGCGGTTTCATTTTTCTGGAACTCGGCAACCTTGGCGTTAAAACTATCCAGATCAACATCCAGCCCTTCCTTTCGGCACCCGTCAACAATCTTCTTGATCGTCGATGGATGTGGTTCCTGCCTTTTACCCCGTTCAATTTCCTAAAGCGTATTCTTCCCAACCCCGCAGGCAAGCGCAAAGTTCTCCTGCGAAAGATTTGTGAGAGTCCTGAAATATAGTACCGCTTTTCCCACACCGGTGCTTTTCGGGGGATTATGGGGTGATGTTTTTCGGGGCATATCGGGAATGTCTGACATGAAGCAAATCTATTAAATTAAAAATCATTCAACGAGTAAAAAACGTCATCCGGATGGCTGTTACTCCCTAAGCAAAGAGAGACAGTTATGACTAAATACGCTCAGGACAAGCTACAGACTTTTAAAATAAAATGCTACCATAACGCGAACACTGGACCGGATAATACCCGGTTTACAGGCATCAACCGAGCCTCAGCGCTCTTCGGTGCACTGCTACTGGCATCAATCATCACTACCCCGGCCAGCGCACAGGACAAATATCACGACACAGGGACCATTACGCCGAGATATACCTCCGGCAACATGATCCTGCCATGCAGCACCCTCTACTGCCGTCTACACAAACTGATAGGCCTGCTAAAGCGCCTGGAAACCGAACTCCACGTCAATTTCCAACTGGATTTCAAAATCAGATTGAAACCGGAGGAGGTACTGCAAAAACTCTCTGCGCTCGAGCTAACACTGGCACAACGAGGCAAACTGCTTCCCGCTATTAAGCTGGAGCTGAGCGCATTAAAAAAGATGCTTCAAAAAACGTAAGTGCGGGATTGAGGCAGGAGCAGAAATGTTCCTGTTTTAGTTTTCAATTACATTAAAGCGTGAACGACAACATCACTCAAATCATGGCAAAAATACGCCACAAAATGTTAGCCATATGTTAGCCAAAGCAAAAATCCATCTTCCCTAGTCTTCGAGAAAACTTGAAGTAACACATTGAATTTAAGGGAAATTTCAGTGGTGCCCAGGGGCGGAATCGAACCACCGACACGCGGATTTTCAATCCGCTGCTCTACCAACTGAGCTACCTGGGCATATCGTTGTTACTGAAAGAAACTTGTCTTTTAGATCAAAGGGTAGGTCCCGTTTGATGTCAGTAACATCGGAGAACTGGCTTATAAGAAATTCCTGCGAAGATGTCGAGTCTCAACATGCAACTTTAATCAATTTCTTTGATTTTTTTTTCAAAATCCAGTTCCTGTGACGGGATTACCCCATCTTCGTCATCGTCTTCAGTAGCTGGAATCGCATATTTTCCATCCAGCCACCTGCTTAAATCCAGATCTGCACATCTCTTCGAACAGAAAGGCCTGAACTTCTTATCGGTAATTTTATCACACATTGGGCATTTTCGCTTTTGCATTTCAGATTCGACACTTTCTGAACTGGCAGCCTCTGCTGCATGAGAAATATTGTCATTATCAGCCCGTCTGTATGACATAACTTAATCCTGCTCTAACTCCGCCTGCTTCAACCAGTTAAAGAATACAGGAAATCCTTCTCCCTGCAACATGCTGACAACCTCTGTCAAAGGTAAGCCCACAACATTGGTATAGGAGCCAACCAGCTTCTGTACAAAGGAACCCGCCAGCCCTTGGATAGCATAACCGCCAGCTTTGCCACGCCACTCCCTGGAGGCCAGATAGCTGTCCATCTCTTCACTGCTTAAATGCTTGAATCGCACTCTGGTTTCAACCACGCGATGCCTGTAAGCGCCATTAGGCAGGATCATGCCCACACCGGTATAAACCCTGTGAGAGCGCCCGGAAAGCATCTGTAATGCAGCTGTAGCCTCATCAACCAGCTCAGGCTTGGTTACTATTCGTCTTCCAACAGCAACTGTTGTATCTGCTGCAAGAACGAAAGTACTGTCATAGCCTTCATCATTCACAAGGGTTTCTCGTGCTGCATGTGCTTTCTCACGTGCAAGCCTCTTAACCAGCGTACGGGGTAATTCACCCTTTTTAGGGGTTTCATCAATCCCCGCAGGGCGAAGTGCATCCGGCTCGATACCAGCCTGCTGCAACAATGCCAGACGACGGGGGGAAGCACTGGCTAATACCAGTCTGCGTCCTGCCAGTTCTTTTTTGCCGGCTTTCGCCATACCGATACTCCGCTAAATTACATTGGGATATGGATATTTGTTGTTATTTAAAGCGGAATACAATCCGTCCTTTTGTCAGGTCATACGGCGTCATCTCAACTTCAACCTTGTCCCCTGCCAATACACGAATTCTGTTTTTCCTCATGCGACCCGCCGTATGCGCTATAATCTCGTGATCGTTTTCCAGCTTGACCTTAAAGGTAGCATTGGGCAACAGTTCAACTACGACGCCGGCAAACTTGAGGGTCTCCTCTTTTGACATATGTTCTCTTTCCTATTGAATAAGTACTGCAGAGCCCGGTTCAATTCCTTAAAACTGGTTTCTTTATTTTTAACAGAACAATAAAGACCTCTATTAGAGATTTTCACTGCCAGATAACCTGTCTCCGCACAAACGTTAAAATTTGGTAGGTGGCTGACGCATAGATGTCAAGGTGCAAATGCCTGCCCAACAAAGACTATCTCCAAAAAAAACTCAAAATCGACATAAGTATGACGCCTGCAGGAGCCGATTTTCACGAATTAGACAGGAAAACGAGCTGCAATCTTCTGCGCAAGACTATCCCGACATGATCTGTATGCAGATAAAATCTGATCACGACTTCCTGTCGTAAGTGAAGGGTCAAGTGTCGGCCAGTACTCAACTTCAACCGCCATAGTCCTTGTAAACTCCAGTGCCTGGTGATGTGCTTCAGGAGTCAGGGTAATAATAAAATCGAATGACGTATCCTGAAGATCTACAATAGCTCTTGGCACATGTGCAGAAATATCAATACCAATTTCATTCATCACTTCTATAGCAAAATGATCAGCAGAACCGGGTCTCACACCTGCAGATTTCACATAAACTTTATTCTGGACCATAGATTTGAATAACCCGGAAGCCATAGGCGAGCGCACTGCATTCATCGAACAGGCAAATAATACGGCTCCGGGCAAGCTTGACACGAGGACTTATCCTTTCCAGTGCAAAGCGCAAATCAGCGTAAACAACCGCCTTCCAGTATCAAAATCAATCTCGATTTTACCATCCAGCCGATCAATAAGAAGCTGAGCTCCTTCATTATGAAGCCCTCTTCTACCCATATCCAGTGCCTCGATTCGGCTGGGAGGAGCTGATTTGATAGCCTCAAAATAGCTTTCACAGACAAGGAAATAATCCTTGACCAGCTTCCTGAATGGGGTCAGCGACAGAATAAAGTCAGTTATATGATTGCTGTCCTTATTATTTATGCTGAACACCAGACGATTTTCTATAATCGCGAGATGCAGAATATAGGGACCAGCCTCTTTATCAACGAGAGCAAAGGAGTTCTCATCGAGCAGATCAAAAATAGCAACCTGCCGCTCATGCGCCACATCAGCATTCGTATTCTTTATTGTCTTCTCATCCAGCGTGATTTCAATCAGTTTGGAACTGGTTTCTTCAGAAGGGCTTTCTGTCATAGCAACCTCCACATACAGACATGACTTCTTAAGTTTTAACCTGCCTTAAAACTGAAAACGCAGGTTGGTAAGATATAGACGGCCGGCTCAGCAGATAATAGTAAGGAAACAACAGGCTTTTATGAATTCTCACTCAGATCTTCACTATGTTCCGGCATATTCTTTGTTTCCCAGGCAGCACCCAGGTCATTAAGCTCTACTTCAATACACTCGACATAAAGCTTAACCGCCCCACCACCGGCAAATACCAGGGAGATGCTCCCCTCAGGCTCATCGCCCGCTTCAAACTGTAGAGCAAGCAGCTCAAGAACAGCATCTTTATCACGCAGATTAATATTCTGAATCTGGGCCCCTAAAACCCGTTCAATCCTCAATGCGCTGCGGCGGCGTTCATACTTTTTTCTGGATCGTTTTTTCTCAGCATGCACTTTTTCCCAGTTAAACCGGTTAGTGAGTGCAGCAAATTTATTTTGCTTTGGCAGATAGGCAATATCTCCAACACGCATCACAGCATCCTGCAAATGAGCGGAAATAATTTCCAGATCTTCTTTATCCAGCGCAATAAGTTTTAAGTCTGTCATGATGATGTAAAATCTTGCAGAATCTGGTTAATTTTTTACTTTATAACCAGTAAGGGAGAACTGCGCTAGTCCTGTTTTCCCTCAAACTGGCCAAATAACTCGTTTCCTGCCAAATTCTATAAAGCAGCAATCAGGAGCTCAAACGTTCAATCTTTGCACCACACCCGCCAAGCTTCTCTTCGATACGCTCAAATCCGCGATCCAGATGATAAACCCGGTTGATGATTGTTTCACCTTCAGCCACAAGCCCCGCAATAACCAGTGAAACGGATGCCCGCAGATCTGTTGCCATGACCTGAGCACCCCGAAGAGTATTTACACCCTTGATAGTAGCCTTGTCGCCGTTCAGGCTGATATCAGCACCAAGTCGCGCAAGTTCCTGAACATGCATAAACCTGTTCTCAAAGATAGTCTCCTGCACTTCAGAAACACCATCAGCTTTTACCATCAAAGCCATAAACTGCGCCTGCAGGTCTGTAGGAAAGCCGGGAAATGGCTCGGTTTCAATATCAACCGGCTTCAGGGCAGCACCATTGCGCGAAACATTGATACCATTGTTACGCTCTTCAATAGTAACACCGGCTTCCTTTAAGGTATCTAGAGCAGATTGCAACAGGTCAGCTCGGGCTCCTTCAAGAAACACATCTCCACCAGTTGCAGCAACGGCCATCGCATAAGTCCCTGCTTCAATGCGGTCAGGCAGAACCGTATGTGTTGCACCTTCAAGATTATCAACACCCTGAATATGCAGTCTGGAAGTGCCGATGCCATCAATCTTCGCACCCATTTTAACCAGGCACTCGGCAACATCAGTAACTTCAGGTTCTTTTGCAGCATTTTCAATAAGGGATTCACCCTTGGCAAGCACTGCTGCCATCAGCACATTATGGGTTGCACCAACAGAAACCTTTTCAAAGTTTACATGCGCGCCCTTAAGCCCACCGGGAGCCTTGGCAATCACATACCCGCCTTCAAGCTCGATTTCTGCACCGAGAGCTTTAAGGCCTGCCAGATGCATATCAACCGGACGCGTACCAATAGCGCAGCCACCAGGAAGTGAAACTTTGGCTTCATGGCAACGCCCCAGTAATGGACCAAGAACCCAGAAACTCGCACGCATTCTCGAAACAAGGTCATAAGGTGCTGTCGTATCAACAATATCTCTGGCTGTCAGATGGAATGTTTCGCCCTGCCCTTTACTGCCCGGACGCTTCCCGTCAACACCAACATCAACCCCGTGATTTCGAAGGATACGCCCCAGTAACATCACATCAGCAAGATTGGGAACACATTTCAGCGTCAGTGTATCCGGCGTAAGAAGACTGGCAATCATCAGTGGTAATGTCGCATTTTTCGCACCACTGATCGAAATAGTACCCTCAAGCCTTTGGCCACCCTCAACTTTTATTCTATCCATTAATTATTCCACCTGTTGCGTATGAGATATTTTTGTTTCTTTTTTCTATCCGGGAATAGGAGAACTTACAACAACACCAGTTCACCAATCACCTTCCATTTCGTCGCGTTATGAATCAGAGTTTTCAGCAGACTGTTGTCCAGCCTGCTTCTGAGATTTTATCTGAACCTTGCGCTTTCGCAGGTTAGCTCTCAATTCAGCCGCTAATCGGGCCTTTTTATCAGGTTTATTATTATTTTTCTGATCGGTATTGATTTTATCTGACATGATTAATAATCACTGTTCCCGGTCAAATATGAGAATTTTCTTGTTTCCTGTGCGCATTTGACAGATTATTTATATGAATACTCAATGTAAATATACAGAATAATACCTATCTGGCAATCATATGGAGGCCAACATGGATTCTGATGATTTACACATCCGCCCGAATATTGAAAGAGTGCCAGTCCACCCTTCAATAACTGCCTCACAAATATCAGCTCTGGTTGATTCTTTTTACGATAAAATACGCACAAATGAGCGCCTTGGCCCCATATTTAATGCCCGTATTAACGATAACTGGCCTGAACATCTGGATAAAATGAAAAAATTCTGGCGCTCTGTACTTCAGAAAACCGGAGAATATAAGGGCCGCCCACTCCCGCCTCATGCACAATTGCCAGATGTTGTATCTGAGGATTACAAAATCTGGCTTGATCTTTTTCGCGAAACAGCCTTCGAACAATTCACACCTGAAGCAGCTCCGGTTGTCATCGCGACAGCCGAAAGAATTGCCGAAAGCTTCTGGTTGGGAATTTTTTCGACACCATTTTCAAAAGCTCCTGAATGGATAAAATCCAGTTAGGCTACGAACCTAATGCCCTGAACCGTTTACCCTTTCAGCAATCAATTAAGACCTGTCCGTACAGAAATGATAATAGAAATAAAGACAGAGATCGATCTAAGTTAAAATTGTCGCATATATTAATAAATATCTGTGCGTTAAGAATCTTTATCGGGAAATGTCACCTGCATAATCAATTCACAAAGTAAAACCGTGGTTATGACGTACACAACTACGATACCAAAGAATAATGCAATGCAGAAAAACTATTATTGTCTATGAAACATTAAATGGACTAATGTGCTGTTGGTTTATCCCCGGTTCCGATAGCAAATGGAGAATAGAATGACAGCAGTAATGCGCCTCACAATTGCAGGATTAATACTCTCTCTACTATCAGTATCTGTATCTGCTCAGGTAGTAAAAAGAGGAACGAGAGAAGAAGCCGTCGAAATTGTTAAAAAAGTCAAGCGTATGTGGCAAACCATAGGCCCTCAGAAAACTCTCGATGCAGTCAACAAATTAACGAACAACCTGAAGAACAAAGACCTTTACCCCTTTATTGGGCACGTGGATGGGTACCTTGCAGGTCATTACTTTCAGTCTCTCAGAGGCATTAACCAGATGGAAGGTAAAGACCAGCGCGACAAATACGTATTCAGATCATTTATTAAAATGGTGAAATCAAACGGAAAAGGTTGGGTAAGCTATGACTGGCCAAATCCGATCACAAAAAGAATTGATGCGAAAGAAACTTACCTGGAAGCCATCAATAGTGAATATTTTGTCGGCGTAGGTGTATTCAAGAAGCTTAGAGACGACGAAATCCGTTAATACCATGCTTTCCTTGTGTCAGTCAGGCGTCAGGTGGGTGCCTCACACAATGAAAACATTAAAAATCTGGGATCAGAGCCTTTTACAGGCTCTGATCCTCAAAAATCTAGCTTCTGTCAAATCGCTTGAACTTGATACGGTGAGGTTCAACAGCCGCATCACCCAGACGCCGCTTCTTATCCTCTTCATAATCCGCAAAGTTCCCCTCAAACCACTCAACATGGCTGTCACCTTCAAAGGCAAGAATATGCGTCGCAATTCTGTCCAGGAAGAAACGGTCGTGGGAGATAACCACAGCACAACCCGGGAAATCCTCAAGAGCCGCTTCGAGTGATGACAATGTTTCCGTATCAAGATCGTTGGTCGGCTCATCGAGCAGCAGTAAGTTCGAACCCTGCTTCAGCATCTTCGCCAGATGCACACGGTTTCGCTCACCACCGGAAAGCAGTCCGACTTTCTTCTGCTGGTCACCACCTTTAAAGTTAAACCAGCCCACATAAGCTCTGGACTGAATCTCGCGTTTGCCAAGCTCGATAATATCATTCCCGCCGGAAATCTCTTCCCAGACTGTCTTGCTGTCATCAAGCGAATCACGAGACTGGTCCACATAACCAACCTTCACAGTCTCACCAATACGAATACTGCCAGAATCCGGTTGTTCCTGCCCGGTAACCATTTTGAACATTGTTGTCTTACCGGCACCGTTAGGACCGATAACACCAACAATACCACCCGGAGGAAGTTTGAATGTCAGATCATCAATCAGCAGACGGTCATCAAATCCTTTGGTAACGCCTTCAGCTTCGATAACAACACCACCAAGGCGCGGTCCAACCGGGATCTGTATCTGTGCACGTCCCACATCTTCTCGTGCAGCATTCTCAACCAGTTCCTCATAAGCCTTGATACGCGCTTTTGATTTGGTCTGACGGGCTTTTGGACTGGATCGTATCCACTCAAGCTCGCGGGCCATAGCCTTCTGC
>JBOEGA010000135.1:0-11312 GCA_050633205.1 Methyloligellaceae bacterium | reverse complement strand
CATCCAACTCCTCAACAAACCGGGCGTTTTCCTGGATGTATTGGAACCGCTTTTCCGGTTTCTTGCCCATCAGCCGTTCGACCAGATCGCCGGTTTCGCCGGGTTCGTCCTCGTCTATGGTCACGCGGATCAGTTTGCGGCTGCCCGGATCCATGGTGGTTTCTTTCAGGTCCTTGGCGTCCATTTCCCCGAGGCCCTTGAAGCGGGAGACGTCGATCTTGCCTTTGCCGCCCAGCCCTTTTTCCAGCCATTCGTCGCGCTCGCGCTCGTCCAGCGCATAGATACGGCGCGGCCCTTGCGTCAGCCGGAACAGGGGCGGGCAGGCGAGGTAGAGGTGCCCGGCGTCGATCATCGGGCGCATCTGGGTGAAGAAGAACGTCATCAGAAGGGCCGCGATATGCGCGCCATCGACATCCGCGTCAGTCATGATGATGACTTTTTCGTATCTTAGGTCATCGCCATTGTAACCTGCACCATTTCCGCACCCCAGAGCCTGGGTCAGATCTGATAAAAGCTGGTTTTGGGCGAGCTTACCTGCGCTCGCATTGGCAACATTCAATATTTTTCCCCGCAGAGGAAGGATGGCCTGATTTTTACGGTTTCGGGCCTGTTTAGCCGAACCTCCCGCACTATCACCCTCCACTATGAATATTTCAGTGCCACTCATGGCTGAAACAGAGCAATCCCAGAGTTTACCAGGCAGGCGAAGCTTGCGAACTGCTGTTTTACGGCTGACTTCCTTTTCACGCCTTCTGCGAAGGCGTTCTTCAGATCGCTCGATAACCCATTCCAGTAGCTGAGTAGCCTGATTTGGGTTTGCGGTAAGCCAATGGTCAAATACGTCCCGAACGGTATTTTCTACTATTCTTGTTGCTTCAGTGGTTGCGAGTTTATCCTTTGTCTGCCCCTGAAATTCAGGTTCGCGGATAAATACAGATAACATCCCTGCTGCCATGGTCAAAACATCATCAGCATTAATCTGGGCCGCTTTTTTATTGTTTGTCAGTTCGCCATAGGCTTTGAGGCCTTTGTTCAAGGCTGCCCGAAAACCAGCTTCATGTGTTCCGCCTTCCGGTGTCGGGACTGTATTACAGTATGAGCTGAGAAAGCCGTCTGCATCACCTATCCACGTTATAGCCCATTCAAGGGAGCCATGTCCGCCTTCACGGTCTATTTTTCCGGCAAAAATGTCTTTTGTGATACGGGCATTGTTCTCAATGCGGCTTTCAAGGAAGTCACGTAACCCACCAGGGAAGTGAAAAACGGCAGATGTTGGAGTTGTGTCTTTCGGACCGATCAGGCTCTCATCACAGGACCAGCGGATTTCCACGCCACCAAAAAGATATGCTTTTGAGCGTGCCATTTTCATCAGGCGAGCCGGGGAGAATGTAGCTGATCCCTTGAAAATGGTCGCATCCGGCTTAAAGCGTACTTTGGTTCCGCGCCGGTTTTTAGCCGTGCCAACCTGTTTTAACGGTGCAGCAGGTGTACCCTGGTGAAAGACCTGACGGTATAATTTTTGTCCACGAGCGACCTCAACTTCCAGGGTTTCTGACAGGGCATTTACTACAGAAACACCAACACCATGAAGGCCCCCTGATGTTTCATAGACTTTTGAATCGAATTTACCACCAGCGTGAAGTGTTGTCATAATCACTTCCAAAGCTGATTTGTTTTTAAATTTCGGATGAGGGTCAACCGGAATGCCACGGCCATTGTCGGCAACTGTGAGATATCCATCTTCTGTCAGAGAGACTTCAATCCAGTCAGCATGACCAGCAACAGCTTCATCCATAGAGTTATCTATGACTTCTGCAAACAGGTGGTGTAATGCCTTTTCATCGGTTCCACCAATGTACATACCAGGTCTGCGCCTTACAGGTTCCAGGCCCTCAAGTACCTCGATATCTGCAGCGGTATACTGAACCTCGGTATTGGAAATGGCACTCCTCCTTTGCTGATTCATATACTTAACCCTCTTTAAAGTATTGTGACGCTATCCGGATAATCTATGGAGCGTATGTCCATCATGCAATCCATACATTGAGAAAAGACTCTATTGCAACACCATCAGAAGTACAGTTTAAGCAACACGAATCTAACAACTATTTTCTTTAATTTGGTGACATGAGTGAAGAAATAGTTCAAGAGCAGAATGACGGGAAAGGCAATAATGGCAATTCAGGTGTTGAAAATTCCAGATAATACAGCCGTAAAGTCCAGAATTACAGCTGCATTATCTATACTGTCCTAATTAAGGCAGGTATCTATTAACCTGTGTTGGATTCCTGGCCTATATTCTGGTTGCTGTGATAGGAAACTCTTTGAAGGATTTCTTCTGTGAGAGCTTTTAAAGCACGTCCCACTTCGCCAGGATATTTGGCCGGGTAAGATCTTTGTTCAGGAAAATACTGAGAGGCATTTTTCAAAGGAACAGAAACGGGTACCACGGTTTCAAAGCAATAGTTGTCGCTGTCCTCTTTCAAGTGCTCATGGAAAAAATCATCATTAAGAGAACGAGGATCTTTCATATTCACCAGAGCGCCGAGATTTTTAGCAAAGCCCATGTTTGGATCCCGGTTCTGGAATGATTTGAGCATCTGCAGGCCACTGAGAGAGAGAAAGTCCGGTTTAACAGGAGAGATGTAATAGTCTGCTTCTCTTAACCAAGCTTCTGTCAATACAGAAATACCTGGAGGGCAGTCAATAATAACAACATCATAGCGCTGTTTCAGGCTGTCGAGCAGGGTTCTGATGATATCGCGGATGTCTTTATATAGTTGTTTTTCAGAAAGAGCGCGTTCGAAAAGCATAAGCTCCAGATGTCCCTGAAACAGGGAAACGCCATGCGCATCATCGACATCAGAAACATCATCAACTACAAAAGGTTGCCAGGGCAGGGCTCTTTTGCTGATTAGCGATTTTTCCAAATAGTTAAGCAAAGTCAATTCATCTACCTGACGCTGTACAAGTGCATGAGGTGACTGGGTCATAAAACTGGAACTCATCTGAGAGTCAGAATCGATGATCAATACATTCTGATGATAGAATGTAGACAGAACCTCAGGTACAGCAACCGCAATAGTCGATTTGCCTACGCCCCCTTTGGCATTCATTAAAGTGATTGTAATTCCCATAACTTCCAACCTACGCAAACTGTTCCCGGCGCAACGTGCCCGAACGTGACCTCATTTTTATATGTCCGATTTTCAAATATTATTTTTTTCGGACTGATTAAAGCGAGAGAATCTGGCTTATACGTACGGAATGACAAATAAATCTATTGTCGGCCTGCATATCCGTAGAGCTACTGATTTTCCCGGTTCAATATAGTTAATACCATAGACGTAGTGAGGCTTAATGCGAAGTGATATTTTTTTTATTTTGGCGAAAAACGCTGACTGAATGGACTTTTCTGTTCAGAAGGGACTTTACCTCACTGTGTCGTAAAAATGTTTTGGGTATTAAGGAGGCAGGCAATCACAGGGGATGGGGAGAATTGTTGCATTTTTAGGAAGAGCGGCTTTGCTGATGCCCTTATTATAGTTTTAACGTTTTGATTGAATTCGCTTTGTTACCCATAATCGGCCCTGTTGATAAGATGCACAGGTCTTTTGTCTAAATGGAGCGAGTCATTTATCTTCTTATCTTTATTTGCATGAGACAGCAGTTTTTAATGCTGTTCACTGAATTAATCGAACAAGTGCATTGATAAACTATCGGGGGGTAGTAACAGGATGACATTAGCTTTTCGCATAATTTGCGCTGCGCACTGCTCTGGAACCCATCATAAGCTGGCGATGGACTCCTTACTTCTGATGAAAAATGACTATAGTGACCGGTGGAGGGACCTGTTACTTAAGCATGCCGCCAAATATATAGAAGGTTCCAAAGCTCCGGATAAAGAGTTCCGGGATTTTTCCAACCATGTTCTGCATGTGGAAGATGAATTCTGGGGGGGAGCAGATGATAAGGCATTTGTCTGGTATGAAAAGCTTGTTGCTTCTCTCAAGGCTAAAGACTGGTCTCAGGCTGCCTATGATGCGGGGGTTTTAAGTCATTATTATACCGATCCGATACAACCTCTTCATACGGCTCAATCGGAAGCTGAAAATAACATTCACCGTGCTTTTGAATGGAGTATCTCAAAATCTTATGAGGAGCTGCGCAGTCTGGGGGAAGAAGAATTCTCTGATGTTAAGGTTTCTCATGAGGATGAGTATGACTGGCTTGAGCGTCTTGTGCGAAAAGGAGCAATAAAAGCCCGCGCACATTATGAAGTACTGGTTGACAGCTATGACTTTAAAGCGGGTTCAAAAAATCCACCTGAAGGGTTGAATGAAGACAGCAGAAAAATACTTGCTGAATTGATTATTTACGCGGCAACCGGGTTTGCCGGGATACTGGATCGCGCATTTCAGGAGGCTGCGGTTATTCCTCCTCATGTTAATTTGACAATAAATCAAATATTTGCCGGTCTTAAAATGCCTGTTCGATGGGTTACAAATAAACTGGAAGACAGTGCAGAACGTAAACTTGTGCTCAATATGTATGAAGAATTTGAGAAAACGGGGAAGGTTGAGAAGTACCTTCCTGAAGATGACCGTCTGGTTAGAGATCTTTATAAAGAAGAGGTTCTGGATCCGAAAGCACCCGGGTCTCTGGCTGATGCATTAAAAAATCTTAAATCCATGGCTCAGCAAATGCGTGAGTTTGATCAGTCTTCTGCTGCAAAAGAGAAAGCTCGCCGTTCTGTTGAAAAAAGTGGTAGCGTGGTGCCGTCAAAGCTTCGTACTACATTGAGCATTTCTGAACCTGTTGAGAAAGCGCCCTCTATTGGCAAAAAGACAGCGTCACGGTTAAATCGTGCTGGAATCAATACCGTAGATGATCTACTTAAAGCCAATTGCGAGGAAGTTTCAGACACTTTAAATCTTGGGTATATAACGCCACAGAAGATTAAAGACTGGCAGGATCAGGCACGGCTTGTGACTGAAGTGCCCGGATTATGGGGGCACGATGCCCAGCTTCTTGTTGCTGTAGACTGCCGAACTGTTGAGGCTTTACAAAAAGCCAAGCCTGAGGATCTGCTTGCTCGCTTAACGGATTATGTTGAAACCAGTAAGGGAAAGCGTATTCTTCGTAATAGTAATGCACCAGATATTACCGAAGTTCTGGATTGGATTGCTGCTGTAGAAAAAACACAAAAAGAAGAAGCTGCTTAAATCCCGATATAAAACAGAAATTGTCTGCTGTCATGGTTTCGTATCTTTCATTTGCTTCAAATGCTGACTGACCTGGCCGACAGGTTTTTTGTCTGCATTTGAGGTACAGGGTTTACAGAGGGCATTATCATGACTGCGTATGAATCAGGTTTTAGCCTTGGGTGGGAAGAATGGCTGGCTTTACCCAGGCTGGGGTTGCCTGCCATTCGGGCAAAGGTTGACACCGGAGCAAAGACATCTGCTTTGCATGCCATGGCTGTAGAACCTTTTGGTCCGGTTGATAAGCCACAGGTGCGCTTTACAATACAGCCAATACCAGAAGACCCTTCTCTGGAAATTATATGTTCTGCTCCTGTTTCTGACAGACGGAATATTATGAGTTCGAATGGGGAAACCGAGCTTCGTTATATTATTAAAACGCCTGTTACCATTGGTGAAAAAACCTGGGATATTGAGGTTTCTCTTACAAATCGGGAGAATATGAACTTCAGGATGCTTCTGGGGCGTTCATCCATTCAGGATGATATATTTGTTCTTCCGGCTTCAAGGTTCCAGCAAAGTAATCTTTCTTATGACTTATATAAGCATATCCCGAGGCGCAAACCTGTACGAAGGCCACTTCGGATTGCTCTGTTGACGCGGGAGCCTGATAATTATTCCAGCCAGAAGCTTCTGGCTGCGGGGATTGAGCGGGAGCATATTATTGAAGTCGTTGATACCAAGCGGTGTTATATGTCCATCAATGCGGTCAAGCCGGAAGTACATTACGATGGTGATATATTACCGTTCTACGATGCTGTAATCCCCCGCATCGGGGCAAGTATGACCTTCTATGGCATGGCAGTTTTGCGGCAATTTGAGATGATGGGATCCTATATTCTGAATTCAGCTCATTCAATTGGTGTATCAAGAGACAAGCTATATGCCCATCAGTTGCTGGCAAGCCATCGTATTGCAATGCCTCCTACCGCATTTGCAAACTCCCCCAAGGATACCAAAGATCTTATTAACATTGCCGGGCAGGCACCCGTGGTTGTTAAGCTTCTGGAGAGTACTCAGGGGAAAGGGGTTGTTCTTGCTGAAACAGGCAAGGCGGCGGAGTCTCTTATTGATGCATTTCGAAATCTGGAGGCACATTTTCTGGTTCAGGACTTTATTCAGGAGTCGGCAGGGACTGATATCAGATGCTTTGTTGTTGGAGCCAGGGTCGTTGGAGCCATTAAGAGGAGTGCACAACCAGGTGAATTCCGCTCAAATTTGCACAGAGGTGGTGTTGCAGAAACTGTAACACTTACCAAGCAGGAGCGATCGGTAGCAGTTAAGGCTGCAAAGGCTATGGGTCTTTCAGTTGCCGGGGTTGATCTATTGCAAACTGAAGAAGGGCCGCTGGTTCTCGAGGTTAATTCTTCACCGGGTCTGGAAGGTATCGAGAAAGCAACGGAAAAGAATATAGCAAAGATTATTATAGAATTTCTTGAGGGAAAAGTAAGTTCTGTAAAAAAGAGCAGTAAAACCAGTGTGGATACATTCGGTATGGTCTGATTTTATTCAATTTTTATTATTGAATTTAATGTTTTATTAGGCAATAACTAATATTAGTGGATATATTTCCGTGAGTTAATATAATTTTATTTGTGCTGTGTCTAAATACTCATGTGCAGAAAAGCACTAATTGTAGAGTACCTTAGAATAAGGCATTGTTATGGGTTCAGATATCACTCTATCGAGTGCGGTTAGAAATAACCTTCTCTCTTTGCAAAAAACTGCTGATCTGCTAGGTGCAACTCAGGAGCGTCTAGCCACGGGTTTGAAAGTAAATAGTGCATTAGATGACCCAACAGCTTTCTTTACAGCCTCAGCACTGAATAACCGGGCAAGTGATCTTGACAGGTTGCAGGACTTTGTTGGCAATGCCGTACAAACGCTTCGTGCTGCTGATGAAGGTATTACCGCAATTACTAATCTTGTGGAAGCTGCAGAAGCAACTGCGAGACAAGCATTACAAAGCGCTGGTTCTACGCAAACAGCTTCCACAGCTACCGGTACCGCGACTATAGCTGCAGATGCAGCTGCTGTTGCACTTGGTACTGGCCTGGCTTTAACAGCCAATACAGAGCTGGATACTCTGGCGAATATCACTGCCGGTGATACGCTTACCATTCAGGTTGGCGCAAATGCTTCCTATACAATCGAGTTTGATACAGATACGACCCCAAGTGGCACGAATGATATTTCGATAGATATTTTGGGTGCGAACGATGCAGATGGCGGTGGCGATGACGCGACTGTTACTGATCTTCTTAATGCTATAAGTAATGCGACCGGAGCAACTGCAGTATTATCAGGTGGTAATATTCAGATTACAGCCGGAGATACAACCAGTGATATCCTTATTACCGGTAGTGATGCGGGTGTTGTGGCAGACCTGGGCTTTACCAGTGTTGGTGAAGGTTCAACAACTGCACGTACCATTGAGCCAAGCAACTCTGACTTCAGTGGTTTAACCGGTGATCTGACATTCCAGATAGGCACGGGAACTGTTAATACAATCAGCTTTGGTACTGATGACTCTGCAAATGAAGTCAGTAACCGGGCAGAGTTACTGGCAGAAATCAACAGCATTACAGGATTATCAGCGTCTTATTCGTCTAATATTCTGTCTGTTGAATCTACAGATACAACTTCTTCCTTTACTGTTGGTGGAGATACTGCCGAGCTTGCTGCTGTTAATCTGACTGCGGGTCTTGTTAATCCAGGTGTAGAATCTACCAATACTGACAGATCTAATTTTGCTGCCCAGTTTGATGAGTTACGCACCCAGATTAATGAGCTATCTGTTGATGCAGGTTACAACGGTGTAAACCTTCTGGCTGGTGACTCTCTTACTGTTACATTCAACGAGGATGGAACATCTTCACTCGGTATCTCTGGCGTGACCTTTGATGCTAGCGGGTTGGGCATTTCGACAGCTGATAATAACTTTCAGCTTGATCTGGATATTAATAATGCTCTGACTGAACTTGATACTGCAACGAATACACTTCGTTCCCAGGCTACCAAGTTTGGTTCAAACCTTTCAGTGGTGGAAACCCGCCAGGATTTCACAAAAGAGCTTATCAATGTTCTGGAGACTGGTGCAGCTAATCTGACACTGGCTGATACCAACGAAGAGGGTGCTAACCTTCTTGCTTTGCAAACCAGACAGCAGTTGTCATCGACAGCACTATCTCTGGCTTCTCAGGCAGACCAGAACGTTCTGAGATTATTCTAATAACGAACCTCCTACCTGGAAGCCACAGCTTTGAATATCTGTGGCTTCAATTCTTTTCACTATTATCCATTGTTTCAGCTGCACGCTGTGTCAGCGGCGTATTTCTGTTGTTCGTTCAGAGGCGGGGTTTATTTAAATATTTCACTATTAACTCAGGGAATTGTTAACCCTGCTTTTGATTTCACCTCAAATGGTGTCTGTAAAAGGCGTTTAGTTACAATTGTCTGTATTGATTTAAGAATATTTTAGTTGAGCTGGGGTTAGATTGGACCTGTACAGAAAACGTACAGTAACTTGGTTTAGTACCTTAGAATAAGGCTATTGTCATGGGTTCAGATATTACACTCTCGAGTGCGGTTAGAAATAACCTCCTCTCTCTACAGAAAACTGCTGATTTGCTTGGTTCAACTCAGGAGCGACTGGCGACGGGGTTGAAGGTGAACAGCGCTCTGGATGACCCGACAGCTTTCTTTACAGCATCAGCACTCAATAACAGGGCAAGTGACCTTAACAGGTTGCAGGACTTTGTTGGTAACGCGGTTCAAACGCTTCGTGCTGCTGATGAAGGTATTACCGCAATTACAAATCTCGTGGAAGCCGCTGAAGCAACAGCAAGGCAGGCTCTACAAAGTGCAGGGTCAACAACAACAGCAGCGACGGTGACTGGTACAGCAACCATAGCTGCAGATGCTGCTGCTGTTGCTCTTGGTACTGGCCTGGCTTTAACAGCCAATACCGAGCTTGATACTCTTGCCAATATCACTGCCGGTGATACGCTTACAATTCAGGTGGGTTCAAACGCTGCCTATACAATCGAGTTTGATACAGATACGACTCCAAGTGGCACGAATGATATTTCGATAGATATCCTGGGTGTTGATAATGCTGACGGTGGCGGTGATGATGCGACCGTAACAGATTTACTTAATGCTATCAGTAATGCGACTGGCGCAACTGCAGTATTGTCTGGTGGTAATATTCAGATTACAGCGGGTGATACGACCAGTGATATTGTTATTACCGGCAGCGATGCGGGTGTTGTAGCAGATCTGGGCTTTACCAGCGTTGGTGAGGGTACGACAACTGCCCGTACTATTGAGCCAAGTAACTCAGATTTCAGTGGTTTAACAGGTGACCTGACCTTCCAGATAGGAACAGGGACTGTTAATACAATCAGTTTTGGTACTGATGACTCTGCAAATGAAGTCAGTAACCGGGCAGAATTACTATCAGCTATTAATTCTATCAGTGGCCTGTCTGCATCTTACTCATCTAACCAGTTGCAAGTTGATGCAACAAGCAGTTCAGAGTCGTTTACAATAGGTGGTGACACGGCGGAGCTGGATGCAGTTAATCTGTCAGCCGGGCGTATTGATCCGACTGTCGCATCTTCAAATACAGACAGAGCAAATTTTGCGGCCCAGTTTGATGAACTGCGTACGCAGATTAATGAGCTCTCTATTGATGCCGGTTATAATGGTGTGAACCTGTTGGCAGGTGATTCACTGACTGCGACTTTTAATGAAGACGGAACTTCCTCTCTTGGCATCTCGGGCGTTACTTTCGATGCAGCCGGATTGGGAATTACCACGTCAGATAACACGTTCCAGCTTGATATTAATATCAATGATGCTTTGGCTGAGCTGGATACAGCAACGAATACACTTCGTTCCCAGGCATCAAAATTTGGTTCAAACCTTTCGGTGGTGGAAACACGTCAGGATTTCACAAAAGAACTGATCAATGTTCTGGAAACTGGTGCTGCAAATCTGACACTGGCAGATACCAACGAAGAAGGTGCAAACCTTCTGGCATTGCAAACCAGACAGCAATTGTCCTCGACTGCTCTATCTCTGGCTTCTCAGGCAGATCAGAACGTCTTGAGACTATTCTAACAGCAAACAGATACGGTCCGGAATTAACAGTCATCTTCCTTCCGGCCGTAAAATGGAGAGACGCTGCAGGGGACGCAGTGCGCTTCTCTTTCAGGTGGTTGTCCGGTTTTACTTACCGGCTTCTGCTTTGCTGCTCATTTTGAATAGTCTATTTTGGCGGGGATTGCTGAAAATCTAAAATTCATAAGCTTTTCAATTGCTCCTGATAGTGGTATCTACAGTGCTTGACAGTATCAGATACAGGAGCAGTTTTGTGCAAAAGCGTGCATTCAATAAGAACAGAATACAAAATATGATGTCTGCCACTGCACGGAGTTACTTTTCTTTTTTAGCTGTGGTGATTTTATATCTGCTTGTTTCAGGTAACTCTGTCAGGGCTGAAAAAATCGAGAATGATATTGCTGTTTTTGCAGCTCTGGATAAAGTTACAGCGAGAATTTCAACCATTGAGATCAGGCTTGGAGATACGCAGGTTTTCGGGTCACTGAAAATTACGCCACGGGTATGCTATACACGTCCTCCCACAGAGCCGCCTCTTACTTCCTCTTTTGTGGAAGTTCGGGAAATTAAACTGGACGGTTCTGTAGACAAGCTGTTTACAGGGTGGATGTTTGCACAAAGTCCGGGACTTCACGGGGTAGAGCATCCGGTATTTGATGTCTGGCTAACTAATTGCAAAACAGATGATGGCGGTACATCTGACGATAATGCCAGAAAATCTGATTTGCAGGATAATGCGCGTTCCAATAATCGCTGAAAGTCATCTCTACTGACTTCTCTGGCCCCAAAAGTACGCAAATGGTCTGTTACAAACTGAGTATCCAGCAGGTGGAAACCACCGTATTTCAACCTGGCAATAAGGTATATCAAGGCGACTTTGCTTGCATCTCTTTTGAAGGAGAACATGCTTTCGCCAAAGAA
>JBOEGA010000134.1:0-9972 GCA_050633205.1 Methyloligellaceae bacterium | reverse complement strand
GGGGGCATTGGCAATTGTTGCTCGTATTCCTCGTTCCTTACCTTCGTTTGCAATATCCTGTTTCGTTTTAGAGATAAAAAACTTGTGAATCGCGGCTTCCCAGCTTAAGCGGGTATCAGCGTCGAGTGCGCTGCGATCATATTTTTCCCAATCAACATTTGCCATCGGGTTGTCGAAACCTTCGTCGCTCATCCATTTGGATAACGCTGAGTTTGCAGGGGCGCCAAATTTTCCGGTCATAATGCTGTGGAAACAATAGCCATCCGCGAGCTCCCAGACGACGCGAACATTCGCGAGACCAAAGCGAACTTTGTTGCCTGAACGATCTAATTTTCTTTTGTCAAATTGGTAAGCAATTAAGTTGTTAGTGTTGCGGCTAGCTGCTACTTCTTGAATAGAGCAATCGACGTGTTGTCCAAGACCTGAGATTCCACGTTCTCGATGAGCGAGCATTGCGCCGAAACCAGCAGCTGCTGCGGCATGAAAACTACAGGCGTCTAAGGCTTCGAGTACGGGAGTATCATCTGGATAACCGCAAGTATCCAAGGTGCCGCCCATAGCGGATGATATTAACTCTCCACCTTTATAATCTTTGTAAGGTCCGGTTTGACCGAAAGGCGTGATTGAAACAAGAATAATTTTTTCATTAATGGCTTTTAGTTGTTCATAGCCAATGTTTTTGTCGGCGAGTGTTCCGGGCTGGAATGTTTCAATAATAAAATCGCTCTTCGCCACTAAATCCTTAAAAATCTCAATGCCAGTATCAGAGTCTAGATCGAGGGTAATACTTTTTTTGCCTAAGTTTCTTAATCGCCAAAGCTGATTCTTGGTTTTTTCTGTCTTGGTCTCATCTGGCGCATCTTTTATTTTTGGTGAGTCGATCTTTATGACTTCCGCGCCCATTGAGGCTAGAAATTTAGCGCAGGCAAATCCGCGATGATCGCTAAGATCTAACACACGATAGCCGCTTAACATCCCTGGTGTAGTATTTGAACTATTCATAATGAATCAATAAAGTCTTGGAGTAATGGTTGCATAACATCGGTTTTGGTTTCGTAATCCTGCTCGGGTAGCATCACGACCTTTAGGCCATGTTCTTTTGCCGCTAACTGTTGTTTGGGATAGAGCCAAGTTATCGCTTCCTCTTTCTTTAAATAATGAAAGAGAATACCTGAGGCGTTCTGTTGCTTGGCGAATCGCACAATCTCTTCCGGATCGAAATTAAAGCTGCGAGAACTTTTTGTATCACGGTAATAATGCTGAGTGATTGCTTCAAGCGGATCTATTTCTTCGTTAATTTGGGTAACCAAGAAATGGTTGCCGTAGCTGTGATAATCGCCAGCAACCGTTGCGCCTAAACTATCGAGAAAACGGTGAAGATCTGGATGATCGACGCCATTTCCCGCAAGTATAAAACGTTTTTTTGTACCAACTTCCAAGTCATCTCTGGTTTTCTGTTTTAGCTTTTCTTCGATCGCTGCGAGAATTTTGGTTAATGCTTGCGTGAGATCTTCAACAGTTAAACATTGGGTGGCGCTATAGATGTGATAGGCATCTAAACTAGATAGGGCCGAGTTTGGATCAGCACGATAGTGGTTAAATTCTCGTAATTGATTTCGAACCAGGTTGTAAGACTTTATCGCAGCACTAATTTTTTGTTCATCAATTACCGACTCGGTAAATGATTCCAGAAAAGTCAGAAATTCTTTGAACTTTAAAAGATTATGTTTTTCAGTTGTCGCCCGAGGAGAACTCAGTAAATCAACAAGGAAAACGGGCGGTAGTTTGTAGTGAGGATGTTTTCGTTGAATTTCGCAAATATAATAGTACAGGCGTTGCTGAGCGTCGTTAGAGCGAGGCAGAAGGATTAAATCGACAAAGTCGAAATCGCCTTTTAGTAAAGAGTCAAAAATAACGCGGGTAATGGGGTCGAAAGCCGGCTCCATGAACTCGTCCGCGTGTTCTGTATTTTGCTTTGGGTCTCCATTTAAATGGAAGGGCATCATGCCTGCCGCTTCAATTAACTCTAAAGGAATATTATTCGACAAATAGCCAACTACTTTGCCGCCTTTAGATTTCCATTTCCGAGCCTGAGAGCGTCTGTCGTTTATAATACTTTGAATGGGCTCGAGTAAAGTGTCGTTCATTTTTCCGGGCCTTAGTTTTTAAATCTAAAACAGGTCTGTTATAAAATCTTTTGGGATTCGCTAACGAAATACGATTTGCTCAGTACACAAGAAGCGCTACATAAGATTAGGCAGTACAAGTACAACAATGGGTAATGCGATCAATAGTGCTAAATGTAAAAAGTCGGCTATCAGAAAAGGTATAACACCGGCAAAAATGGTTTTTAACGGAATGTCTTTACTGATGCCATGGATAACGAAAACATTCATCCCCACCGGCGGGGTGATAAGGGCAATCTCAATAGCGCGAACCAGTAAAATACCAAACCAAATTCCATTGATGCCCGCCGCTTGAATAATCGGAAAGAACACCGGAATGGTTAACGCCATCATCGCCATGCCATCCAAAAACATTCCGAGAATAAAATAAACTAACATCACGCCGAGAATAATGCGTAATTGCGATGGTTGATCTCCACCGCCTAAGACTAAGTCGGAAATGCTTCCCGCTAACCCAGACGCGGCAATAAATGTACTAAAAACAAACGCGCCGATAATGATTACATAGAGCATGCCGGCAGTTTTTAGTGTTTCAATGATTGCGGATTGAAACGCGGGGAAGCTTAAGCGCTTACGAACAATGCCTAAGAGTACCGCGCCGGTCGCACCGACAGCGCCGGATTCTGTTGGCGTAAACCAACCAATTAACAAGCCGCCTATAACGAATACTATGAGTATAAAAATGTCGCCGGTTTTTTTGATCGCTTCAATTCGTTCACGCCAAGAAGCCTTCGCAATAGCTGGGCCGAGTTCTGGGCGGATATTGCAAATAATCACGATGGTGATTAAATAAAATACGGTTTGAAGAACGCCAGGGATAACACCCGCCGCAAAGAGTTTACCGATAGATTGCTCAGTTAAAATACCGTAGACAATGAGCATGCCGCTCGGTGGAATTAAACTGCCAACGGTACCACCAGCCGCGACGCAACCGGCAGCAAGTTTGGGCGAATAATTATGTTTACGCATTTCCGGAATTGCGACTAAACCCATGGTTGCTGCGGTCGCTAAACTCGAGCCACTGACCGCGCCGAATCCAGCACAGCCGCCGACGGAAGCCATTGCTAAACCACCACGACGATGCCCCCAAAAACGCGCGGCGGCATCAAAAAAATCTCGGCTTGCACCCGATGAAAAACAGACGTGTGCCATTAATAAAAATAACGGCAGTACGCCCAATTCATAGTGTGAAATCATTTGAAAACTAATAACGCCCACTTTGATTGTTGCCGCTTCCAGTGATAACAAAAGTACCATGCCGGAAAAACCCACAAAACCCAAAGCAAAGCCAATAGGCATACCGCTTGCAAGTAGTGCAAGCAATAAGATAAATCCGATAATGCCAATAGTTTCGGGACTAAACATAGAAGTTAATTATTCTTATTGTTAGTAAAAAATTGCCAGGCCAATACGACGGTTGTGCAGGCGCTGGTGAATATAAAAAATAGTCTAAATGGCACGATAGGTATTCCGAGTAAGTGGCTAGCTTCGTGTGTCTGCCAAACATCAAAAAGCAACCAAATATTACTCAGGCAAATGACAAGACAAATGCAAACACCTAATAATATTCCGAATTTTTCAGCAACTATTTTTGTTTTTGGGCCCAATCTGTCGATAAATATTTTAGCGGAGGCGTGGCTTTTTTCGGTGGTTGCGAAAAGAATACCCGTCGAAGCGACGATAAGAATTAGTACTTCAACTATTTCTACACTGCCAGGCAAGGGAGTGTTGAGGTGTCTGCCGAGGACGCTAATTGAAATCAGGATCATGGTCCCAAATAACGCGCAGGCCCCAAAAAAACGGATGACTGCCATAAATCCTCGTCGATGAAATAGCTTTATCAAGCCGCGATACCTTTAATTTTCGGTTTGCTTAGAGCGCCGCTGGTTATTATTTATGTATTTCTGATATAGTTTGCATCACAAACTAATTTATGGAGTGTAGCGACTATACAGGGACGAAGTCAATCATTTAGCGTGTTCTGCTTCAGCCATACGTGAACGGAAAACCTGCTCGAAGAAAATGACCAACAGGCGGAATAAGAGTAGCGTTTTTCGCAACTAACTTATGCCATGAGTTTCTGGCTACTAATGACGGTGAATAAAAAAATGGTCGAGCAAGCGCTAGACGATATTACAGTTTTAGATTTTTCACGATTTCTACCTGCCCCTTATTGTTCGATGACGCTGGCAGATTTTGGCGCTCGCGTGATTCGTGTAGAGCAAGCAAATGAGGTCGCTAAGCAAGAAAAGGCTTTTGGCCTGGATAATCTTACGCCAGAAGAAAAACGGAAAGTAAAAAAACGTGAGTTACTGTCGAGAAATAAGCGTTCAGTAATATTGAATTTGCGTGATGAAAACTCACGTAAGGCAGTAAAGCGAATGATAAAAAATTGTGACGTTTTACTTCATGATTATCGCGCAGGTGTAATGGAGGCGATGGGATTAGGTTATGACGAGTTAAGGATTATAAATCCCAAATTAATTTATTGCAGTGTCACTCTCGGCGGATTGTCGGGCCCGTATCAAGACTTACCGGGTCATGAACCGATTGCAATGGCATTGGCCGGCGCCTTACCTCGTTTTGGTGATGGCGATAGGCCCCATATTGCGGGGCTGCCGGTCGGAGATTTAAGTACTGGCATGCAAGCAGTCATTGGTATTTTATTGGCCTTGCAAGCGCGTAATAAAACCGGTGAAGGTCAGCTTGTTGACGTGGCGATGTCAGATTGCGCGCTGAATTTAATGACCTCTGTTGCACAACGGTTTCTCGTTAGCGAGAAAGAACCACCGCTTAGTTGGCGTGGGGGGAATGTGGGGTATTGGCTAACGCTAGACAATAAATATATTTGCACCACCGATTTAGAACCGAGATATTGGGAAAAATTTTGTCACGCTATCGAGCGCAGCGATTTGCTTCCCCTTCAGTTCGATAAAGAAAAGCTTGCTTACTTGGATGAAGAACTAAGACAAGTATTTTCGCAAAAAACACGGGATCAGTGGTTCGAAATATTACGCCAGGCGGGAACCCAGGTCGCGCCGGTTTACACTATTGCGGAAGCCTTGCAAGATCGGCATGCGCGGGCACGAGGAACGGTGTTTGAAATGAATGATGGGGATGGTCACGCGGTAACTCAAATAGGTCCGGCCGTTAAATTGTCTGCGACGCCAGGGTCAGTTAGAGATCTGCCCCATCTGCCGGGACAGGATACTCTGGAGATTCTAAAGGAGTTTGGATTTAGTGATGACGAGATCGAGCCCTTGATTATCGCAAGTGTTGCCGAAATTGTGAAAACGTGAGGTTAAATATCCAATAAATTTTTTTATAATGAGAAAGTTACTCGCTAGTTTGAATAACTTTTTTGAATAACGTTGTCTCTGCATAAATCATCAATGTCTGATTGCGGATACCCTAACTCACGTAAGATCGAAATAGAATGTTCGCCTAGCCCGGGGGCATGTCCCATGTTTTTCAATTGAGATTGGTTTAAGACAAAGCCGGGCCCTAATGTGAAGCCAGAATTTTCCCCCTTGGCTATTTGCGATTCGCTTTGAATAGGGATCTTAAGTCCCCGTCCATCTAAATGTTCATGCTGAATTATTTCAGGAATTGTTCGAATCGCTGCACTTGGTACGCCTACTTTGTTAAAAGCCGATTCCCATTCGTAGGCGGATTTTAATTGGGTAGTTTTTTCGATCTCTTCTTGCAAAGCAGCTTCATTTTTCATTCTGCCTTCGCGTAAGGCAAAACGTTCATCGTGAATTAAATCATCACGTTCCATCACTTGGCACATAGCTTCATATTGCTTTTGAGTATTGGCACCAATAGAAATTTCACCACCTTTCGCTCTAAACGTGTCAGATGTTGGGCTCATGTTAAAGCCACGATTGCCAACTTTTTTTGGGACGTCTCCGGCAATCAAAAAGGGCGCCGCCATCGAGATCATTAAATTTAACGAGGCGTCAAGCATCGCGACGTCAATGTATTGCCCGCCGCCAAACCGTTCTCGTTGTAAAAGCGCAGACATTACCGCCATTGCCGCCGTATAACCTGCGAATGTATCCAAGACCGGAAAGCCAACCTTGAGGTGCTTGCTGTTTGGTTCGCCGGTGAGAGACATGACGCCGGCCATGGCTTGTACAATGTGATCGTAAGCCGGATTATTTTTTAGCGGGCCTTGCTGGCCGAATCCGGAAACAGAACAGTAAACAATGTTTTCGTTCCACTGCTTACATTCCTGGTAACCCAAACCTAAGCGTTCCAACACACCGGGGCGAAAATTTTCCACAACGACGTCGGCAGTAGACACTAAATCGCGGATTATCTTTTTTGCTTGCGCAGACTTTAAATCCAAAGCTAGTGATTCTTTTCCTGCGTTGACGGCAATAAATGGCGGGGCTTTTGAAGTGTACTCAGGTCGTACATCATAGTGACGCATCACATCGCCTTCGCCGATGCGCTCGATTTTTATCACCCTTGCGCCGAGGGTGTGTAGAGTATGGGTGCAAAAAGGCCCAGCCATAACATGGCTAAAATCGATGACAGTAAAACCGGACAAAGGTGAATACATAGCGATAACTTATTGATTAATGACGGGAATACTTAAGATTCTGAGATTTACACTGGAGTCTAGTGTAGGGAAAAATAGTTTGCCAGGCAAACTATTATCTCTTTATCAAGCGTGGTAGTCTTTGCTTCCTTGGTCGGCTCGGCCTAGGGCCTCTATAAATACGCTAGACACATATAAACTAAAACAATAATTAGTCTGAATAAAAATCTATGAACAACTCTACTGCTATTCAAATTACGTTAAATTTTTTGGTCGCGCGAAGCCGGGTCTTAATAAATATAAAATTCTTTATGATCTGCTTGCTTTATTTTTTGTCGAGTTCGATATCGGCGCTTGAGATTATTCAGGATGGCGACAAAAAAGTTTACCTCTTGAGTTATGGCTCAGCTTTGAGTCCCAATCACACGTTTAGTCAGGCCGACAAAGATTGGATGACTTATATCGAAGAGAAAAGTAATGGGCGAATTAGAATAAAATCATTTTGGTCTGGGACCTTAATCTCTAGCGAGCAAAACGTCGTTGAATTACGCCATGGTGTCACTGACTTAGCGATGATCACGCCAATCTATATGCGAGCGGGCATGCATGCGACTCGTACCCAAACTGGCTTTTATGCAGGTAGTGATTCGATTGAAACACAAATTGAAGTGTTCCATTGTTTGTTAAAAGAATTTCCCATTTTTGAAAAAGAATTAAAAGGTTTAAAAGTGCTGGTCGTGCAGGGCGGAACCCCATCTTTTATCCTGACCAAAGATCGGCCGATAAACGCCTTAGAAGACATTGCCGGTTTACGTTTGCGTGCTCCTACCGCGTTGGTTCCAGTGGTTTACGCCTTAGGCGGTGATCCCGTATTAATGCCGATGGGTGATGTTTATCCGGCGTTTGCGAAAGGTATTATCGATGGTGTGCTGACTCCGGAAGATACTTTACGATCAATGCATTTTGCTGAGATCGGACAATACCTGAATCGCTTAGCAATGCATCGGGGTGGTTATCCTTCACGGGCAATTTCCAATAAAAGCTATGAGCAATTGCCTGACGATCTAAAACTATTGATGTTAGAAAGTGCCCGCTATTGGGAAGATAGAATTGCTCACTATATTGTTCTTGGAAACGATGCAGCGATTAAATATGGTGAAGAAGAGGGCGTGGAATTTATCGAGATAGCACCTGAGCAGCAAGCTGAGTTTGAAAAAGTGTATGCGGATATTGCACTGCGAGATTCGAAACGCTTGGAAAGGTATGGCATTGATGGTCCCGCTATTTACAATTATGTTAATACACTCATTGGTCAGATTAATTCTGGTGAAACCACCGGTTGCCGATAGAGTTGTTATGTATGGTAATTGATAAATGTTTTTTGGTTTTCTTGTTTTTTACACGCATTCAATAGCCGTTCATGTATCCCTCGTCCCGCACTCATAGCCGCCAGGTTATGAGTGTTATGTTTTTGTAATGGTGCGAGACGGGTTTTATTCTTAAAAATACCACTATTACATAAATTAAGTTTTCTACTTTCACTATAAGTCCCACGTAGCTTTAGTCTTTGTCCTCTATTATCCGAATGATTTACAACTCGGAATAAAGATTACATACCTTGATACCAACTATTTATTAAAACTTTAGTTAATTAGCTTGATTTCGATGTCTTTTCGGAGTAATAATTCGCAAAGCAAATAGTTTGTAACACAAACAATAATTAAGCTTGCACATTATTTTGCTAATGAGTGCTTTCACTTTGTCCAAAGCCGAGCAGCTTCTGAAGTTTGGCCTTACCAAGGTTCAAGAGGTTTGCTAGTCAAAAGCACTAAGAAAAGCCAATGAGCTTTTAATTTAATAATAAAAACTGATCGTCAAATAAATACATCGCAACCGTTATCGGGCTTCAATGCAACTTCATCGCTATGAACGATTTCTAATGAGTTAATGATTTGCATCTACAGACACTGGCCTTGTAAAACAAAAATTACTAAAGAGGGATTTATGAAAAAACGTCAAATTACTTCAACGCTTGGATTAGCGATAGCGGCCGCAATGAGCGGTGGGGCTATTCTGGTGCCTACTCCAGTTTTTGCACAAACGAATGAATCCCTCGGTCTTGAAGAAATATTAGTGACGGGTTCACGTATGCGTGGTGCTGTCGCACCGGTGGGTTCTCCCGTTATTAGCCTTGATCGAGAACATATAAATAACTCGACAGCAATTTCTGTTGACGAAATGCTGAAAGAGCTACCGCAAGTTTTTGATTTAGGTATTTCTGAAGGCTCGCGAGGGCAGTCTGGTGGTAACGGAAATATTGTTTGGGCGAACTCGGTCAATCTGCGTGGCATCGGGCCCTATGCAACCTTAGTGATGGTTGATGGGCATCGAGTAAATAGTAATGCGCGCTCTATCGATCCATCCATCATGCCGTCCTTAGCTCTAGAACGAGTCGAAGTTGTTGCCGATGGCGCGTCTGCAATTTATGGTTCTGATGCAATTGCTGGAGTGGTCAATATGATCACTCGACGAAAAGTCGATGGTGTTGATGTCATTGCAAGAGCAGGTGCGGGTAGCGATTATGGTGAATATAAAGTTGGCGCTTCGTTTGGAAAAACTTGGGACAGCGCATCAGTTTTTGTCGCTTTGGAAAAAGGCCAGAGGGATAACCTGAACGGCAGTGATAGAGATTTTTTTACTGCTTTGCAATCAAATGCTGATTACCGAGTGAATCGCTGTGCTCCGGGAACTATCGAAGTGGCCGGCCAGACTTATGCAATCCCTACTGGCGGTGTTACTGCCGCAAACGCAGGCACTTTGGTCGCGGGTACAGAAAATCGCTGCGATACCTTAAAGAATCAAGATCTATTACCGCAGCAGGAATATGACAATCTTGCGTTTACAACAACCTTTGATGCAACGGAAAATTTGGAATTTTATGTCGACGGATTTTATTCCAATCGTGATTTCGTTCGACAAGCCGCCGATGCGACAGGAAGTTTAGTCGTTCCAAACACCAATGCATTCTTTGTTGATCCATCGGGTACCGCGCCGTCGAATGTAACTGTCCATTATAATTTCATGAATGACATTCCTAGTGATGATCAAGTGGGTTACCAACGTAATTGGGAATTAACCACGGGATTTAAATATAGCCTGCCCGCTGATTGGCGCTTGGAAGGTTTAGTGACTTACGGGGATCTGCGAGAAATATCTGACTCTTCACGGGGACTGGAT
>JBOEGA010000133.1:0-417 GCA_050633205.1 Methyloligellaceae bacterium | reverse complement strand
CTGGTGGAGGTCATTGATCTAAACGACAAGGGGAGTTATTATAAACGAAACCTGATCACAGAAAATAACAACCTTCTGTGGTTGCTGGATAGCCCGATCAAGTCGGGCTATGACAGAAGAGAGGTATATAGAATAGTGGCGAATGCCAGTGGAACTACATCTTAGTCCAAACCCGAGAAGCAGGTTCGAGTCCTGCACACTTCAAATGAAGTGTTCGTCTAACAGGCAGGATACGGGATAGATGTTTCACTAATTACTTGTCGCCACACTAAAATATGAGGTGAATGCCTGTGGGACTACATTGGTAAGAGAAGGTTCAAGTCCTTCCAATTATGCGAAAGCATATGGAGACGTCTCACTAAAACTTGTCACCTTTCGAACTAAAAACGCCCCCTCCACTGTCATCCCCCGACTTGA
>JBOEGA010000132.1:0-22752 GCA_050633205.1 Methyloligellaceae bacterium | reverse complement strand
GTTGGCATCTGGGTAGGGTTTTCGCTGCTTATCAGTAGTGTTGTGGCTATACTCCTGTTTACCGACAAGACCCTGTCATATGAAATGGCCAATGCGGTCTGGGCAGCCAGCAGAAACTGGGAGCTTGTTGCTTTGCCGCTCTTTATCTGGATGGGGGAAATTCTTTTCCGGTCCAGATTGTCGGATGATATGTTCACCGGACTTGCACCATGGCTTGCAAAGCTGCCGGGGCGGTTAATGCATGTGAACGTTTTTGGCTGCGCTATCTTTGCTGCAGTTTCCGGTTCCTCTGCCGCAACAGCCGCAACAATCGGCAAAATGTCTATTCAGGAACTGAACAAGCGTGGTTACCCTGAAAACCTGACAATTGGTACTCTTGCAGGGTCGGCAACGCTTGGATTGCTTATTCCTCCATCAATTATCCTGATTGTTTATGGAGTTACGACTAATGAGTCCATTGAGCGTCTCTTTATTGCAGGGATTTTGCCAGGGTTACTGATCGTCTCAATTTTTGTGGCCTATATCATTATATGGTCCCTGATAAACAGGAGTAAAATGCCTGATGCCGGAGAGCATGCAGATATTACATTTGGCGACAAAGTCCGATCCAGCAGAAATCTGATACCTGTTATTTTGCTGATTGCCGGAGTTATGGGCTCTATGTTTGTCGGCATTGCCTCACCTACTGATGCGGCATCGGTTGGTGTGGTCTGTTCCCTGCTGATCTGCTGGGCTAATGGTTCTCTAACTAGAGAAATGTTTGCAGGTAGTCTGATGGGGGCAACTGTTACATCCTGCATGATTGCCTTTATTCTTATTGGCGCAGCTTTCTTTACAGTTGCTATGGGATATGCAGGAGTTCCAAGGTTGCTGGCTGAATGGATTACATCTTTTGGTCTTTCGCAATATGCACTGCTCGCGGCATTGACTGTGTTTTTTATAATTGTCGGCTGTTTTCTTGATGGTATTTCAGTTGTCGTGCTGACCACTTCCGTGATTATGCCGATGGTCGAGGGGCAGGGGATAGATCCATTGTGGTTCGGTATCTACCTGGTGATTGTGGTAGAGATGTCCCAGATAACACCCCCGGTTGGTTTTAATCTGTTTGTTATTCAGGGGCTTACAGGAAAAAATATGTTTGAGATTGCTGCTTCGGCATTTCCATTTTTCCTGTTGCTGCTTCTCTCGGTTGTCATAATTACTGTGTTCCCGGAGATTGTTACTGTACTGCCTAATATGCGAGGTGGTTAATGTTGCAGGTTAGCCACAGAATTTGCCGTTGAGATCTGTCTTAGATATGGGGCGCTAATTGCTTTATCTGGTTAAATAGACTAGTGATTATCGCAGTTTTCTAAAAAGAGAAGTCATATTTAAGATGCCAAAAATTTTCGACCGCAAGTTCTGGGCTGAATTAATCTCCAAGCGTAATGACCAGGTAGAAACTGGTGATATTGAGCTGTTCTTGCGTATTTTTAATGAGTATTTTTTTCGTTTCAGAAAAACCTACGCGCTTATTGTTGTATTGATTTTTGTTGCAGCAGCCGCTTCAGCAGCCCCAGTATGGCTGATAAAGGACATTATTCAGAACATCTTTGTGAACAAACAGGCTGTTTGGGTGCTTCCTTTGTTTTTCGTGGTGGTTGCTGTCTTTATTATAAAAGGGGGCAGTACTTATTGGCAGACTGTACTTTCTTCGCGTATTTCAAATGCGATGGTCGCTGATGTGCAGAAGAGAATGTATTCACATGTTCTCAAACAACGTATTTTGTTTTTTGATAAAAAAAGCTCTGATGAATTGACCATGCGTTTCAATCAGGGAGCTCAGGGGTTTAATTCCATACTAACGACAGTTCTTGTGGGTGGTTCCAGAGACATGGCAACGCTTCTTTTCTTTCTAGCCACCATGCTCTATCTGGATCCTTTGCTCACTTTGCTAACCTTCACGGTTGCTCCACTGATTTTCATAGGCATCAATATTCTGATGCGAAAGCTTAAGGATATTATCAAGGCTGAGCTTGAGGGGTTGGCAACAATAAATAAATATGTTCGGGAGACAGTGCAGGGAATTTCTGTCGTTAAGTCATTTAATCTGGAAATGCCCCTGAAAGGGCAGATGCAGGATGTGATTGAGGGGCTTGAGGAACGAAAGAACAAAATTGCCAGGTTACAGGCTGCGCCTGTCCCGCTTCTGGATACTCTGGGGGGTATTGCTGTCGGTCTGGCGATACTTTATGCAGGTAGCCGGACGGTCGGTGGAAATTATGATGCTCAGAACTTTGTGCCTTTTGCCCTGGCACTGATCTTCGCTGCGGAGCATGGACGCCGGTTAAGCCAGCTGCCAGTAAAGTTAAAGTCGGCTCTGGTTGCTGTGAATATGGTTTTCTCCCTGCTCAATGATGATAAATCTGAGAACAGTGGTACAGAGAAGCTGGATATTAAAGATATTAATGCATTAACCAGATTAAACGGTGCATCACCCCAGCCTCTGATCCAATTTGAGAATGTTGGCTTTTCCTATAATGATAAAACCCCGGTTCTCTCAGGCTTTTCGCTGGACGTTAATGCTGGTGAAATGATTGCCCTGGTTGGTCCGTCAGGAGCTGGAAAATCTACCGTTCTCAAACTTCTGCTTAAGCTTTATGAGGCAAATCAGGGGCGGATTATGATTAATGGTCTGGATCAGAAAGATATCAACCTTGTTTCGCTTCGTGATGCCATGTCGTTTGTTGGTCAGAGCAATTTTATCTTTACCGGCTCTATTAAAGATAACCTGACATTGCGTAATGACAGTATTGAACAGTCGGTTATTGAAGATGCCTGCAAGCAGGTAGGTATGCATGACTACATAATGAATATGCCTCAAAAATACGAAACCAGCGTGGGTGAGCTGGGCTCCATGATATCTGGAGGGCAGGCTCAGAGGCTTAATATGGCGCGGGCTATCATAAAAGATGCGCCGATTCTCCTTCTTGATGAGGTCACTTCTGCGCTGGATGCGGACAATGAGCAGCTGATTAAAGACTATGTCGAAAGCCAGATTGGTAAAAAAACCATCTTTGTTATTGCGCACAGGTTGTCGACCATCAAGGATGCAACCAAGATTGCGCTAGTTGATAATGGCCAGGTGATTGATGTCGCTCCTCATGATCAACTGCTGGCCAGCAACGACTATTACGAGAGAATCGTTGCGCTTCAGTTTTCTCAATAAGCCGTAAATATCGTGTACGGGCGCGTACTGGGTATGCGTATTTTAAGGGAGTATTAAGGTCAATACTGATCTAAATACTCCCCCGATACTGTCCCATGAAAAGTCATACCAAAAAATTGCTATCAGCTATTAGTGATCAAATATTTTTACTCAACATAGCTATCAAATCCTGCTTTCGGCTGTCACAACAACAATGAGAGTGTGTACTTCTGGTTTATATATTATCAGAAATATTTATAGTATTTATTGGATTATTATGTGGCTTGAAAATATTTGAATGTAATTCTTCATTTATATTTATGTAAAATACTTAGTATTTTGGATTGATCATTTGTTTTTCATTGTGGTTTAACTGGTTATTTATGATTGTTAACTGAAAATATCTAAATTATATTAATTATATTCATTCGAATTACGAATTAATTATTTGTGGTAAACGTATAAGTATACTTTTTTGTTACTGTTTTACGGTACGTAATTTGTATGAATTTTGACAAATTCAGAAAGCAGTCCGGTATTTGTTATCACGATTATCTCCAGTATAGGCTTTTTTACCGTTTTTGAGTTTGTCAGGGTGTTACAACATAGCGCAGCAGGTACTATGTTGCTCAGTTTTATTATACTTAAGGCGTATAAAAATGCGCTTTTTATCAAGACGTTATTAGTGTAGTCAACTAATTCGCCAAGAGAAAACAGGTCTTTATTGGCCTTTTTGCCAATGAGACATAAAATCTCTTGCGAATAGTGATCACAAACTTCAATATGGGCCAAATAGGGGGTCAGACTTCAGACAATTAAACCCTATTGGACCAATGAAAAACAGACCTTGTATAACAGGGAGGAATAAAAGTTGCTTAAGAAACTTATGGTTGGAACTATCGCAGCGGGCCTTATGACCGGTGCTTCTATCGGTGCGGCAAGTGCTGAGAAACTTAAAATTGCACTTGTTGACGGGCTTTCAGGTGCTTTCGCTGCGAATGGTCAATCTGCACTTCGTGAGTTGAAATTTGCTACTGAAAAATATCTTGGTGATAAAGCTGAGGTTATCGGTCTTGACGGTAAATCAAACCCTAAAGATTCACTGGCTCAGGTAAAGAATGCTATCAGCCAGGGTGTTCGTGTTATCGTTCAGGGTAACAGTTCTGGTGTTGCTCACGCAATTGTTTCTGCTGTTAACAAGCATAACGAGCGTAACCCTAAGAAACGCGTTATTTTCTTGAACCACTCAGCGGTTGATCCTGCTTTGACTGAAGCTAAATGTAGTGTATGGCATTTCCGTTTTGACGGTCATGTTGGCATGAAGCTTCAGGCTATGATCGGTGCTATTGCTGCTGACAAATCTATCAAGTCAGTATACATCATCGGACAAGACTACTCATACGGTAAAGCTGTTGCTGGCGGATCTGTTGCGTTCCTTAAAGCTCTTCGCCCTGACATTAAAGTTGTAGGTAACGAGCTTCACCCACTGGCGCGTGTAAAAGACTTCTCTCCATATGCCAAAAAAATCCAGAAATCAGCTGCTGACGTAGTCATCACTGGTAACTGGGGTGCGGACATGGTTCTTTTGGCAAAAGCTCTTGGCGATGCTAAAGTTAAATCTCGTCTTTACACTTTCTACGGTGCAGGTACTGGTGTAACTGCTACTATCGGTGAATCTGGCAAGAACAGATTGTTCACTATCAGCTCTGTATACAACAACCCTAAGACTACTGATGAGTGGGCTGCTTACCGTGCTGACTTCGCAAAAGCTTATCCTAAAAATGACCTGCTTTACCCAAATATGGTAACGCTTGTTCGTACTTTGGATGCTGCAATCAAGAAGGCTGGCAGCACAGAAGCTTTCGCTCTTGTTAAGGCAATCGAAGGGTCCACAATCAAGAAACTTGATGGATCTGAGCTTACTATGCGTGCTGACGATCACCAGATGCTTATGCCTCTACACCTTGCCGTTCACACGAACGATGGTGTTCAGTATGACTACGACAAATCTGGCTATGGCACTGTAGTTAAAGCCACAATTCCAACTAAAGGTACGACCCGTCCAGTAAAATGTAAGATGGCTCGTCCAGCTAAGTAATAATAAAAAGTCTAATCTACTAAGGTTGTGGTCAATTTATTGGCCGCAACCGTTTAGGTTAGGCGACATAATAATATTTTAAAGTCAGGTATGCCATGTACGAACTTGCGATCTTTTCCGTTATAAACGGGTTTGAATATGGGCTCAGGCTGTTTCTTCTTGCGAGTGGACTCACGCTCATCTTTAGTATGATGGGTGTCTTGAACTTCGCTCATGCAAGTTTTTACATGCTAGGTGCCTATATTGCATTTACAATAGCTCAATTCTTCAGCGCGAATAATATTGGGCTTTTTGGATATGAAATATCAGGATTCTGGATTGCTCTCTTTGTTGCTCCTATCCTTGTAGGTATCCTTGGGGGACTTATTCAGCGTTATCTGTTGAGCCGTGTTCATAAATTTGGTCACGTGCCGGAGCTGATATTTACATTTAGTCTGGCATTTCTTATCGAAGAAGTTGTCAAATTTATCTGGGGTGGAGATCTTAAAGCAGGCAATGAGTTAAAGCCTGATGTCCTTGATGGTACTGCGTTCATCGTCGCAAACTCACATGTGCCAGCCTATAAAGTCTTTATGATCTGCGTATCAATCGTTATCTTCCTTGCTCTGCTTTACCTACTGCTACGTACGCGCGTTGGCCTTATAATTCAGGCTTCAATCACGCATCCAAATGTAGTGGGTATGCTTGGACACAATGTTCCATTTATCTTTATGGCCGTGTTCAGTGTCGGTACTATGCTTGCCGGTGTCGCCGGTGTGATCGCAGGACCTGAGCAGTCTATCAGTCCAGCCATGGGCTTTGAACTTGGAAGTATCATATTTGTTGTGATTGTTGTGGGTGGTCTGGGTTCACTTGCAGGGGGCTTTATATCTGCTCTCGCAATCGGACTTATCGTGACTGCAGCGAAGACTTTTGACGGGTCTATTGCACACATCATTTCCTATACAACAGATTCATTGTTTGCTTTCAAATTTGCACCAGATGGATTCCTGTTCCAAGCACTAGGGGTGCCGTTCCCGCAGGTTGCGCCACTAATCCCGTATCTATTGCTTGTCCTAATTCTTATATTCCGTCCAATGGGACTAATGGGGAACCGTGAAGTATGATGAAATTAACAGAAATAAGAAAGGCAGAGCGCGCAAAGACGCTTCGTTCGCGTACGATTCTGTGGGTATCATTAGCAGTTGTTTTGTTGTTGATTCCGAGTTTCCTCTGGGGGATTGAGGCTGTTGCCGGTCTGAAAGCCTCTTTCGTAATAACAGTTATGACCAGTGCATGTATCGCATCGGTTTTTGCCCTGTCCTATAATATGCTTCTGGGGCAAACCGGTATGCTGTCTTTTGGACATGCCATTTACCTTGGACTGGGTGGTTATTTCGTCATGCACATGATGAATATCCTGGCCTATGGTTATGTTCCGGTTGTTATTATGCCATTGCTTGGTGGTCTTTTTGGATTGCTGTTCGGGGTTATCTTCGGCAGCTTCTCTACGAGACGAGCCGGTACTGTTTTTGCGATGATTACACTAGGTCTTGGTGAGCTGGTTGGTGCGTCATCACATGTGATCACTTCCTTCTTTGGTGGTGAGGATGGTATTGGTGCTTACCGTACAAGACTGCTTTCGCTGAACTTCCCGATGGTTGATCTGAAGTCATTTGAATTCTTCTGGTTTGAGTTCAATCTGGCTCAGGAAATTCAGGTATATTACTTCTCGGCGATCTGGTTCTTCATCGCTACATTCCTTATGTTCTGGTACTCCAGAACGCCGGTTGGACGTATGTCAAATGCGGTAAGGGATAATGAAGAGCGTACAGAGTTCGTTGGTTACAATATGCGCTATGTCCGTTATATGAGCTTTATTGCTTCCGCCGGTTTTGCCGGTCTGGCAGGTGGTATGATGGCTGTAAACCTTGAGCATTTCACTGAATCAGTGATGAATGCTGTGGCTTCGGGTCAGGTACTTCTTCATGCATATATTGGCGGTGCAATCTTCTTCATTGGACCAATTGTTGGTGCATTTGTGATCACTTTGCTGACAGATCTGACAAGTGGTTATACTGCATTGTCGCCTCTATATCTCGGGCTTCTGTTTATAGCGGTTGTTCTGTTCATTCCTTACGGATTGACAGGGATTATCGTGATGCACAGAAAAGCATGGGTCACAGGGAAAATTGTTCGCCTGATACCTGCCTATGTACTGATGCTGATACCATTGTCAGTTGCGTTTGTTGGTTTCGTTGGCTTTGTGGAAACAGAGCACTTCCTTCATGAAGCCGCTACCGGAGAAGTTATGACGAAGGTCTTCTTCTACGAGTATAACGCATTGCCTGAATATTCTTTCCTACCTCAATGGCTTTCTCACTGGGTACCACGCTTGTTCTTCTTCGGACTCGTAGTGATCGGTGCCATTGGTGCATACCTGTGCAGAGGCATAGTCTTTGCAACATGGGAATCCGTTAACGGAGCACCGGAAGGCAGTAAGAAAGATAGTAGTAAGAAATCTGATCAAATTGGTGAAAAGGCAGCAGTATGACGTCCGCACTTGAACTAATAAATCTAGGTAAATCCTTCGGTCAGACTGAAATTATCAAAGGTGTAAACCTTGATATAAAACCGAAAGAATTACATGCAGTCATTGGTCCTAACGGGGCTGGTAAGTCTACGCTTTTCCACCTCATCAGTGGCCGGTATAATGTATCAGCCGGGCAGATCAAGCTTTTCGGTGAAAAGATAAATGGCTTGAAGCCTTATCAGATTCAGCGAAAGGGTCTTGGCCGTAGCTTCCAGGTGACAAATATTTTCGCAAACCTTAGTGTTTATGAAAATGTTCGCTGTGGAGCTATGTGGGACAAGGGCTACGGCTACTCCTTCTGGCAGGATGTTGATGATCTTGAGGATGTTAATCTTCTGACTGAAGAAATTCTTGAGAAGGTCCGCCTTACAGACCGCTATAATGTTCCTGCAGGTCTTCTGACTTATGCAGAGCAGCGTGCTCTTGAGATTGGTATTACTCTTGCCGGTGGCGGAGAAGTCATCATGCTTGATGAGCCAACTCAGGGTATGAGCCACAGTGAGACAGATAAAATTGTTGAACTGATTGGTGAAATTGGCAAAGACAAAACCATGGTTATTGTTGAGCACGATATGGGCGTGGTTTTCTCGCTTGCGGATCGTATTTCGGTTCTTGTTTATGGCGAGATTATCGCGACCGGTAAACCGGAAGAAATCCGGGCCAATAAAAATGTACAGGAAGCCTACCTGGGAACGGAGATTGACTAATGTTAGAGGTACAAGATCTACATGCCTATTATGGCAAAAGTCATGTCCTTCAAGGTGTAAATCTCCACGTTAAAAAAGGTGAGATTGTAAGTCTTCTTGGACGTAACGGTGTTGGCCGCTCAACTACTGCCAATGCAATTATGGGTAATGTTGCACGTCACGGCTCTGTCAAATTCAAGGGCGAAGAGCTTATTGACATGCCGTCCTACCAGATTGCTCGTAAAGGACTTGGAATTATTCTCGAAAACCGGGATATCTTTCCAACCCTTACAGTGCGCGAAAACCTGATACTGGGTATCAAGGATATGCGTAATCAGGGCCGCTGGACTATGGATGACATGTTTGACATGTTCTCTAACCTTAAAGAACGTGCAGATGTTGCTGCAGGTGCCTTGAGTGGTGGTGAACAGCAGATGTTGACCATGTGTCGCACACTGATGGGTGATCCTGATCTGGTGATTGTTGATGAGCCAACTGAGGGACTTGCTCCAAAGATTGTTGCGAAAGTTGCTGAACTGCTGGATGAAATGGCAAAACGTGGCGTTTCCATTCTTCTTGTTGAGCAAAAACTGACAATCGCATTGAAGATCGCTCAGCGCGTTTACGTTATGGGCCACGGACATGTTGTGTTCGAGGGTACTCCAGACGAGTTCAATGCTGATGACAAAGTTCGTCAGGAGTGGCTGGAAGTTTAAGCTTTCTGCTTACTGTAATTGATATTAAACGCCGGCAGTCTTTCTGTCGGCGTTTTTTGTTCCGGATATTGCTTAACGATAAAAATGTATGGATACGTCTTCTGATTACAGAACTTCACAAAGTTTTGTTTAAATACATTTTTTAGGGCAAAAGAGTGATATCAGTATTTCTTCCTGGAAATGAATACTCCAATAAAGTCTAACCCTTTATTTTTATTTAGATAATAAAGGGTGCCCTCCTGATGTTTGAATAGCTGTGCTTTTTAGGTCTTTGGCGTTCGTTCTAACACCAAAGTTGCTCTAATTGTTTTTCAGTATTAGATGTATGGTTACTTCTGTTGCAAGAAATGGGAAGGGCTGTACTTCAGATGGATATAATTACCTTATCACTTATGCATGGCATGGTTTACGGTCTACTGACTTTTTTACTTGCAGGCATTCTTACACTTCTGCTTAGCCTGACTGGCGTATTGGGGTATGTGCAGTTACGTTTTCATTTGCTGGCAGGAGTAGCCCTTGGTCTTACAGCCATGATGGCTTTTAATGGTTTGCAGATCGCTATGGAACTGGGCAATATTGTCTTTGTAGTCATTGTTCTTGCCGGATTGAGATCTTTACCTGGTGCACTTATCGCTTCAGTTCTATTGGGCATCGTGCAGACTTATGCCATGGCATCAAGCGGGGCTTTTGTGGATGTAGCAGCAACATACGGCTGGCAGGTGCTTCCATCAAATCCTTATTACGGTATGCTGTCGCTGACACTACCCCAGCTTTCGATGGTTCTGCCTTTTGTATTGATGGTGATGTTATTGATTTTTCGATCACAAGTGCGGGTGCAGGGGGAAAGTGAAAAAAGAGACTGAATCCCTCAAAAGGGTATGGATAAAGACAGTCTCTTTTTAGGTTTACTGGATAATTTCCTTTGGCAGGCTTAGTTGGGGAATTTCAATTCCGTTTTTCTTTTTACCGCGTACAGGCTTCGGGCTGGTCTTCATAGCCTCCTTAGCTTCACGGCTTTTCATATAAGAGACTATAGAGCGGCATACGCAGCTGATATCATACATGATAGCTGCTTTTGCTGCGGTAGGGTTCCCGGTGCGCAGTGCATCTATAGCCTGTTTATGCGGATGAAATACTCCATAACTTTCAGCTTCCCATTTCTGGGCAACCATGGCCTTTTTAAACGTGTAAGCCATCTGAGGACCAAGGCGGAGCCAGAGGCTGTCAATCATTTTAAGTAGCAGTGGTTTGCGGCTGGCGTTATTTATACCCTGATGAAACAGTCTGTTATACAGAGCCGCAGCCTCACCATCCAGATCGCAGGCAGCCTGATTTGAAAGATTGGCATATTCTTCAATCTGATTGATTTCCTGCGTTGTTATAACGGAAGCAGCTTCAAAGGCAGCCAGACCTTCAAGCTCAGCCCGTATCATTCCAATCTCTTCGTATTCCGAAGCTGTTAAAATGGGAACACTTAGTGTGCGTCCACCAATTGCCACTACGGCATTTTCTGCTTCAAGTCGTCTGAGGGCTTCTCTAATTGGCATGACGCTTGTTCCAAGCATGTCCGCCAGGTCTCGAATAACCAGCCGTTGTCCAGGAAGTATTTCTCCCGAAGAAAGCGCATCACGAAGTCGGTCGTAAACGATTTCGTGCATTGGCGCGTGCTGAATTGCTTCAAGTGTTGGAGCAGTCTTTTCACGCATGTTCTTATTTTCTTTGTTCCAAGTAACTTTATCTTCTTATATTGGCAGACTCTGCTAATTGTCGTCAATCTGCCGCGGAGATTTATTTTAGTTAACATGGAAAATAAACCGGGGACTCGCAAGAATTGAGGGAATTATTATTATTTAACCATAACAAAATCATGCGGTATTCTTGCGAACCTGCATGGTAAGCTTGGTTATGGTAAGTATATAGGATGAAAGTATTAGGTGGGGGAGGAATGAAGAGCGCCGATAATACCCGGCGCTCTCAGATGTTGTGCTATTACGCTTTTTTCTTATCATATTCTGCGAAAGAGGACCCTTCAGCAGCAAGTTCTTCGATAAGGGCAGATGGTTTCCAGTAAGGAGTACCAGGGTACTGCTCATTGAATTTTTTGATCATCTCAAGGGCTTTATCAAGGCCAATTGAGTCAGCCCAGTGCATTGGGCCGCCTGCATGGCGAGGGAAGCCGTAACCATTGACATAAACAACGTCAATATCGCTGGCGCGAAGAGCAATACCTTCTTCCAGGATTTTGGCACCTTCATTTACAAGAGCAAGCAGGCAGCTGTGAAGGATCTCTTCTTCACCGATTTCCCTGCGTGTGATCTGGGATTCTGCAGATGCTTTTTCAATAAGCTCTTTTACCAGCGGTTCAGGGTGAGGAGTACGGTCGCCCTCTTTGTAGGTGTAGTATCCGCCGCCGGTTTTCTGACCAAGACGACCCATTTCATAAAGGCCATCGCCAATTGCTTCCTTGATGCCTTTTTCCTGTCTTACACGCCAGCCTACATCGATACCAGCCAGGTCACCCATTGCGAATGGACCCATTGCAAAACCGAATTTCTGGATTGGAGCGTCTACAAGTTCAGGAAGTGAGCCTTCCATCAGAAGTTGACGGGCCTGATTGCCATAGCTTGCAACCATGCGGTTACCAACGAAGCCGTCACATACGCCAACAAGAACAGGGATTTTACGGATACCCTGAGCAAGCTTCATGGAAGTTGCAATCACTTCAGCAGAGGTTTTTTCACCACGTACGATTTCAAGCAAAGGCATTACATTCGCCGGGCTGAAGAAGTGAAGACCGATAAAGTCCTCTGGGCGAGATGTGGATGCTGCCATTTCATCAATATTTAAAGTTGATGTATTGGAAGCAAGGATTGCGCCTGGCTTACAGATGCGGTCAAGATCAGAGAAGATCTCTTTTTTAAGGTCCATGTTTTCGAAAACAGCCTCGATAACAAGATCCACATCAGCAGCATCTTCACGTGAAAGAGTACCTGTCAGAATAGACATGCGTTTTTCAACGTCTTCTGCAGTCATGCGGCCTTTTTTGGCAGTGTTTTCGTAATTCTTGCGGATGATCGCAAGTCCACGGTCAAGTGCGTCCTGAGCATGCTCAATGATTGTAACCGGAATGCCAACATTCAGGAAGTTCATTGCGATGCCGCCACCCATTGTACCAGCGCCAAGAACTGCAACTTTTTTGATTTCACGAGCTGGAGTATCTTTTGGTACATCAGGGATTTTGCGTGCTTCACGTTCTGCGAAGAACATGTGGCGAAGCGCTTTGGACTGGTTTCCGGAAAGAAGCTCAACAAAGATTTCTCTTTCTTTTGCCATGCCTTCATCAAATGGAAGGTCAAGAGCAGCTTCAACCGCGTCAATACAGCTTTGTGGAGACTGTTGGCCACGTGCGCGTTTTTTAAAGTTTGCACGTGCTTCAGCCATGAAACCTCTGTTGGCTTTGTCCTGTTCGATTTTATCATTGAACTGGCTTACGCGTCTGATCGGATCAGAAACCCTGCCTTTGATAAACTCGATAGCTGCTGCTTTAAGATCACCGTCTACAATCTGGTCAATCAGGCCGGACTGAACCATTTTGGCTGCAGGAACCGGGTTGCCAGAGCAAATGATATTGATCGCAGCTTCAGCACCGATAAGTCTTGGAAGTCTTTGCGTACCACCAGCTCCTGGAATGATGCCAAGCTTAACTTCAGGCAAACCAAGAAGTGCTGATTTTGTTGCTACACGATAGTGGCATGACAGAGCAAGCTCAAGACCACCACCAAAAGCGATGCCCTGGATAGCGGCAACAATCGGCTTTGATGTGTTTTCAATTTTAAGGTAGCGATCAGGCATTGTTTCTTCGCTTGGAGCCTGTCCAAATTCTGTAACGTCAGCGCCGGCACTCAGTGCCTTTTCGCCTGAGCCGATAATAACAATGCCCTGAATGGCATCGTCTGCTTCGGCTTTTTCTATGCCAGCAAGAATGTCTTTCTGTACAGGTGTACTAAGGACGTTTAACGGTGGATTCACGAGAGTGATAATCGCGATATTACCGTCTGTTTCATAAGTTGCAGTACCGGCCATGGCCGTTTTCTCCATATAATTTTTTGTTTATTTTAAAGGTGGTTTACCCTGGAACTCAGGTGCCCAGTTTGTGCGTCCGCCTGCAATCATACCCATGTCAACAACGAGGTCATGGCAGTTTACGAATGAGCCTTCCTCACTTGCGAGGAACAATACAGCATTTGCGATATCGAGAGGTTCACCAGGTCTGCCGGCAGGTGTTGCGTTGCTCAGGTTGTTACGCAGCTTTGCCATTTTTTTGGCTGTTACTTCATCGCCAAGCTGTTCAGCAACATCTGATCCACCAAGGAAAATTGATGTGGCTGTTGCACCTGGAGAGACTGCATTTACTGTGATGCCGTCCCGGGCAAGTTTGATACCTGCAACGCGGGTCATGTGTGCAACCGCAGCTTTCAGTCCGCTGTACAGATACATGCCCATGTCAGTCTGGTGACCAGCAACACTTGCATTATTGATGATGCGGCCCCATTGCTGCTTTTTCATGTGGGGGGTGGCATGTTTCATACCAAAGATGACACTGCCGAGAAGCAGGTCACAGCCTGCATGGAAGTCTTCCGGTGTAATATCTTCAACATCGCCCATGGTTCTGCCACCAGCGTTATTAAACAGGATATCTATTTTTCCGAAAGTAGAAACGGTTTGTTCAACCGCATTTTTGATGTCGTCTTCTTTGGTGACATCGGTCTGGACAAAGCTTGCATGGTCGCCATTACGCGCGGCGATTTCCTCGCCGCGCCTGACATTACGTCCTGCAATCATGACCTTTGCGCCGTGCTGGACGAAAAGGTCAACTGTTGCTTCGCCAATACCGCTTGTACCACCAGTTATCAGAGCGACTTTACCTTCGAGTCTTTTACCCATGGTGTAGTCCCTTTTCTGGTTGTAAGCGTTGATTATAGTACTTCGAACAGACCTGCTGCGCCCATGCCGCCACCGACACACATAGTAACAACAACATATTTGGCACCACGGCGTTTGCCCTCAATAAGAGCGTGGCCAGTCATGCGGGCACCTGACATGCCGTAAGGGTGACCGATAGAGATCGCGCCGCCGTTTACGTTCAATAGTTCATCAGGAATACCAAGCTTGTCGCGGCAGTAAAGAACCTGAACAGCAAATGCTTCGTTCAATTCCCAAAGGCCGATATCGTCCATTGTAAGACCATTGGCTTTAAGAAGCTTTGGAATAGCGTATACAGGACCAATGCCCATTTCATCCGGCTCAAGACCGGCTACTGCGATACCGCGGTAAGCGCCAAGAGGAGTAAGACCACGTCTTTCAGCTTCTTTGGCTTCCATGATCACAGATGCAGAAGCACCATCAGAAAGCTGGCTGGCATTACCTGCAGTAATGTGTTTTCCTTCTTTCAGGTTCATGCCGTCAGCAAATACTGGTTTAAGGCCTTGCAGACCTTCAAGAGTAGTGCCTGGACGGTTACCTTCGTCTTTTGAAAGAGTGATTTCCTGATCAGAAACTTCTTTAGTTTCCTTGTTCATCACTTTCATAGTGGTCGTGATTGGAGCAATCTCGTCGTCAAACTTGCCAGCTTCCTGACCAGCAGCAGTACGCTGTTGTGATCTAAGAGAATACTCGTCCTGAGCCTCGCGGGAAACGCCATAACGTTCGCCAACGATTTCAGCAGTTTCAAGCATGCTCATGTAGATTTCAGGCTTGTTTTCAAGAAGCCATGGATCTGGTCTGCGGTATGAGTTCATTTTATCATTCTGTACAAGACTGATTGACTCAACACCGCCACCAACAGCAACGTCCATGCCATCTGTGATCACTTGCTTTGCAGCAGTCGCGATAGCCATCAGGCCACTTGCGCACTGACGATCCATAGACTGACCGGCAACAGTTACTGGCAGGCCAGCTCTGACTGCAGATTGACGAGCAACGTTACCGCCAGTTGAACCCTGCTGAAGAGCACAACCCATTACAACGTCTTCAATTTCGCCGCCTTCAAGGCCTGCGCGCTTTACTGCTTCACGGATTGCATGGCCACCAAGAGTTTGTCCCTGAGTGTCATTGAAAGCACCCCGGTAAGCTTTACCAATCGGAGTACGGGCAGTTGATACGATCAACGCTTCGCGCATGTTGTTTCCTTTCTAGAATGGTCATTTTCTCGAGAATAAGAGCTATTTATAGTTAGTTATGTAACCTTGTCATGGTATATTTTCCCATTCCCTCATTTGTCGCATACTAACGAGTATGTTGGCAATATAGCATGATTCAATTGTCATGGTAAGTGTATTGATCTGCCTGCTCCAATATTGAGGCTAAGCAATTGAATCAATAGAATAAAACAGCGCTAAAGCTGCGGAAATTCTTTTCTCAACTCCGTTTTCAGTACTTTTCCAATAGCGCTGCGGGGTAATGTCCCAACCACGCGGATCTCGGAAATTCTCTGAACTTTACCAAGTTTTGAGTTTGCCCATTCTCTTGCCTGTTCAGCATCAAAGCTAACAGGTTGTTTAGGAACAACAAATGCAACCGGGGTTTCTCCCCAGGCTTCGCTTGGAGCGCCGATAACGGCTACGTCCAGCACGTTTTCATGTCTGAGCAGGGTGTTTTCCAGGTCCGTAGCGTAGATATTAAATCCGCCTGAGATGATCATGTCTTTTTTGCGGTCCAAAAGATGGATGAAGCCGTCTTCATCTATCCAGCCTGTGTCACCGCTACGATGATAACGCAAACCGTCTTCATCATACCAGCTGGCCTCTTTTGTTGCTTCTTGCCTGTTCAGATAACCTACCATCATGTTATGTGAGCGGCCGACCAGCTCTCCAACCTGTCCATCAGGGAGAACATTGCCTTCATCATCAATGATTTTTATATGGGTTGTTTCGGAGGGAAAGCCTACGGTGTCCAGTTTATCCGGATATTCATGGGCGGCCAGCATTGTGCCGACACCGCCTTCTGTCATCCCGTAGATTTCATAGAGGCCACCAGCAGGCCAGCGTTCCAGCAGGTCTTTTTTGATTGCTGCGCGGAAAGGTGCACTGGTTGAACATTTGTTTTTGAAAGATGACAGGTCATATTTTTCAAAATCCGGCACTCTCAGTACCCGTTCATACTGTACGGGAACCAGAATAACATTTGTTATTTTCTCACGTTCACTGATCTGCAAAAATTCTTCGGCATCGAATTTCTTCATCAGATAGGCCATTCCACCATTGGCAATTGTTGCGAAAAAGTAGAATAACGTTGTGTTTGAGTAGAATGGCGTGGAAATGATCGTCCTCATTTCCTGTTTGAATTCATATGCTTCCTGAAGAATACTTGCCTCACGGGCACGGAAAGCACGATCATGCAGTATGCCTTTTGGAAGGCCTGTTGTTCCTGAGCTATAAATCAGGTTGAAGCCGTACTCAGGCGGACTGAATACCTCTGGAGAGGTGTCGGGTGCTTCAGAAATAAAGTCTTCTATATTGGTGTAGGTTCCGGTTTCTGAGTCGAATTCAATTACCACCGGTTTGTGATCTGCATTTTTGAGGTCTTCGATCAGTTCAAAATATTCTTCAGCCACGAAAAGAACTTTGGAATGGCAATCCTGAAGCAGGGTTACGATTGTTTCTGCTGAAGCGAGGGAAGGGAGGGGAGTAATTCTGGCACCTGCCCGTTGAGTCCCAAACATGATTTCGGCATAAGTGATTGAGTTCTTCGCGAGAATAGTCACATGCTCGTTTGGTTTGACGTTGTTTGTGATCAAACTGTTTGCGATTTTATTTATGCGTTTATCGAGGTCTGACCATGTAATCTGCCGGTTTACGTCTTTTAATACGATTGCGTCCGGTTTGGCTTGTGCAGCCTTTCTCATCAGTATGTCAAAATCAACCAGTCCCAGTTCGTCCCATTTATTTTGAATAGATTCAGCAGGTTGCTCTGTTGTTGTAGAAATATTGGTGGTCATTTTTTCACTCGCAATAAAACTTTGATCAGTGATCACGCGCAGCAGTGCACTGGAACAGACAATCCTGTATTTGTTCCGGTTGATTTTTCCTGTTGCAGGAGGTGTTTTGAATAGGTCTTATTTTATATTTAGCAGACATTCTACCCAGTATTCCGTGACTTTAGTTGTAAGTATTTTGCAGGATAAAATTAGTTATTGCAAGTCAGCGCTGGTAATTTATTTTACTTATGTCTCGCGACTTCAGGTGGATAGGTAATATTTGCTAATAATCATTATGAATTAATAGACCTATCACTCTAATATTAAATGCTATATATTTGTGCTTTCTATGCAACCTATGCAACCCTTCAGGTGTGGTTTTCACCGTAATGTTGTTGTGTTGAAAGCTATCAAAGAATAGTGTGCGATGACTTCTAGGAACATGGAGCGGAAAATATACAATGAGACTGGAGCTCAGTCGTCTTGTTCTTGTCAAACGCTATCTGTGGGGGTCACTCATTGTTGCCATCGCACCCCTTGTGCTGCTCGCAGTTCTGTATGATCGTTATACATCTGATCTGCTGTCCACCCTTCTTACAAAAAAGGTTCTTGGTGAGCTTGAGGCCGTTTCTGTGAAGATGACAGGCTTTCTCAATGCCCGCGCCAAGAGACTGGACAACCTGGTTGATTTGCCGGATGTAACAGAAGCACTGTCTGTCAGACAAGGGAAACCACTGCCTACAAAGCTGATGGACCTTCTTCTGCTCGAAGCAGGGGATCCGGATATTTATAATATCGAATTTTTTGACCATACAGGTCAGTGTATAAGAGCTGTTCCAACCCCGTCCAAAGAGGATATGGTCAAGGATTATTCAGCTCTTCCAACGCTAAAAATCGGTAATCTGGAAATTCTTGGGCCTGTCATTCCTGATGATGGAAGACCCGGGTGGTTTCTTATCCGCAAGCCCATAACCCGAAATGGACGGAAGATCGGAGCATTGGCATTCAGGACACGTCTGGCCTCCTTTACGGAGCTGGCTTCTTCTGTGTCCAGGCGTGGTGTATATGAACCCAATATCCGCATTGATGATAAAACGTACTTGAGTGTTGTCGGTACAAAAGTGCAGATGAGGGAACCGCTGAGAAGCCTGCAGGAGAAGACGACAGGCTGGCAGATTTCACTGGTTCGTCATGGACCTGATATTCAAAACCCAAGAGACCAGATTCGCTACCTGTTGCTAATTGTTGCTATCTTTTCCGGGCTTGGAGTTGTCTATCTGTTCGTACATATGTCCGAGCGGCTGGCAAGAATGATCAATCCTCTGAATGAAGGGGCCAAGGCAATCGCGAGAGGTGATTTTTCAGTCAAGGTTTCCGAGAAAGCCCCTGGAGAATTGCGGACACTGGCTCAGTCTTTTAACGAAATGACATCTCACCTGAATTCACTGATCAGTTCCCGTGTTGATATGGAGCGGAGGGCTGCTCTGGGTAATTTTGCAGCCGGCATTGCGCATGAGGTAAGGAACCCACTTACCACAATAAGAACCAGTATTCATGGACTGAAGAGGCTGGATAATGACCCCTACAGGCAGGAAATCTTTCAGGTAATGATTGACGAGATTGTCCGTGTTGATGGTATTGTTACCGAGTTTCTGGAGTATGCCAGACCGAGAGAACCGCGTAAGGAAGTCATACCGGTAAACTATATTTTCCGCAGCATGGAAGCCTTGATATCTGCAACTTTACAAGAAGCTAATATCAAGCTGGTGAAGACGGGAGATATGTCTATATTACTGGATGTTGATCCTGGCCAGCTTCGGCAGGTCATTATGAATATCGTTCTTAATGCCATTGAGGCTATGCCTGAAGGAGGATATCTGACTATTCGCTCCCAGTGCATAGGAGATTTTGCCGAGATAAATATTCAGGATACAGGGCAGGGTATAGACGAGGAAAATCTGAGTAAGGCGCTGGTTCCATTTTTTACCACGAAGGGAAAAGGTACCGGTCTCGGACTATCGATCTGTAATCAGCTGGTTACGGCAAATGGTGGTACTCTGGAAATTGACAGTGTTGTCGGGCAGGGTACCTCTGTCAGCATAAGAATACCTGTTGTCAGGGAGGGAGGAGTGGATGTCTGATATTAGCATATTGATAATTGATGATGAAGTGAATCTCACACGGTCCCTGGCTTTCACTCTCAAGCATGAAAATATTGAATGTCTTGAGGCTCATGACGGAGCTTCAGGGGTTAGTCTTGCAGAAGAGAAGCATCCAGATATTATTCTGCTGGATGTACGTTTGCCTGACGAGTCAGGATTGAATATTCTTGATGATCTGCTGTCCAAGGTTCCTCACACCCCCATTATCATGATATCTGCCTATGGTGATACAAAAGATGCTGTAACCGCAATTAAAAAAGGGGCTGCGGATTATCTGACGAAGCCGTTTGATGTGGATGAGCTGACCATGCTTATCCGTGAAAACATCTCAAGGAAACATATTGAGACCGAGGTTCGTTATCTGCGCGAAAAAAGTGTTTCCGAGCAGAATTTTATCGGAGACAGTCAGGTTATCGGAGAGTTGCGGACACAGGTTGCCAGAGTTGCAAACAGCTCCGTGAAGACGATTTTGCTTCTTGGCGAAACTGGCGTTGGCAAGGCTGTTGTTGCGCGGGAAATTCATAACCTTCGCGAGGGAATACAGGCCCCGTTTGTTGAAATTAACTGTGCCTCATTGCCTGAACAACTTATGGAAGCCGAGCTTTTTGGTGCAGAAAAAGGTGCTTATACCGGCGCTACATCCAGACGGTCCGGGCTTATTGAAATAGCTGAAAAGGGCACTTTGTTTCTCGATGAAATAGGTGAGCTTGAGCTTAGCCTTCAGGCAAAACTTCTGACATTTCTTGAATCCTGGACATACAGGTCAATTGGCTCACCACGTGAGAAACGGGCTGATGTAAGAGTCATTGCCGCAACGAACCGAGACCTCGAAATTTCTGTAAAAAACGGAACATTCAGGCAGGACCTGTTTTTCCGGCTGAATATTATGCCGATACAGATACCTAAACTGGCAGATCGCGGGGAGGATATCTGGTTGCTGGCCAATTATTTTGCCGAGATGTTTGCACAGAAAGAAGGCTGTGATCCGATTTCATTTCCCTCCGCGACACGTGAGAAGCTGGAAAGTTATCACTGGCCGGGAAATGTACGTGAGCTGAAAAATCTTGTAGAGCGACTAACAATTTTGTATCCGGAACGTATCGTCTCTGAATCCCAGTTACCGCTGGAGATAAGAACTCTGGAAAGAGATAGCCAGGGCTCTATTACGGAAAGTCTGGAAAACGCAGAGAAAAAACTGGTATTGCAGGCCCTTCGGGATGCGAATGGTAAAAAGGGACTTGCAGCAGAGAAGCTTGGTATATCCCGCCATGCTTTGAAAAGACGGATACAGAGATTGGGCATAGAATGAGGACTGTTTTTTATTTGCGTACTTCCCTGCTTTTTTTAACTGTTATTCTGTTATCTGCGATTTTTTCCAATCAGGCAGTCTTTTCACAGAGCATAAAAGTGAAAGTGGGATGTCTGTATCCTTTGACCGGACCCGGTGGTCTGTATGGAAGGGATAGTGTTGCCGGTGCGCGTCTGGCTCTGGAAGTCCTTAATGAGCAACGTCAGCACGGCGACCCTGAAATCGAAGTATTATTTGGTGATACACGTTCCAAGTCCCTCAGGACAGTGCAGTCGGCCAGATCTTTTATTGAAAAGGATGGGGTTGATTTTCTGTGTGGTGTTGTCAGCTCCGGTGTTGCTCTCAGCGTGACCGAGGTTGCAAAGCAAAAACAGGTTTTCTTTATTGGCACTGATCATGCCTCTCCACGGCTGGTGAGCGAGGCACTACATCCGTTTTATTTCAGGGTCAGTAATGGAACCAGGCAATCCATGAGAGCCGGAGCCAGGCATATCAAGAGGTTTTATGCAAAGAAGAAACCTTTACGTATTGCCTTTGTTGGTCCGGATTATGATTACGGGTATCAGGCATGGGATGATTTAAAGGCTTTTCTGAAAGAGGAAAAGGTAAATTATAAAGTTGTCGGTGTTTTCTGGCCAAAATTGTTTGAACCTAATTTCTCTCCCTATATTCATGCCGTTATGGATAGTGAACCTGATATAGTTGTAAACGGTCACTGGGGGCAGGACCTTGTTACGTTTGTGAAGCAGGGGAGTGGTCTGAAGCTTTTTGACGGGCCTGTCTTTATGAATTTTGATGCGGGTGGAAACTTTGAAATTCTGTCTGAACTGGGGGCGGATATGCCTCTTGGGCTTGTTCTGTCGGCACGCCATCATGTGAACTGGCCCGATACGAGAGAAAACAGAAAATTTGTCAGCACGTTTTATGAAAAGTTTGGCCGTTATCCAAGTTATGCTGCTGAAGGGGCTTATTCGGGAATTCTGGCAATTTCGCAGGCCGTTAAAAATGCGGGAGGGACTGATAAGGAAAAACTGCGTCAAGCTCTCAAGCATCTGAAGTTGACGCTGCCTGAAGATCCGGAGGGCTTTAAGTCGCATATGGATCCTGACTCACATCAGATATTACAGGTGCAGGTAATTGGTAAGACCATTCGTGACGAAAGTTATGCTCCGGCTAGAGTGCTTTTGGGAGAGTGGCAGCAATATTATCCTCCTGCAAAATGGCCAGATCTAAAATAGTTTCATATGAGCGGAAACCGCTCATATTTGCGCTCGGATGAGCTGCTTCCGCTCGGTATCTTTTTTTCATAATTTTGATTGTAAAAAATTATCCAATAAAACCAACAGTATTATTTTTTTCCTCCAACTGGCATCAGCCTTGCTAGTTAAGAATATACCTGAGCGGGTTATTTCGGAACTAATTCTCTCAGGTCTATAATAATGGGAGGATCAAGAATGAAGTTTTCAATTCGACGTGCCATGAGTGGTGCGTCAAGGCTACTTACCGTTGCAGCCGTTTCTATGGCAGCGTCCTCACTGGCAGTTCAGCCTTCACAAGCAGAAGATAAAGACGTCAAAGTTGGTTTTGTGATGTTCCTTTCAGGAGCAGCAGCCGGACCATTTGGTGTTCCTGCACGAAATGCCGCTGAGTTGATGGTTGAGTCTCTTAATAAAGGTGTTGTACCAGCCCCTTACAATAGTGTCGGGCTTGCAGGTACAAAAATCTCGCCGGTTTATGTGGACGAGGCAAGCAAGAACAAGGTAGCTGACTACAAGAAGCTTGTTGAAAAAGACGGGGTCGATCTCGTTATTGGTTATATTTCAAGTGGTAGCTGTAAAGCTATTGCACCCGTAGCCGAGGAAGCAAAAAAGCTTACAATTCTTTTCGACTGCGGTACCCCACAGATCTTCGAAGATATTGTGACAAGTCCAAAATATGTATTCCGTACAGGTGGTCATGCGACTATGGATAATGCTGCTGCGGCACGTTATCTTCTATCAGTTGACAGCAAAGCGGCTTCTATTGCCGGCATCAACCAGAACTACGC
>JBOEGA010000131.1:0-40275 GCA_050633205.1 Methyloligellaceae bacterium | reverse complement strand
ATGAGCAGGAGTATATGGGAGGATTTGGGGAGGGGGATAAGTTTTTTTTGCGCCAGAGAATAGTACCACAGGTAAAGGTTTATCGTGTGGCTCTTCACCCCATCCCCCACTCCGTGGGTACTTCCCCCGTCAAGGGGGAAGAGGGAAATATGCCGTTAATTCAGTGAGTTAAAGAATTTCTTTTCTTCCTTCCCCCTTGACGGGGAAGTGCCGAAGCGTAGCGCAGGCGAAGGGGGTGACTGGCATTTGGCATTACCAAAATACCACCTAAACAGCAGAAGCCTCACCAATGACAACATAGGCACCCCAGGTTGAAGGGTGCGGATTCCACGGTCTGGATTTATCCTGAAGCAGGTTGGAGATTGCTTCACGCAGAGCTGTCGAACGTCCGATTTCAGGAGAGTTTTTCAACACACTGAACATCTCTCTCTGAAGTTTACCACCCGTCTCGGCATTCACTTCCCACATATTGAATAGCAATGTCTGCGCCCCGGAAAAGAAAAAGGCGCGCGAAAGTGAGTTAACATATCTGATATCAGTATCCACATTAATAGCGGTATGGGCGGCCGGTAGTAAGACCCAGTCAGCATTAAAATGCATCTGTGCAATATCCGACGCCTTGAGAAAGGCCTCTTCAATATTAAGTAAAGTCCCTTCTTCCGCATTCTTTAACTGGATTGCAGGTTCAAACAGATACTGATCTTTATAGGAGGTAACCACATTGGCAGCAAAGTGCAGAACACCATAATTTCTCAGCAAGCCATCCTGATCCATTTCCCGGAATTTGGATACGGATACATCATCGCCAGTAACAAATTCTTTGTCACCTGCATCAAAGGCTCTGGAAACTTTTCGCATCTCTTCTTCTGCGCTGGGCTCCGGAATTTCATAGCGCAAAAGATTTGAGTCAATCAGAACGCCTCTTGAGAAGTTTGCCATACGGGCTAATGAAGATTTTTTAGGTTGTTCTGCCGGTGCGTCTTGATCATCATCTTCAGGTTTGACAACAGGCTCTTTTTTCTCAGCCATATCTGTTTTATCTGGCTGGTAGGCTTCACAAACACCAAGATAACCTGTTCCGGGCTCACTGATTTCAAGTGTGCCGCGCATGGCCCTCAGGCTGGAGACACTTGGAAGAATACTGATACTGTGTGCCTGTCCCATCCACGACACTTTTCGATACTCCGCATATTTCTCAGGAATACCTTTTTTCTTGTCATCAGTAACCAGAACCTGAAGCGGTAGCCTTGATAAAGGTTCCGGTGCAACAATCATAAGATCTGTACCTTCAATATATTCAGACACACTGCCAAATAGATCACGATACAGCTCATGTGCAATACTCAGGTCAAACGGAAGCGGATTGCCATGTGAATAATCACCCCAGTTAAACTCGGTATCCAGTATCTCCTTGCCGCGTGTCGCACTGCCCATCGTCTGCCATAACTTATGATCAAGGCCGTATTGCAGCTTCTCAATTTTCTGATTGAGCTGGTCAGTACCGATCTGCAAAGGAGACCAGTAATCTTCATCATTGGTTATGACCCATACAAGCCCCTGCGTTTTTCCAAATACAAAATGGATAAGAGCTTCATCTTTTCTGAGCTGCCCCTGTGTCTCCGAAATGGAAAGTGCCATAGGAGTAAACAGGTCATTAAAGTCTCTGAACTCTTCTTTCAGGCTGTTATCAAGATGGGTCAGATTTTCACTGATATTCTCCAGCAATTTTCGCTGGGTAGCTTCTGCCATCTTGTCTTTTTCGCGTGATGCCTGTGTGAGGGTTTCCTGAAGGTTTTGATAGTTGCCCCGCCACTTGGTAATCAGCTCCATACGGTCTGAAAGCAGGTCAGCAAGACTTTGGTCCTCACCATCATATCCATCACCAATCCGTTCAAATACCGCCAGAGATGAAACTGCATGGGCGAGCTGGGCAAATTCAAAGCCTTCACTGCGATGCTCTTCGCTTTTATCCGGCTCTTTTTGTGACAGATCATAAAATGTTTTCGAATGCTCAATAAAGGACCAGGGAACAATCGGAGCACCGTCAATTGTCAGTTCCTCAACAAACTGACGTTGCCCGTTCCGTAAACAATTTGCAATGATATCATTACCAATTCTGAATGACTCATTTGCTTTGGTCCAGTTACTTTGTTTCTGGTAACTGTTGGCAATCTTCAGATGAGCAAGTGCCAGTTTGGGATCATTTGCAACTGAATGATCTTTCCGTATGTCGAGTGCATACTTATAAAGTGGCAGTGCTTCTTCATACTTGGACTGTGTTTCATAAAGAGAAGTAAAATTCAGTAACAGATCCGCAACCGAACCATGCTTAGCTCCAACAGTCTCTTCATGAATCTTCAGAACCATCTTGTAGAGAGATTCTGCTTCTTCATAGCGTCCCGTTTCATGAGATATCTTGCCAAGCTTGTACATGATCTCGACGAGAAGCGGGTGCCTTGCCCCTTTTTTCTTCTCAAGAATATCCATGGAACGCTTGTAGGCTGAACCCGCCTGATCAACTTCGCCTCTGTATTCAAAGATTTTAGCCAGATTATAAAACACCAGGCCAATCTTTATATGGTCAGGCTTATAATGTTTCTGGAATATCCCCAGTGCCCGTTCAAACCATTTTTGGGCATCATCAAACTTTTCCTGTACAACATAAAGCTCTCCGAGATCAAAAAAGACGATACCAACATAGAAATGCTCCATGCCGTAGGTCTTGCCAAGGACTTTCAGCACATGAGTAAACTGAGCCTCGGCATGTTCATACTGTCCAAGCCGGCATTGTATTTCAGTCAGATTTTTCAAATCCAGCGCTGTTTTGGGATCCTGCATTCCCAACATCATTTTATGGGCATTGAAAGCCTTCTCAACATAGGGCTGGGATTCCTCAAAACGTTCCTGCTGGAGGTAAAGGTCACCAAGGTTGCTGTATATAGCTGTAATCTCGGGGTGATCTCCGGCAAAGCTGGCCTGGTAAATCTTAAGAGCCTTCAACAAAGCTTCTTCAAGATCTTTAACCTGTCCGAGTGCCTGATAAATCAGGCCAAGCTTTGTAAGTGTCTCGGCAACTGTAATATGCTGCGGGCCAAGCAGTTTTTCTTCAATTTCAATCGCACGCCGCATTAACGGGCGCGACTCTGCCGGAAAACCGTTATCGTAGTATAAAATCGACAGGTTTTTTAGAATGGAAGCAACTTCAGCATGATCTCGTCCAAGGGCGTTTTCGCAAATCCCCAGAGCATGTTCAAATAAAGACACAGCTTCATCACTGCGCCCCTGTTTCACATAAATTTCGCCAAGCGTGTTGAGGACAATACCAAGCTGCTGGTGATTAGGGCCAAGGTTTGCTTCCCAGATCTGCAAAGCCCGATAAAGAAGCGCTTCAGCATTATCATAGCGCCCCCGGTCATCATGTAACCGTGCAAGATTATAGAGCCGTATCGCAACATTATTATGGCTAGGCCCCAGAGTAACTTCTTCAATCTGCAATGCCTGCTGAAATAACCCTTCAGCCTCATCAAGCCTGTTCTGTGTACGGTAGATTTCAGCAAGGTTATTTAGCGCAATAGCATATTCAAAATGGTTCTCGCCGTACTTCTCACGAGCCTGTTTCACACATTGCTCCGCTACGGGCAATGCTTCACTATATTTTCCTGCATGGTAGAGTTCGAGAAACTGCTCGTACAGCATCTTTATTAAATCCGGCTTACTTTATATTTTACGACTCAGAGAACCCGACCATAGTCACTCTATTTCTGTGACCAGAATGAGAGTTTTATTATATAAACAGACAACTTGGCTAAGGTTCTCAACAGAGAATGCTTTGTATGCACTAACAAACCAGTGATATCACATTATCACACGGAGTGTATTTTTAATTCAGTAATTACAGTAATAAAAAAGACTCTCCCATTGGAGTTATTAGGTAAATCCGGGCGCTTATCGGTCAGCTTTTCTATTACGCATAATCTGTAGCAGCCAGCTTGCAACAATAGCGGCGGCAGATCTCTTCCATATAAGCCAGATTGCAGCAACCAGCCCCGCAATAAGTAGAATATAGTTAGACAGATAATCTGCCTTGGAATATATGGCAAAAAGGGCACCGGCTCCGGAAAGTATTAAAACAAAACAAAGGCCGGAGATTATTGCCCCTGAGACCTGATCAGGAATTTTTATCCTATAGACAAAATCCGGTATTTTAAGCCATGAAGGGCGGTTGATCCGTATAGATGATATCCATAAAACGAGTCTGGCAAAAAACACCTTCACCACATTGGGTATCACAACTGGAGGGATCTTCAGTCTGGCAAGGAGCCATAATATTCTCGCAAACAGGGCAAGTATCAAGGTGCCAATAACGAGAAAAATTTTTCCAATAACATAAACTGCACGTTGGCCGGTTTGGGATTTCTCTTTCACAACAACTGGAAGCGTATTTTTTTCTTCTTCTTTCGAAGAACCATCCGAAACCCACTCAAACTCGTCAGCCATGCCTGTATCTCCTTACCCCTCCTGTAGTGTAACGCCCACAGAGGTTTTAGTTAATACATAATCGCAAACTGTACAAAGGATAGATTACTTAGGCAGAGAATCAATGATTGACCTGTCCGGGTTGATTCCAGGGCGTTGAATTCCATCTTCACCCGGATCTTTACCACTCTCGGTCTTAGTTGTTAAGCTTTGTGCAATCTTGACAAAGCTGCCATTCTTCCTTGCATAAAGATGATACTGAATTTCACGGGTATTGGCGATATTCCGGCAAACAGTCGTTATGCTGCGCGAAGGCTCATTACTGGCTTGTTCTGCCAGTTTCTTGATTGATGCAAACTCTCCTGTACACATCCCCGCATCATGCGCAATAATTTGCCCGGAGAGCTTATCAATATTCTTTTCCTGAACATCGGTAATAATCTTCACCCCGCCATAGTCCTTATTAGCGGACTTCCACATTACGTCATAGTCGACATGTTTAGGATGTTGAGTGACCTTCAGAATTGTAAACTTTACAATTCCCTGCTGTACAAGATATTTTTCTATCGAGCTTATGATCTCCTGGCGTTTCTTCTCATCAGCAGCCGGATTATCAGGCTTTTTCAGGCTTGCAGTAGCCTGACTGTCACCACTGTTCGCTGGAGCATCAGTATTTTTATTATCAGCAGAGAGGTTGGGTTTCTGAGGTTTGACAACAAGATTAATCCTGTTCATCACGCATTCTTTCAGGGCCTCAATAGCCTTGCTTGTGCCCTTTAGCTCGTATTTTCTGATCTCATTGAGGTAAACAACCATTTCCTCACCTCGTTTAAGATCCTCTAACAGACCACTCTTCTGATCAAACAGAATATAGAACCCTTGTGAAGAGATTACACGCGCATTACCAATGACAGGAGGTTTCTGATCGATCTGAATGGTCGCTTTGTGCGTTTCATTAACGCGCATATTCCATTTTTTATTATTTATTCCAAGGGCCCAGCCAGACTTGTCATTGAGTACAAAATAGATTTCTGTGCCGCTGGTATATAAAGCGCGCATGGTGCAGGAATTCAGTCGGCCTTTATCATTGAAATGGGCTTTCCCTACCCAGTTACCAATAACAAATATCGCATTTTCATGATCATTTGCATGAGATAGGGAGGCAGATAAAACTGCATTAAGGAAAAAAGCTGCGAACAACAGGGAGCAATATCTGAGAAGGCACACAGAAATAACATTCAACCCTGACTGAACCTCAGGTTGAAACTGGCTGATATCTGATCCTCCACGCATTCTCAAAGTATAATCCTTTATTCTATTCACTCAATTGGGTTAAGCCAATAGAACCTCTGCAACTGTTATTCTTTGTATCAATTTTCTCCCATTTTCCAAAGCCCGATTTTTTATCAAGCTTTCCATTGAATTTGATAATCCAGTAAGGAGATTTGGCATTCATTTCAAATTTCCCACCCGATAGCATACGCCCTTTAATGCTCATACCAATAACAGTAGAAATCTCATTGTCTGTTATACGGATCTTGAAATCACCAATGCGGCTTTTACAGTCATCAGAGATTCGGGTAACAAGCCACAGCCCGTCATAGGATGTTTTTTTCTCACTAACCTTTTCATCAGGCTTCTTTTGAGGAGGTTTCACAACAGGCTTTTTGGGGGTAAGAGGGTCTGATTTTTGCGGAAGACCGAGATCAACCTGCTTATCAAGCGGGATTCCGGCAGCAGTTTGCGCGTGAGATTGAGAATAAAAGCACAGGAACGCCAGCAATAATAGAGTCTTCACTCCATAATGTCTCACTGCTGTCCCCTCCATATATTTATTGTTATTGGTGTTTTTGTATATCAGGAAGCAGTCTGAGGCCAAGTCAAATTGATTCGTTCGATAACACCAAAACGGATCAGCCACTTACTCCAACTTTACGGCAAATTTTAGATATTCACATAATTCAAAAAGGAGGGTGGGGAAAATAGTCCAGCGCAATTAAGTGAGATATGCGCGAATATTGCAGTAAAGAAGTACACCCGCCTCTGAATGCTAATGGGATGTTGCAGCATTCTTTTTGCGTGGTAGCCCTTTTTTCTTTCCTTCGTTGGGATCTTTCTTGCAGGGTTTACCCGCAGCAAAGCAGATATGATAATCCGACAGTCTTATTTTTTCGCAGGAAACAGCAGTATCCTTGGCAGTATGCCACTGTGCATACTCAGCCCCATGTTTTTTCTTGGTCTGATTAATCCATTGGATAACGGCATTCATACTTGCCATTGCGCTGATACGGTTAGGACGCCCGCGGATTTTAATTTTCTGCTTGATGCACAGCTCAGGTTCAGATTCAGGCTCAGGTTTAATCTGGTCCTTCTCTTCTCCAAATACTTGTATAGGAAATAATAATACTGCAAATACCAGAAAGAACACATAATTTTTGAGGTTTAACCGTAGCATAAACCCGTTCCTTCTTAGCAACTCTGGTGGGGAAGGCAGTAAGCACAACAAGTCTGACCAGACCCCATACTGTTAGGGAAAAAACTATGTCCTCACCCTACAATCCAATTCCTAATATTTAGTGTCGAGTGGAAATCACATGATGGAAATTTGAGGCCCAGTTTTCCAGAACATGGTCCTGTCCTTGCGGTTCAAATTGCTGGCCAGTGTAAACAATAGATAAACGCTTGAGCTGGCTTTTGCTGACAGAGGATGCATTCTCCCATAATGCACCAAATGCTCGTCTGGCAATATTCGCAGCGCCTGGCGCATCCGGTTCAAAAATCTCTGCTACATTACGGTTTTCACGCTTGCGATTCATTGTATCGCCGGACCAGCACATTGTTTTACCGAGAACCAGTTGTTCATGAGCATTGAGCAGCTGAGGGTTCTTTGCCCATCTGACATTATTCTTAACAGATATAGAATCACACTCGCAAATTCTGTCGACCCAGCGTTCAACACATTCAGAAGGGGTGAGTTGGGTAAATACAGCTTTGACGCGAATGCCAAGATCGCGAAGCTCATTGGCTCTTAGCAACACAATCTGTGCAACGTGAGAATCTGGTGCGCGTGTAACAAGGGAAACCTCCCTTTCATCATGGCTGATAGTATCCGTTAATTTAATTCGCTCCATAAAGGTTTTTAGAAATTCATCAAGAGGGTCGGTAAGGACGTTCTGGGAAAACAAATCGTCCTCAAAAAAATCAGTCGTACAAGCCATGATAATTACTTCTCAATTGTTACTGTGGCGCTCTGTGGTGCCTTATTGATGTCTGGGGTGCGTGAGTTCAATAAATAGTGCATTGTGGTTAAGGAAAGCTTGAACGATTGTTTCATTTTGCAAAAAAGACTCCTTTTTTTGAAAAAAAATTGAGATATTTTTTTGGACCATTTCACTTATTCGTTTCATCTGAATTTGGATTCCCGTTTGGAGCAAACTGTTGTGCAATTTTATCAATCTCAATAGGGTAAGAATCATCACTGGAGTAAAGAGCCTGATGGTGAAGAATATTTTCATTTGATGGCTTGGCAGTAACATCCAGCCTGTCAAATTGTGCTCCAACATATTTTTCGTGCTGATTCATGGAAACATCCAGTAAGCAGGTTTCAATCTCCTTTTTCATGATACGCTCTAACTGTTCACTGGATTCGTTATCGTTAGCATGGCAGGAATTCATAGTCGCCTCCTCACTGGCCTCAGGTAAGGTTTCTTTAGTATTAGTGTTAGAAATATCTTCTTTAATTTCCGTAACAGGCGGAAGTAACAATCTTTTTTCCTGTTGCAGGACTTCTGATTCTCCGAGAATATCGTCAAGGATAATTGCAGGCCAGGCTCCTTTGCTGAACTTGTAAACTCTGAAGCCCGGTGCGCTGGCATAAGGGCTACATAGCAAACGCAACTTTCTCCGGGCCCGGCGACTGCTGACGAGCGAGGTGCGGTACACAAGGCCGGCCTCTTCAAGGGCGCTCATCAGTGTTGCAAGATATCTTGCCTGTGTGAGACGTTTTTTATGGTCCAGAAAATCCTGTTCGTTCTCTCTTGTTTTGGGGCGCACTCTGAGATCAATTGGGACTGCAACATATTGATTTACCCCGATATCAAACATGACATCATGAAAGACATCGAGCCTGCCGCTTCTTTTCGATTCGTGAACATCGTGAAATCGGCGTAAAACTTGATGCATTTGCATATTGTGTGCCTTGCGCGCAGTATGCAGAAATCCCTGAAGTCTGTTAACCGGGCGGTTAACTGAAATAAGCAATAAACAAAGGTCAACAAACAGGGCAATAAAGAGTGGAATATAATCCCTGTCACTGAGCCCGTTTGCCCCGACACTTGTTACAGGCTGAAACAGCCCGGATACACTGGTTGTTAATCTGCGAAATGCTTCAACAATAGCTTCCGGGCCTTCTACTGCTGCAATCCTTGTACTCGGTAATTTAGGCAGCTCATCAATTGCTTTAACAACACCCATCAGGGCAATACCAAGTTGAGCATCCGGGCAGTAAAACGTTCCTCCTTTGCCATCATCAAATCTTGCCTGTTTGGCACGGCTTTCAAAACTGTTGCGAAACTGTATAAGCTGAGGGTCGGTCCTGAATGTATTAAAGCGTGTTAAAGTCAGGTTTAGCTTATGATTTACCTTCTGCAAAAAGACATTGCGGGTATTGGAAACAGGATCAATCGTACCAGGCGCACCTGACCGGATAGCAGACACATGGCTGTTCAGTGCGTGAATATCCTTCTGTATAAAACCGGATCGCTTTTTGACAAACTCACCTGCATACTGAAAATTCCTGGCATCAGAATCTCGTAAACGTCGACGCGGACCATCACCGGGAGGGCTGTTGGGGCAGGTCTTTCCAACTGTTCGTTCCAGAATAGCCTTCTGAGTGGAGATAGCCATAAGGCTGTTAAATGTAGCCTGCACCTGCTCAAGCCTGATCCCGCCAACTGTCAGTGCAGTCTCAACCTGCTCAACGGCAGAAACCGCAGATCTGGTCGCCTCAGCACGGCTTTCAAGATATTTCCAGTAAAATCCGAAGCCAAAACCCACTGAAATAATGGTCAGAAAGGCATAACCTGCAATATAGAAAATGCGTAGCCACCAGCTTATAGGAGAAAACAGATTATCCAGCAGATAGATAATCATCAGCATTAGCATGACTGTCGCGAAGCCAATGGCAATTTCATAATTTTGATCAACAGCACCGTTATTTGCGTTGATCAGCTCAAGCATTCCGGAGTAGGTGGCAAGCCAGGAAAGATAACCAAGTCCGGCGATCAGCAGAAACCTGACAAGCAAAGGGGCAAATTGCTTGATATGTTCCCACTTATTCCCCACAGAAGGGAGATCGCCAGTAGACTGGTCAAGAGGAGTATGAGGTACAGCTTCAGATACAGACATAAATCACTACTTTAACAAACACTGAAATACCTAGTCTGATTATGTGTACACAAATACATTTCACATAATCAGTGGGTATGTATGTAGTAATGAATTATGTCTTGACTGTGTCTTTTTAAGTATAGTTTTGTGTATACTTATCTATATTGTTTTTATCTCGAGTGTATATTGAGGTAATACTCTTATTTCTTCTCAAGATATTTAGTCAGCATATGCTCTGGAGCGACACTGCGGGCAATTCCCTTATCATAGGACAGGCGATAGCTGTCTTTAATACCAGGCAGATATAGGGTGTAACTGCGGGACCTGACGACCACAGCATTATATGTCTTGTCACCATCCTGCACCTGGTAATTATGATTGCTGCCATTGGTGTTCTGATTAACTTTTTTAACCTTCAGAATTTTCCGGTCCCAGTCATGGTTGACCCCGGAAATCTGCATCAGAAATTCTTTATCATCTTTCTTGCCCATACCAAGCAATGTAACACTAACCCCAAGCTCACCGGTAAAGCCCAATGCATAACGATCAACCCGCGGCCGCTCACCTTCAGCCAGAGCTGATGTCATTAATCCGAAAACGGCAACAAAAAATAGTGTGAAAAGTCTCATGCAGATTATCTCCCATTTATAATGCTAAGGTAAGTTTCCCATTTTTTATAATAACTTACCCGCTTTTTATCGAAAGAAAATCTGTTCAAAATTTGTTATAACAAAGATCGTTTAGCGATTGATCTATCAGGATATTATCCATCTACTCTTTGCTGTTGCGTGGTTTTAGTAGCGTCTGTGGCCGTCTTTTCTCTGCTGCTTTGAAGAGAGAGAATGTCTGGTTCACATAATTTACCGCCCCTGAAATCATCTCGATATAGTCTTTAAGCTCTTCTGTTTCCTCAGCCTCTGTCAAAACCACTGCTCTGTCTGCAGGAAGTGTTTCAACACCAACATAAAACCAGGGATCACCACGCTTGAGTATGAGATCTTTGGAAGTGTCATGCCACTCAAATGCCCACATAAGCGGACGGGGCCAGACATGAATCGGAAAGCGCCCGCCAAATATTGTACCCGGCCAGGGTTCGGGCAGGTAATGCATAAACGGAGCAACCTGAGACATATAAACCGGTTCATCTGAAATAAAAACATAAGGCGTCATAATCTGAACCGTAGGACGGTCCTTGTAGCGCCATTCTTTTTCAGGCACCAGAGAGACCATCTGCCCAAGCTTGTTAGCTCTGACCGGGCTTTTATCACCGAGTTGGTTTTTCAGTCTGGGAATACCATTTTCGTCACGCCCAAATCCAAGCTGGATATTAAACGGACACTTGATCATAAAATATCGTGTTTCCAGATTAAGAATAGCAGGACACCGTGATGCAGATTTCGCATGATCCCTGCTCATATCAACAGAGCGTATTCGCTCCGGATCATCATAAAGAACCCCTGCCTTTTTATCTGTCAGCAACCACCCGACCTGAACAGGTCCGCGCCGCTCTGAATTATCAATTACACTTTCCGAAACCCAGTCAAAAAAACTCATACCAAATCCCTCCATCACGGGAAGAATACACTACAAATTGTCAATATTAGTTCATAATCCGACTTTTTAGCGCTGCTGGTTTACTTTGGCTTCTGAATGGTAAATCTGATTTGTGTCTTGCCATCCTTCTCATCAGCCTCAATTCGCCCGCCATGACGGCGCACAATTTTTTTCGCAATGGCCAGCCCCATACCCATCCCTGGATATTCAGTCGCAACAACATCTCTTGTCAGAATTTTAAAGATGTCCTTTCTGTGCGCCTCTTTAATGCCAATACCATTATCTTCAATGCAGAACTCCTCACAGTCCGGTTGACTATGCGCTACAATAGAAACTTCAGGTATATTCCCAGGCTTCTGATAAATAAGAGCATTTTGGATAACATGATAAAATAGCTGAAAAATCTGTTTTTTATCTGCCTGGATAACGGGTAGTTTTTCATAAACGATTTTAGCATTGGAACTTGATATAAGTTCGGAAAGTTCTTTTAGAACCTGCTCTGCAATCTCATTGCAGCTTATTTCAGAAAATTCCTCACCTCGTGTATTGAGTCTTGAATGCTCAAGCAGGCCAGAGAGAATATTTTCCCCTGTTCTGGCACCCCTGAGAATCAGCCTGAAGTGTTTCTCTGCCTTCTCGTCAAAATTGTCTGAATATCTTTCAAACAGAATTTCTGCAAAACCATTAATCTGCCGAAAAGGAGCGCTCAGATCATGGGACACTTTATAGGCATACTCATGATATTCCTCACGCAATTCCTCAAGCTCTTTCTTTACAAGAGCAAGTTCTTCTTCAGTTTTTTCCATATTTTCCTGCTAATGGCTTTTGGTTGGCGGGAGGCACACAACACCAATCCAGAAGTTTTCAATCTGGCGTACAATATCTATAAACTTTATCGCATCAACTGGCTTAACAATGTAGCAATTGGCTCGCAATTTATAGCTTTCAATAATATCCTTATCAGCTTTGGAACTGGTGAGGACTATAATTGGAATATTGCATAGATTGCTGTCAGCTTTAACAACTTCCAGTACTTCCCGCCCGTTGGTTCTGGGCAGGTTCAGATCGAGCAGAATTATATCCGGTGTAGGAGCGTCTTCAAAATTATTACGCTTATAAAGAAAATCCAGAGCAATATCGCCATCTTTTGCTATATGGAGGTTATTACGGAATTTGGCATCTTCAAGCGCTTCTCTTGTAAGCTCAACATCGCCTTCATTATCTTCAACCAGAAGTATTTCAGCGAGTTTAACTGTCTCTGTCATCGTGCCTTACCTCTTATCTTAATTTAATTTTGGCAGTACAAAATAGAATGTAGATCCTTTGTCTTTTTCAGAGTCGACCCAGATCTTGCCTCCATGGCGCTCAATAACCTTTTTACATATTGAAAGACCGATGCCTGTTCCGGCATATTCGTCACGACTGTGTAGGCGTTGAAAGACATCAAATATTTTTTTGATATGTCGTTGCTCCATTCCAATGCCATTATCCTGAATCGAAAACTTCCAGTGGGTGTTATGATCTTCTACACCAATATGAATATGCGGCTGGGTGTTGGGTTTATGATATTTAAGGCCGTTATTAATAAGATTCAGAAATAACTGATAAATTTGAGCTTTATTCCCGATCAGTCTGGGTAATTCATCATAGGTAATCGAGCCACTATGCTCTTCCAGGTTAACCTGCACGTTATCAATTGCAGATTTGACCAGCTCCATAGCGCTGAACTCTTCATGTCTTAATGTATCTCTGTCTATGCTGGAGTAACTGAGGATATCATCAATAAGGTTCTGCGCCTGCACGGCGCCGTCTGTTACAAATTTGAAATATCGTAACCCCTTCTCATCATCAATCAGCTTGTCCCTGATATGATATTGTAGCTTCTCTGAAAAACTGCGGATCATACGAAGAGGTTCCTGCAGATCATGTGAGCAGACATAAGCAAATCGCTCCAGCTCTTCATTCGAGTCAGTGAGCCTTTCAATAAGAGCTTCTCTCTCTTCTTCATCGTGCTTTCTGTCTGTAATATCTACAATGGAAGCAACAACCTGAATTGTTCCGTCTGGCAGGGTAAAACGGTTAAGCGCAATTTCCAGAGGAATGCTCGTATGGTCCTTTCTGATTCCAAGGACATCCCGACCATTCGCCATAACCCTTTTTGTTCCGGATTTGGCAAAATCTGCAACATCATCCTTATGTTGTTTATGAATAGTTTCAGGAACGAGGTGTTCTACACTTTTTCCTAAAATTTCCTTTTCTTCATATCCAAAGATTTTAACAATTTTTCTGTTTACAGAAGTAATTACACCGTCTTTGTCCGTTGTCAGGATGCCACTGGGGGCGGCTTCATGAATCGCATTCAACCTGGCTTTATTGCTTTTCTTCAGGCTTTCTTCAGCTTTTCTGAGTGCTGTAATATCTGTATGGGTACCAATCATGCGGACAGGCTGTCCATCCTCGTCCCATTTAACAATCTGGCCGCGACAGAGAACCGTGACTGTTGACCCGTCAGCATGTCTGTATCTGACTTCCTGTCGGTAAGGAAACTTTCCTTTGGTGCTGATATGTTTATCCAGATTTTCCAGACACATCTCGAGATCTTCAGGAAAGATAATATCCTGCCATTCTTTTGGATCATGTCTTTTCGTTCGGTAATCTATACCAAAAATATCCCAGAAACGCGGGGACATGTATTCATAATTATCTTTAAACTGCCAGTCCCAGTATCCATCATAGCTGGACTCAATATAACCTTCTCTTTCACCGACAATATCAGAAAAACTATTTTGAAGGGTGTAGATGTAGTCTATCAATTCTTCCTTTGAGAAGGTTTTCAGATGTTCCAGATCCGGTTTTTTCTTCTTCAACATGGTTATTTTATTTTAATCCAGGGTTGCTGTTGTAATTCATGTTTTATCTTAAGTAAAAGTAATTTATTTTTTTAGTATATCAAGGGCGAATTTGTTAATTTAACAGTGTTTTATTGTTTTGATATTGCTGTATTCACAGGATATCAACTTATTTTGGAATAGTAAAAAAGAAGGTTGATCCTTTTTCTTTTTCAGATTCACACCAGATATTACCCTTATGTCTTTCTACAATCTTTTGGCAGGTCGCCAGCCCCAGTCCCGTTCCGGAGAATTCTTTTTGCCCGTGCAGTCTGCTGAATGGTTCAAATATTTTCCCATAATGGTCTTGGGAGATTCCTATACCATTGTCACGCACTGAGAACTGCCAGAAGTCTTTCACTTCTTCTGCAGAAACATGAACTTTAGGGTGATCTGATTTGCAGTATTTTAAACCATTTGCAACTAGATTTTGAAGCAACTGCCGGAGTTGCGGCATGTTCCCTTGAATTTGTGGAAGATCATCATGGGTTATTGTTGCTTGGCTGTTTTGGATAGTATCATGCAAAATAATGATAACATCTTCTATGAGATTATTTGCTGATATCCGTTCGAAAGTAACATTACAGTCAAGCGCCTGATTATACTCATTTAAAGCATCAATCAAAGAAATTGAGTGGTCACCATTATGCTTCAGGTATTTGCAGTATAACTCAAGCTGGGAGTAATCTCCTTTTGCAATGTCATTCACTATATATTCGCAGAGACTAAGCATTTGGTTTATAGGAGATTTGATATCATGGGCGAGCACCCTGGAAAAATGCAGCAGATTATCCCGTTGCTGGTCAATTTTCTTTTGTAACTCCATTTTAGTTAGTGTGTTTGTAATAATTCTTTTGATGGAGTTAGAGGAGATTGAACTCTTTGTAATATAATCTGAAGCTCCCCGCTTGAATGCTTCAGATGCAACCATCTCGTTACCTTCTCCCGAGAACATTACAATGCTCATATAAGGAGAGCGTTTCCTGAGAATGGAAATGACATCCAGGCCGTTATGCTCTGGCATGTTATAATCAATAAACGCGCAGTCATAAGGGAGGCTGGTATCGCTGTTCAGAATGGTGTCAGAGCTTGCTGTCTCGGTCACGACATAGGGCAGGCCAGTCTGATCCAGCTCATGGATAAGGAGTTCCCGGTCTCCTTCATCATCATCAGCAATCAGAATAGAAATTGATTGATCTGTCATTATTCTTACCCTTGCGAGAGACCTGAGCAGTACATCCTCTTCAATGAGATACTCTTGGGTCAGGGATAAGTTTTAAATGAAATTGTTTAACTTATGGTGATTATAGCAAATAATATTTTAAGCGCTGAGGGGGAATTCCCTGGAATAGTGCAATTGAACCTGATTCAGAGAGAATACCTCATCAGGTCAGGATAGTGCCAGCGGGAAGGTGCATTCCTCTTAGCAGATCTTCAGCAGACATTGGCTTTTTGCCTGCTCTTTGCACAACTGAAAGCCTGACAGATCGGGAGCCGCAGCCAATAGTCAGGATATCATCAAGAACTTCACCGGCTTTACCTGATTGGTCAGTAATTTCACTGCTGAGGACTTTTACACGCTCCTTTTTTCCCTTATTCTCAACTTCAAACCATGCTCCGGGAAAAGGAGACAATCCGCGAATGTGATTATGAATATCCGCCGCAGTCCCTGACCAGTCAATGCGGGCTTCAGATTTCTCTATCTTTTTTGCATAGGTAACACCGGCTTCGGGTTGTGGCGTTCTCCCTAAGCTGCCTCGTGTTAAAGCAGCAAGAGCTCTTACCATCAGATCTGCTCCGGTCGGAGCAAGCTGATCATGTAATTGACCCGCTGTCATATTGGGATCAATTTCAACCCGTTCCCCAAGACAGATATCTCCGGTATCAAGCCCTTCATCCATCTGCATGACCATCACACCGGTCTCATCGTCTCCGGCCATAATGGCACGCTGGATAGGAGCTGCCCCGCGCCACCTTGGAAGCAGGGAAGCATGAAGGTTGAGGCACCCGTATTTGGGAGCTTCGAGTATGGCCTTTGGTAATATCAGACCATAGGCCACAACAACCGCAACATCAGCGTCATGGGCTCTGAATGCTTCCTGCCGCTCTTCCTTTTTCAACCCCTTGGGAGTTAAGACAGGAATTCCGCTTTCTTCTGCAAACTGATGAACAGGTGTTTTGGTTTCAGACATGCCCCTGCCGGATCTCCGGGGAGGTTGGGAGTAAACAGCAACTACCTCGTGTCCCGCACCGATAATTTCGGATAAAGTTGGAACGGAAAAATCAGGCGTACCCATAAAGACGATTCGAAGTGACATATCTGCTCTTAATTTTTATTGATCTTTGAATTTAGGTTGACGTTTTTCTATAAATGCAGCCATTCCCTCTTTCTGGTCTTCTGTTGCAAACATGGAATAGAAAACCTGGCGTTCATAACGAATACCTTCGGCAAGTGTAGATTCATATGAGCGGTTTATTGATTGTTTGGTCATTGCAACAATAGGTTTGGAAAACTCGCCAACTTTTTCGGCAGCTTTCAGGGCAGTATCAAGAAGTTCATTTGCCGGTACAACTCTTGAGACCAGTCCACACCGCTCTGCTTCTTCAGCTCCCATAGTACGGCCGGTCAGGCACATATCCATTGCTTTGGATTTACCAACAATTCGTGTAAGCCTTTGTGTTCCACCAACACCTGGCATTACGCCAAGAGTGATTTCAGGTTGTCCGAATTTCGCATTGTCAGCCGCAATAATAAAGTCGCACATCATCGCAAGCTCACATCCGCCGCCAAGGGCGTGACCCGCAACGGCTGCAATAATAGGCTTCCTGTTATTGGCAATCCGGTCCCATGGAGCAATAAAGTCTTCCTGAAATGCATCAATATATGACTTCGGCTGCATTTCTTTAATATCTGCACCCGCAGCAAAGACTTTCTCGCTGCCGGTAATAACAACACAGCCAATATGTTCGTCAGTCTCCAGATCATCAAGTGCTTTGCAGATTTCTGAAATAAGTTCTGAATTTAAAGCATTAAGTGCATCCGGGCGGTCCAGGGTAATAAGCCCCACCTTGCCACGTCGATCCAGATTTAAACAATTGAAAGTCATAATAATCTCCCGTAACGGCTATCTGCCGGTTACATTATTAATGTGACTACGCTGACACTTTGCGCAGTAAAAAGTTGAGCGTCCGTTTTGTGTTATACGCTGAATTAGGCCAGTACATTTGGCTCTGGTGCATACTGCCCCCTCGCGGCCATAAACAGCGAAAGTATGCTGGAAATATCCCAGTGAGCCATCAGCCTGACGGTGGTCTTTTAAAGTAGACCCTCCTGCATCAATGGCTTCCTTTAGCACCGATTTGATGATTGGTACAAGAGTTCTGGATTTTTGATTATCCTTACCTTTTTTATTAGCCAGAACACTGGCAGGGTCTTTAGGCGATAATTTCGCCCGGTGAAGTGCTTCGCAGACGTAAATATTTCCAAGACCTGCAACAATCTGCTGGTTAAGTAAAAATGCCTTTAACGAAGTCGCTTTTTCAAAAGCAGCTTTTGCCAGAAAAGCCGGTGAAAATTCGTCCCCCAGAGGTTCTATTCCCATATTCCTGAAGAACTTGTGCTCATTGAGCTCACTTCCTTTGATAAGGATCATAAAACCAAAGCGGCGCGGGTCATTATAGCGGATTTCCGCCCCTGACTTCATCCGAAAAACCACATGGTCATGGGCTGGATTTGGAGATTGTGCAGCGTCTTCCTCTCCATTCTTTTCAATAATGGAAAAGCGGCCACTCATACCCAGGTGCATTACCAGAATTTGCCCTTTATCAAGGTGTGCCAGAATATATTTTGCCCGCCTGGAAAGGTCAGTAATCGTCGCCCCTTTAAGGGTTTTTACGAAATTATCGGGAAACGGAAACCGCAGATCCGGTCTTCTTTGTTCAACAGCTTGGACTTTTTGTCCCACAAGAACAGGCCGTAATCCCTTACAAACCGTCTCTACTTCCGGTAATTCGGGCATTAAAGAATAACCTTTTCTTCCCTATTTAATAGGTCCTGAGCCTGGAACGAATCACTTTTTTATTTCAACAATAGCGAACCCGATAGAATTGCGCTATTGTCCGATGATGATGACAGACACAGATGATTCAAAACCGGGTGGTCTTGGCCACAGTTTCGGCTTTAAAGACGTCGATATTAACGAAAAGCAGGGCATGGTAAATCAGGTATTTGCCGGCGTTGCTGAGAATTATGACCTGATGAATGACTTTATGTCTGGCGGGATGCACAGGTTGTGGAAAGACGACTTTATTTCATGGCTTGCCCCACCTAAAAGCGATCAGGAGTTCAGGTTACTGGATGTCGCTGGCGGTACTGGCGATATTACGTTCCGTTTTTTAAACAGATCGGGCCCGAATACCAGATCAACCGTCTTCGATATCAGCCCGGAAATGCTTTCTGTCGGCCAAAAAAGAGCAGAAAAGAAAAAACTGGATCATCGTTCAGAATTTATTGAAGGAAATGCAGAAGAACTGCCGTTTCCTGATAAATCATTCGACGCATACACCATTGCCTTTGGCATCCGTAATGTACCGAGATTCGAGCAGGCAATAAAGGAAGCTTACCGTGTTCTGCGCCCAGGTGGCCGTTTCATGTGCCTTGAGTTTTCTGAAGTTGAGATGCCCATAGTCGATAAAGTTTACGACATGTTTTCGATGAACATTATTCCGCAAATCGGCAAGATTGCCGTAGGAGATGCCGATTCCTATCGCTATCTTGTGGAAAGCATTAGAAAATTCCCCGACCAGGAGACATTTGCAGGCTTGATTAGAGACGCAGGATTTGATCAGGTGAAGTTCAGAAATCTGAGCGGTGGCATCGCAGCAATGCATTCTGGATGGCGACTGTAATAAACGCGGAAAACACATGGCAAATGCAGTCTTGAATATATTCCGTTTGGCACGGGCAGGTTTCGTCTTTGCCAGACACGGGGTAAAATTAATCCCTGCGGACCAGGCAATGCCCATGCCTGTAAAGCTGTTCAGGCTAATTACGTCTCCTTTACGCATTTTTGCTGAAATGGGAGAGAGAAAACACCGCATAGCCAATGCGCTGGCCAGCCTTGGTCCGACATACATCAAGCTCGGGCAGTTTCTGGCAACTCGTGATGATCTGATCGGAAAGGACAATGCCAGAGATCTCTCCATGTTGAGAGATAAAATGCCTCCTTTCTCGATGAAGATTGCCAGACAGACCATAGAAGCTGAGCTTGGACAACCTGTCGAAAACCTGTTTGTATCTTTCAGCGATCCCATTGCTGCGGCCTCAATAGCGCAGGTCCATAAAGCTGTCATCGAGGAAGATGGTGAACGCCGGAGTGTAGCAGTCAAGATTCTCCGCCCCGGAATAGAAGGCAAACTCCATAGTGATATGGAAAGTTATTTCTTTGCTGCCAGAATGATCGAGCAGTTTCACGAACCTTCAAGGCGTCTGAAGCCTGTCTCGGTCGTTGAAATGCTGGCACAGGGTGTCGAGATCGAGATGGATCTCCGTATGGAAGCAGCCGCCATGTCAGAAATGGCGGAAAATATTAAAGATGACCCTGGCTTCCGCGTTCCAAAACCCGACTGGACCAGAGGGGCAAAGCGGGTTCTGACCACCGAATGGGTCGATGGCATACCTTTATCAGATGTCGATGCGATCAAAGAAGCCGGGCATGACCTTATCGCTCTGTCCGAAAACATCATTCAGTCCTTCCTGCGCCATGCCATGCGAGACGGCTTTTTCCACGCTGATATGCATCAGGGTAATCTCTTCGTTGACCATGATGGTGTATTGGTCGCGGTCGACTTCGGTATCATGGGACGTATCGGTCCAAAAGAGCAACTGTTCCTCGCCGAAATTCTCTACGGCTTTATAACCCGTGACTATACACGCGTTGCAAAAGTCCATTTCGATGCCGGGTATGTTCAGGAACCCTATACTGTAGAGCAGTTCGCTCAGGCACTGCGTGCAATAGGCGAACCGCTGATGGATAAAACCGCCGATGAAATATCAATGGCCCGTGTCCTTGGTCAGCTCTTCGAAGTAACCGAAATATTCGATATGCAGGCCCGTCCGGAACTGGTTCTCCTGCAAAAAACTATGGTTGTTGTCGAAGGTGTTGCCCGTACCTTAAACCCTCGCCTCAATATGTGGACCATATCAGAGCCCGTCGTTAAGGAATGGATGCAGGCTCATCTCGGAGTGGAAGGCAAACTGCAACATGCTGCAGAAGGTGCTACCAGCATTGGTAAATTTATGGGAGATCTTCCCTCTTTACTTCTGCGTGCAGAAAGCACAGCTCAGTCTCTCTCCAGAATGGCATCATCCGGCCTGAAGCTCGATGATGAAACAATCGCGCTGATAGCGAGAGAACAGTCAAGGCAAAGCAGGGTTACAAGGATAGGTATCTGGGTTGGGGCTATCGCACTTGTAGCCATTGCTGTTAAATTATTTCTTTAGGCTCAGGACCTGACATAAAATCCCTTAGTGAATAATCAAAGGAATGCCACTATACTCCTGATGTTTTGTTAAAGTGCCTTAATAAATAAGGCAGAACACGCACCAGACAATGAAAATATGGTATCTGTGCATTTTATAATCTCCACGTCGGAAGGAATGAAACTGCCGTGTACGGTAAAAAAATACTTCTTATAATAGGCGGCGGCATTGCAGCTTACAAATCACTGGACCTTATTCGCCAGCTTAAAAAGCGCGGTGCTGAAGTAAGGGCTATCCTGACCAGATCAGCCGCTGAGTTTGTAACGCCCTTATCTGTATCCACCCTGTGTGAAGAACAATGTTTCATGGATCTCTTTGACCTCAAAGACGAAACTGAAATAGGACATATCCAGCTTTCCCGGCAGTCAGACCTGATTGTGGTCGCTCCGGCAACTGCGAACCTGCTCGCAAAAATGGCAAATGGCATCGCTGACGATCTTGCAACAACAGTGCTTCTCGCCACCGATAAACCCGTCCTTGTTGCCCCGGCAATGAATGTCCGCATGTGGGATCACGCAGCCACAAAGCGCAATGTCAAACAGCTGCAAGTGGATGAAATCGCCTTCGTTGGCCCCACTGAAGGAGACATGGCATGCGGAGAATTTGGTCCGGGCCGTATGTCCGAACCTGAAGATATATGCATCTCGGTAGAACACCATCTGGCCGCAACAGCAGATGAACCACTGCTTGGCCGTCATGTCCTGATAACATCCGGCCCCACACAGGAACCTATAGACCCGGTCCGTTATATTTCCAACCGCTCTTCAGGAAAACAGGGTTATGCAATTGCAACCGCTGCAGAACAGTTAGGTGCAAAAGTAACCATGGTTGCTGGCCCAACCAAATTACGGGACCCGCAGGGTGTCAATGTCATTCATGTCGAAACCGCAGAACAGATGTTACAGGCCTGCAAACAGGCACTTCCTGCTGATATTGCAATATGCGCAGCAGCCGTAGCAGACTGGCGCGTAGCCGAGCTGGCTTCCAACAAAATCAAGAAAAATAAAACCACCAAAAGCCCGCCACTCCTCGAACTTGTTGAAAATCCTGACATATTAAAAATACTGTCAAAGAAATCAGCAACACGTCCCGAACTGGTCATTGGTTTCGCAGCAGAAACTGAAAATGTTCTGCCCAATGCCATGAAAAAACGTAAGGACAAGGGCTGCGACTGGATTGTTGCCAATGATGTCTCTGAGGAAAATGAAGTCTTTGGCGGTGATAATAATCAGATCTATCTGGTTACTGCAAAGGATCAGGAAGACTGGCCTCATATGGCAAAAGAAAATGTTGCGTATGCACTTATGAGAAAAGCTGCGGAAGTCCTGAAAAAGAAATAACGAGTAGTCAGCCATGCTTACATCCGAGGAAATTGAACGTTATAAACGCCACCTCGTCCTGAAACAGGTTGGGGGTTCGGGACAGCAGAAACTGAAAGCTGCAAAAGTTCTTGTTATTGGTGCAGGGGGGCTGGGCTCTCCTGTATTGTTATATCTCGCCGCAGCAGGTGTCGGAACCATTGGCATCATAGACGACGACACAGTATCTCTCAGCAACCTCCAGCGCCAGATAATTCACAAAACAGAGAAAGTCGGCACACCCAAAGTCGATAGCGCCGAAGAGGAATTAAAAACGCTCAATCCACATATCCGGGTAATAAAGCATAATGAGAGATTAACCTCTGAAAATGCCTTTGATATTATAAGCACATATGACATCGTCGCCGATGGATCTGACAACTTTGAAACACGCTATCTCGTCAACGATACCTGCTTCCATGCCAGAGTCCCTCTGGTTTTTGCTGCATTAGGTACCTTTGATGGATATCTGACGACATTCAGGGCGTTCGAAAAAAACGAAGAAGGCATACCAAACCCAAGCTACCGCTGTCTTTTCCCGGAAGCACCTGAACCTGGTACTGTTCCAAACTGCTCTGAGGTCGGAATACTGGGGGCCGTTGCAGGTGTTCTTGGCACATTGCAGGCTACAGAAATATTAAAAGAAATCCTGGGTATCGGCGACAGTCTGGTTGGTCAGCTTATTATCTATGATGCATTAAGCACTAGATTTGAAAGAATGAACTACAAATGGGACCCGGGCAATATCCTGAATGGTGAAGCCACCTGATGCCCATTTTCTTAGGCCAGTCCTGATTAATTTCACTATTTTTTACATTAATTAAGTATTCTTCAGTAGAGTAAATAGCTGCTTCGAGGCATAGTAAATAAAATTTCATGCCTGATTTAACTAGCTGATTTTTATTATATTTTTCTATGTTTTTTCTGCCTTTGCAGAAAAAAAACGGTAGAGGTTATAAGGTCATTGATGGGAATATTCCGAAAATCAATACTTTGGAATGCCATGTTTCCTATCATACTGGCAATTATGTCCATTATTCTGGTGGTGAGTTTTGCTGCCACCTATTATGCTGAACAACATCTTAATAACAGGTTGGAAGCAAAGACACTCCAGAACTCCCAAATGTTAAGTCGGTCTATATCTGGTGCTCTATGGAATCTGAATGAAGAAACTGCTAACGGCATTTTAAGATCATTCACAATAGATCCGGATTTTTGCTCTGCTATCATTACGAATGAACGGGGAGAAAAATTTGCATCTTACAATGCCGTAAAAAAGCTGGAATTACCCAAGGGGGTAGCAGAGGAATTGATCCGGCATACTATTAAGAACAGTGAAACACAGCATTATAGCGACGATAGATTATATATATTTGCACATCCAATTTATCAGTCTGAAGAAGTATCAGGCCGGACCAGGCGTGTATTGATTGGCGCATCGCTTCTGGCCTTTTCAAAAGAATCCGTAAAAAACGAAGTCAGAATACAATCTCTGGTTATCTCAATTGCCGGGGGAGTTATTATTACTTTGGTAAGCGCAATATTATTTTTTATCCTGAGAGGCATAATAAATCCGATCAAAAAAATGACGAATGCTCTGACTGAACTAAGCAAGGGGGATCAGGAAGCATATATTCCCGGCCAGGATAGACAGGATGAAGTTGGTAAAATGGCAGCAGCAGCGCAGGTTTTTAAGGAGTACAGTACTGAAAGAATAAAGCTGGTTAGAGACAAGGAAGCTGCTGAAGATGCAAATAAACTGAAAAGCCAGTTTATTGCAAATGTGAGCCATGAAATTCGTACTCCCCTGAATGGTATCATGGGAATGGCTCAGATTCTACAGACGAGAGGTGAACTTAATCAGAGAGACCAGAGGTGTGCTGATGTAATAATATCTTCCGGGCGGTCTTTATTAGCAATTATAGGTGACATTCTTGATATCTCGAAAATAGAAGCTGGACAGCTCTCCTTGAGTATTGTTGAAACCACAGCCGAGACGATATGTACTGAATCTCTGGATACAATCCGGGGAATAACAGAAGTTAAAGGGCTTAAGCTGGCTTTTGATAGTTTTGGTGACATGACTTCACCTTTTCAGGCAGATGATAAACGCATAAAACAGATACTTATTAATTTGCTTGGAAATGCGGTAAAATTCACGGAAAAAGGGGCAATACATCTGAAAGTAGAATTGCTTGATGACACTGTATATAAATTTTCGGTTACAGACTCTGGTTGTGGAATTAGGGAAGATCAGTTGGATTTGATATTTGAACGTTTCCAGCAGGCTGATGGTACCGACACTCGAAAGTATGGCGGTACAGGCCTGGGGCTAGCAATTTCGAAAGAGCTTATAGAGCTGATGGGAGGCGAGATGACAGTCACGAGCACTCTTGATGTTGGCTCAACATTCAGCTTTACGCTTCCGGTCACTATAGACAAACAATCAGCAATAATGACCGGATAACGAAGTACTAATGCAGTTTGAAACCGCCATCTGCAATAACTGATTTCATTGCAGTATCAAGTTTACCAATAAGCTTTTCGTGTTTTTTGGACAACAATATATAGACAGATAAGTCAATGATTGGTTTGCTTACATATATGTCAGTCTTTTTAATTAGACCCGCTTTGAGAAACCTGTTCAAAGTAATATCTTCAATAATAATTCCGTCTACTCGGCCTGCTTTCAGCTGTTTAAAAAGGGTTTCATACTTATTATTCCGCCTGGCGTTTTTATTTCCTTTGGCCATAATTTCATGCCACTTATAGCCATGAATAATACCGAGCTTTTTATCACCAAATTCCTTAAGATTGTTTGGTTTAAAGTGACTGGATAACAGAGTTACAATTACTCCATTTCCTTCTAAAGCCGGGGTTGGTATCGGAGAAACATATTGTTTCATGGCACTGATATATTTCTTAACCCGAAAGAACTCCCCGTCAATAGTGTTATCAATCATATTCTTCTGAATACGCTTGATGGGGGTTGTTACAAACTTGGTGCATATACCAGCTGTCTTAAAGACTTTTTTTACATCAGGAGTGAGTACTGTAACAACCCTGACACTTTTAGGATCACTGGCAATGGTCAGGCATTCTTCCGCCATACTGGTGGAAACAGATAAGGCATTCATAACAAATGCTGATGCCAGTATGATATGAGTAGCTTTCATCCCGATATATCCCCCAATGAATCTAGAGCTTTCAATGAGAATTATATCCTTCATTAAAGAATAAATGCTTAAGCCTCTTTGCCTCTCAGCTATCTCCTTTATTGTCATTTGAAAATGCCTTCAGCATTTCAATAGGAAATGGAAAAACAATAGTGGAGCTTCGGTCATTGGCTATGGAATTTAAAGTGGTTAAGTAGCGTAATTGTATAGCCTGTGGTTTTTCCGATAAAATTTCAGCTGCCTGCAGGAATTGACTTGCTGCCTGTAATTCACCTTCTGCTTCAATGACTTTTGCCCGCCTGCCGCGTTCAGCTTCTGCTTGTTTGGCTATGGCTCTGATCATTGATTCATTAATATCAATATGCTTGAGCTCAACATTCAAAACCTTAATACCCCATGAATCCGTTTGGGCATCAAGGATCTTTTGAATATCAGCATTAAGCTTTTCTCTTTCAGCAAGCATTTCATCAAGTTCATGTTGGCCAAGAACTGATCTCAGAGTTGTCTGTGCAAGCTGACTGGTAGCATTAAGGAAATCAGCCACCTGAATAATGGATTTGTCAGCTTCTATCACGCGGAGGTATATAACAGCATTAACACGCACAGAAACATTGTCTCTTGAAATCACATCCTGTCCGGGTACATCAAGGACTCTGGTTCTTAAATCAACCCGAACCATGGTTTGTATAAAGGGAATAACGATAATTAGTCCGGGCCCTTTTACATTCCAGAAGCGCCCAAGTGTAAAAATAACACCGCGTTCATACTCCTGCAGAATTCGGATTGAAGAAAAAATTACGAGAACAGGCAGGATAATGGCTGCAAGCCAGATACCTGGCAAAATATTCATTGTCATTTTAAAACCTTCCCTTATGTATCCTGTTGTACAATAAGTACAAGCCCTTCCATGGCAGTAACTCGAACCCTGCAACCGGGTGGATATTCACCAGCCCCCTTTGCATCCCACGCAGATCCCTGCAGTTGGATTCTCCCACTTCCATTACTCCATTCAATCACCTCACCGTGACTGCCTGCCATATTATCCAGTCCCATCACCGCACCACGCCTTCTTGAAGTGCCTATAGCTACAATCGCAAATAGAAAAACCCCGGTAAGAAGAGCGCCTACAGAGGCAATAAGACTTAATGAAATAGAGAACCCCTCGACATCCGTATCAATCAGCATAATAGAGCCAATAATAAAGGACACAGCTCCGCCAAGACCCAGAATACCGAAGCTCGGGCTATACGCCTCCAGGACCATAAACAGGATACCCAGCAGCAGCAGGCCAAGTGCCGCATAATTGATTGGCAATACATTGAAGGCATAGAATGCCAGTAGCAGGCTGATAGCACCAATAATGCCAGGCCCGACCAGACCAGGGCTGTAAAACTCAAGAATCAGGCCATAAAAACCAATCAGCATTAAAAGGTAAGCGATATTCGGATCTGTAATGATTCCCAGAAACTCATAGCGCCAGTCCGGCTTTATAATCACCTGCTGAAGCTCTTTGCTATCCAGCGTAACCGTGCCATTACTCATAACAACCTTGCGGCCATCAATTTTCTTTAACAGATCGCTCAGGTCACTGGCTGTTAAATCAATAACATTGAGCTTTAAGGCCTCCCGGGATGAAATACTGGCTGCTTCACTAACGGCTTTGCCTGCCCATTCAACATTTCTGTTCCTGAGTTCTGCCAATGAGCGAATATAGGCAACAGAATCATTTACCGATTTATCTTTAAGCGTCGGATGAGATTTTTTCTTATCTTCCTTTTTTTTATCGTCATCCTCTTTTTTCCCCGGAGTTGAGCCGGGAGCAGGAATGGGAGACCCGCCAACCTGTACAGGTGTTGCTGCCCCGAGATTTGTTCCTGGTGCCATGGCTGAGATATGAGTAGCATAGAGAATAAATGTGCCGGCACTTGCAGCACGCGCCCCGCTGGGAGAAACAAAGCCTGCAATAGGAATTGGAGATTTTAGAATGTCCTGAATAATTTCACGCATTGCAGTACCCAGTCCCCCGGGAGTATCCATACGGATAACCACAAACTGGGCACCATTTTTAACGGCTTTATCCAGTGATCTTCTGAAATAATCACTGGTTGCTGGGCCAATCACGCCTTTAATTTCAATTATATACACAGATTTTCTTTGCTGCGCCTGAGCTGCAGTGAACATCAGAAAAACTGTAGTAAGAATAAGAAAAAATCTAATAATCATAAGGACGACTATTAGTCAGGTTTGCAGCAATATTGAGATTGGTAATATTAAACTTAAGTATCCGGTAGTAGTATCTTGATAAAGAAAGGTAAAATAAAATAACGCAATATATTAGTTCATCTTTCTTATCACAATTATGAGAGCCAGATGGTAAATTGTGAAAAACAGGCCTTGTTTCAGATTTATAATTGCGGCTTAAGCACCTCTTTGCATAAAAAATTGCGGGCTGACAGAGACATAATTGAGAAAAAGCATTGAAAATATGAATGTGGCAGTGTAGCCAAAAGTCATGAAAACACTTTACTCATATGACGCGGTCCCAAATGAACTCCAGAACGGTGTAATGGCAATTGGCAATTACGACGGTGTTCATCGTGGCCACCAGATTATATTAGATAAAGTAAAAAATATTAGTCAGGACAATGCAAAACCTGCAGGTTTAATCTGTTTTTCTCCTCATCCAAGAGCGCACTTCTTTCCGGATCAGCCTCATTTTTACCTGTCTACAGAGCAAAGAAAGCTAAAGCTTCTACAGCATTTTGGGTTGGATCTGGCCCTTGTTCTTGCCTTTAATCAGGAACTGGCTAACCTGTCTGCAGAAGATTTTGTCTCCAGAATACTCGTGGACGGCCTTCATATCTCCCATATTGTGATCGGTTATAATTTTTACTACGGTAAAAAGCGTCAGGGAACTCCTGAGAGCCTTGTTAAATTCGGAGAGAAATATGGTTTCGGTGTAACCATTATCCCTGAACAAAAAGATTTAACCGCAAGTTACTCTTCAACCAGAATACGTGATTTACTGAGAAACGGGCAGGTCCGTGAAGCTGCGGATCTTTTGGGATACTGGTGGAGAGTTGAAGGAACCGTTACGTCTGGTGCTCAGATTGGTACCAGCATGGGTTACCCGACCGCAAACATTTCTCTGTCAGAAGGGCAGGACCTGCGAAAAGGAATATACGCAGTAAACGCATTTATTGATGGTAAGCGTTATCCAGCAGCTGCCTATCTTGGAAAGCGGCCAACCTTTGATAACGGCAAGACACTTCTGGAAGTCTTTATTATGAATTACGAAGGTAATTTATATAACCGCAATCTGGAAGTCGAATTTATTGACTTCATAAGGGATGATCAGAAATTTGTAGATATGGAATCGCTGAAGTTGCAGATGGATGATGATGTAGATCAGATTAGAGAAGTACTTTCTGATTTTGAGAAATACTCTGGTAATATCCTCTCAATTTAACCAGTTGAAAACCATATTGCTTCTGATGGTAATAAAAAAACGACTTAATTTACTTAAATTTGTTCACCTTTTCGGCTGATACAAAAAATATATATTATCTATGAAAATCAATGTCATGAGTAAGCATTCTGAATGCTTTCAGGAGTAGGCATTCTGTATATCCCGCATCTTCCAGATCGATATATATCTAAAACTGCTACAAAGTTAACCCTATTTTTATTGCCTCAGGCTAATCTTTGAAATCACAGGACAACAATATGACGGGGTCCAGATATATTTTGCCAGATTGCCTGTTAAACAGATGAGCTGGTGAATTGCGTTAAGTTAGGCAGTTTAATCTGCCCTCTAGAGTAATGGGGATAGGAGAGCGTAATGGCGGTTGATCTCTCGATGCCAGTTTTGGTCGTAGACGACTATAAAACTATGATCCGGATTATCCGTAATCTTCTTAAACAGTTGGGGTTCACCGATGTGGATGACGCCGCAGACGGTTCAGAAGCACTGATAAAAATGCAGGAACGTAAATACGGTCTGGTTATTTCCGATTGGAATATGGAACCTATGACCGGCTATGAACTTCTCAAGGAAGTCCGTTCCGATGATGACCTGAAGTCCACACCGTTTATCATGGTTACTGCAGAATCAAAAACCGAGAATGTTATTGCAGCAAAAAAGGCTGGTGTATCAAACTACATCGTGAAGCCATTTAATGCAGCAACACTTAAGGCTAAAATTGATGCTGTATTTGGCGAATAGCTTCCACCCGGAGCCGATAAAATATCGGTCGGCTTCTCAATAAAATTTCAAAAAATAAATAAAGTTCCAGGAGCTTAGTATGGTTGCCAAACCGAGTGCTCAACATACATCTGAAGATCATCAGGAAGCAGTTGTGAGTAAAGAGGATATTCCTCTTATTGATATTTTGTCGTTAGCCGAAAATTCTATTGAAAACTTAAAAACCATTTTGGCATCTTTTGATGCACGGATATATTCAGAATTTCGTGACATTGCTAATCAGATTAGCGAGACCCGTATGGAGATTGGTCAGCTCAATGCAGCTGAAATTCGTCAGGGTCGCATACCTGAAGCTGGCAGTGAGTTGAGAGCAATCATAGACTCAACTGAAGACGCAACACATAAAATCATGGAATCCGCTGAAACAATCATGACAGCAGATCCAAGTGATCAGGGTAATTATTTTAATATTGTAAATGAAAATATCATGACAATATTTGAAGCCTGCTCATTCCAGGATATTACTGGCCAGAGAATTTCACGCGTCGTTGATACATTGGAATTTATCGACAAGCGCGTAAGCCGTTTTGCCAGCAAAATGAATGCTCCGGCAACATCTTCTGAAGAACACTACTTCGATGAAGACGAAAAAAACAATGCTGAAAGAAAGAAAAATCTTATGCTTAATGGCCCTCAGGATGCCGGGGTCGGAGTAAATCAGCAGGAAATCGACGTAATGCTGAAAAAATAGAGTTTTTCCCCACCGCCGGGAAATATAGTTCAGGGCTGGTATGAAGCTTCAGGCTTCAGCTGGCCCTGAACCTTTTCTGCCTCCCCATTTCTGCCCGCATCTCCCCTTATTTCTATGTTATGTAGAATCAGCACTTGGAAAAAAATCTCCATCCTGTTTGGTAATAAACCTGTGCCGGTAAGGAGATGGCAACGGGCTGAGGGGTAATGAAAATAAAGCTGAAGACAGAATACTCCGTACATGATTGCTCTGAAAAATTAAAACAGGCTACATTTCACAAAAAGCGAGCCACAACTTCCGAAAATACAAAAAGGGTGTGGGGACGGGTATCAGGAAAAAGCTTCAGAGTTTCAGTCAGAAGACCATGGTTTCTTGAGCTGATCCCTGTTCGTCTATCCATAAAAGGCAGATGGATTGAAAATGCAGGTCATACTGAAATTACCCTATGGCCAAGCCTGGGCTATATCTTTTGGTTGATTGCAGGTGCTGTCAATATTTCGGTGATAGTCTTGTTTCTTGTGGCTCTTTTTATATCTCTGTATAGCTCATTCAGTTCGGCAGCACCAAAGATTGCTATACAGATTGCCATCTATGCAGGCCTGTTTTACGCCTTCCTGATATTATACGGGTTTAATCAATACTTTAAAAAGAGAAGAATTGAAGATCGGAAATTTCTGGAAGAGTTCATCATGAATAAACTGAATGCAAACCAGAGCTGATATTAATCAGTATCAAGAATTTCAAAACCTCCGGATAATACCCCGTCTGCCGCAATAATTTCAACTTCATCAACATGGGCATTTTCAGGACCTTCATGGCAAAGCCTGTTCATCTTTTCTACTGCTTCTCGCTTTCCTCCAAACAGTGCTTCTACTGATCCATCCAGCTTGTTGCGAACCCATCCCTGTAATCCCAGACTATCTGCAGTCTGTTTGGTCCAGGCGCGATAAAAAACGCCCTGAACACGCCCGGTAATACGTACATGGATAATCTTGTCAATCATATCTGAATGGCCATCAGTTGTAGCGTTATGCAGCCCGCTGAGATGACCCTTTTTTGAAAATTTCAGGTCTCACAGGCCTTGGATCAGAGAATAGGAAACCTTGCCCGAATTGAAGGTTATATGCAAGAAGCTGTGTCAGAACAGATTCTGTTTCAATCTTGCTGGCAATAAGCTCAATGCTATAGCGTTTAAGATAGGTCTGCATGTCCGCAATATGAATTCTTGCGCCTGCCTGCTCCATTCCATTAAGCAGGATATGAGCATCAACTTTCATAAAACGCACACCGTTTCTCTGCAGTTGACCGTAATCGAGATCAAGACGGGTTACATTATCCATGGAGATCCGGTAACCCAGTTGAGCCAGTGCAGTTAGTTTATCAAGGTCCTGCTTATTGGCTTTCTCATAAAAATCCTGATTGATATCAAAAAACAAACTGCCTGCAAGATCTTTATTTTTCTCCATAAACCCTAGAAATTCAGGAAAAAATTCGAGATCCATAAGTGAGCTTGCTGATAGATTGCAGAATAGTCCACGGGCACTCCCGCGTTCCAGAAGCTTCCTGATCACCTGAATAGATCTGAACAGCATAACATTATCAATAACAGGCATAATGCCCTGACGTCGTGCAATATCCAGATACTGATTAGGGTATATCAGTTCGCCTGCTTCATCCTTTAAGCGTGTTAGTGCCTCATAAAAAGCAACATTACGTTCGGGCAGTGAAACAATTGGCTGCAGAAACAATTCCATTCTGTTGGCTCCAATTGCCTGACGAATAGCCTCCAGAAGCCGGTGATCATCTTTTGGTTTACTCTGCTCTTTAAAAAAAGGTTGCGGCGCAGTTTGAGGCTGCGCTGCAGGCAGGTAGCTGTTTGCAGTATTCATCGGCTGATTTTGGTTTGGAGTACTTTCATGGCCACTGTGGGCAAAACCACCTCCCTGGTTCATCCCAAAACCCGGTAACGGTTGAGGAGTAAACTGAAAGTCATCCTGTAAATCAAAGTTCCGCTGTTGCGTACTGGCAGGCTCTGGCGCTAACGGTTTAAATTCAAACTCTGATTCTTCATTAATTCCCTGAGAAGGGAGAGAATTCATAAAATTACCTGGCAGACTGTCATCAGGTTGCTCTTCAACATTTTGTCGGTTTATGATTGAGCTTTCAAAAAGCGGCATGGGAATATGATCAAAAGAGCTTCCGGGCGGCTGGTTTTGGGTTGGAGAGTGATTTTGATACCCCTGCTCAGATGGCATTGAGGGGGGGAGACCAAGGGAGAAATCTTTAAATTTATCCGGCGCCTGAAGCCTGACACTTTCTGAAACATTTTTTACATGGGTCTCAATTGCCCTTAATTCAGATTTAAGGCGATCTTTATTCTCCTGGTTACTGAGATCAAAATAGTTACGTAACGACCTTATCTGCCCGTCAAGTCTCCGTACATCTGAAGAGAGTTTCTGCATAGCCTCTTCACGGACCTGAACGCTTTCTCCAAAACCACCGAGTTCTAACTGGGAATGAGCCTGATCAATGCGCTCACAGGTGCTTCTGAATTCAGCAATTTCCTTTGACATATCCTCAACCTGAGACATGTCACGGGCCAGTCTGGCGACAACACGCTCCAGCGAAGAAATTCTCGGGGCCATGCTTTCTGAAGAAGAAAGTTGTACAATAATATAATGCAGGGAAAAAAGGACGAAGAAACCAGCAGCAGCAAGGGTAACAGCAAGAACAATGTTAAGCCCCATCTGCTCATAGAGCCCAACACCAAAGGCCACGGAGACGAGAGCAATTGCACCAAGAACCAGCCCGTCCTTGGTGAGCGTGCGCTCATCCCTTGTCGGCTGATTGCGCCCTCCAATTGTCCCAATGCGCTTTACCATAAAACTTCAAAGCCCCTGAATTCCTGTTCTGAAGTGTAGAGAAGTGTTGCTTTCATCAATTGCGACAACGCTCTTGGCGTAAAGAACAGGAATAAGTGATTCACATGAATACATAAATTTAAATGGAATATACTTCATAATAACCGCATCTCCAACAGTAGGAGATAAATAAATTCACATAATTCAATATATCCACTGGTATTAATTCATATAAATACTGTTAGTATTCAGGTGTTACCCTCAGGTTAATTTGTAAATATTGTTTTTATTAGATTGAATATTTTAAACAAATAGGCGTTTTCTGATGAAATACACGATGATTAGTCTGATTTTAAGGTAGATTTGACATAGTACCCTCAGCCGCAAGTTCAGATATTTCAAGCATTAAAGAATCAAAATAGCTGTGCTCGCGTAAAAACAGGTGGGGGCCTGTAAGTATTGAGCTCGGCTCACAGTATGCGTAACAAGGAATATAGCTATGATAAATCTGTTTGAGGGTGGGATTGGCCATGGTACAGCCACCTCAAAGAAGAACATAACCCGGCAAATAGAAGCGATGAATCTGCTTGATGCAAATGTCATGATCGCTGATGCAGGTAACAATATATGCTACCTCAATGATTCTCTCATCGGTTTCCTGAAAGATGCTGAAAACGAAATAAAAAAAGACCTGCCTTCTTTCACAACTGAAGGTCTTATTGGTCAGAATATTGATGCCTTTCATAAAAATCCCTCTCATCAACAGAACCTTGTCGCAAATTTACAAAGTGGCTTTAAAACAAGCATACAGCTTGGTGATCGTGTGTTTTCTCTTCTGGCCAGCCCGCTTCACGATAAAAAAGGGCAGCGTATCGGAACCGTTGTTGAATGGTTAAGTGCTGAATCTCTTGATCATGCCGCCCAGATTGATGCGATAAACAAATCTCAGGCTGTTATTCATTTCAAGCCGGATGGCACAATCCTGGAAGCAAATGATAACTTTTGCAATGCAATGGGATATTCTCTATCGGATATTCAGGGCAGGCATCACTCCATGTTTGTGGAAGAGGAATATAAAAACTCTGATGAATACAGAAGCTTCTGGAGAAAACTGGCAAGTGGTGAATTCATAAGTGGTGAATTTAAACGAATAGGGAGCAATGGTGAAGAAGTCTGGATACAGGCTTCTTACAATCCGATCTTTGATTTGAAAGGTAAGACTTTCAAGGTCGTAAAATTCGCCTCTGATATTACAGCACAAAAGCTGGCAGCGGTTGATGCTGCTGGCCAGATTGAAGCAATCGGTAAATCCCAGGCAGTTATATCTTTTAATCTCGATGGCACGATCATTGATGCCAATGAGAATTTCTGTAGCGCAATGGGATATGATCTTAAGCAGATTCAGGGGAAACACCATTCAATGTTTGCAGAACCGGCATTTGCTAATTCTGCTGAATATAAACAATTCTGGGAAAAACTTGGCAGAGGTGAATTCTTCAGTGGTGAATTTCAACGGGTCGGCAATGGAGGAAAAGAAGTTTGGATACAGGCTTCCTATAATCCGATTTTTGACATTAACGGCAAGCCATTTAAAATTGTAAAATATGCATCTGATATTACCCAGCAAAAACTTTCTGCCGCGGATGCAGCCGGGCAGATTGCTGCCATTGGTAAGGCGCAGGCCGTAATATCCTTTAACCTTGATGGCACGATCATTGATGCTAACGAGAATTTTTGCGGTGCCATGGGTTATGATCTTAAGGATATTCAGGGCAAGCACCATTCTCTCTTTGTGGAAGGGCATTATGCTAACTCAAGAGAGTATAAGCAGTTCTGGGAACAGCTTGGTAAAGGAGAATTTGCCAGTGGCGAATTTAAGCGTATAGATCGCAATGGCAGAGAAGTCTGGATACAGGCCTCCTATAATCCAATTATGGATATGAGCGGTAAACCCTTTAAGGTTGTAAAATTTGCTACAGACATCACAGAGCAGAAACTGACATCTGCAGATGCTGCAGGGCAGATTGAAGCGATTGGTAAAGCTCAGGCTGTAATCTCCTTTAATCTCGATGGAACCATCATTGATGCCAATGAAAACTTCTGTGGCGCTCTGGGTTATGACCTGGAAGAAATTCAGGGTAAGCATCATTCCATGTTTGTTGAACCTTCATATGGTGCATCCAGTGAGTATAAATCTTTCTGGGAAAAACTGAGACGCGGTGAGTTTGTTACAGATGAGTTTAAACGATTTGGTAAGGGGGGGAAAGAAATCTGGATACAGGCCTCCTATAATCCAATACTCGATATGAACGGCAAACCTTTCAAGGTAGTAAAATTCGCAACAGATATAACCGGCAGAAAAACTGCTATCAATGAAATAACGTCCATTCTTAAGGTTATGGCAGAAGGTGACCTGACCCGAAGAATAGAGCAGGAGTTATCAGGTGATTTTGAAGCTGTCCGCCAGGATATTAACAAAATGCTCAATAGCTTTGGGCAGGCAATCTCAGAGTCTCTGAAGGTTTCGGAAGAGGTGAGTGCTGCTGCATCCAATATTTCCAACGGCACCTCTGATTTGTCTGAGCGTACTGAGCAGCAGGCTGCAGCCCTTGAGGAAACAGCAGCATCAATGGAGGAAATGGCATCTACCGTCAGGAACAATGCTGATAACGCCCAGCAGGCCAATGGCCTGTCTGTCAAGGCCCGCGATTCAGCTGGCCAGGGTGGTGAAGTCATCAGTGAAGCTGTTAAGGCCATGGGACAGATAGACGAATCCTCCAATAAAATTTCGGATATCATCGGCGTAATTGATGAAATTGCCTTCCAGACAAACCTTCTGGCACTTAACGCGGCAGTTGAAGCAGCAAGGGCCGGTGATGCCGGTCGTGGCTTCGCAGTCGTTGCAGCCGAAGTCAGAAAGCTGGCACAACGCGCATCTGCGGCTGCCAAGGACATTAAAACTCTGATCATGGATAGTACTGATCAGGTGAAAAGTGGCGTAACCCTGGTTAACCGTACAGGAGAAAGCCTGTCTGAAATTCTCGAATCTGTTAAAAGCGTTACAGATATTATCGCAGAAATTGCCAGCGCCTCGTCAGAGCAGTCAACGGGAATTGAGCAGATAAATGATACTGTTAACAATATGGAGAATGTAACAGTCCAGAACTCCGCACTTGTTGGAGAAAATGCGGATGCAGCCAAAACACTGAGTGATCAGGCAGTCGTGTTGCGGGACCAGTTAAGCTTCTTCAAAATTCTCAGTGATAGCAGGCAGGCCGGATCATCTTCTTCAATCCACCTTGTCAGCTCAAAACGAGCTGCAGGCTAACACACATAGCACAGCCAGGCGTCTAGGCAGACGCCCGGCGCTTTGCGCCGCCCCATCGGAGCCATGAGCGGAGCAAATTTGGCGTGAGATCAAATAACCAGCAAATACCTGATCCTTTCAGTGAGCACAGCCAGGCGTCTAAGCAGACACCCGGCGCTTTGCGCCGCCCCATCGGAGCCATGAGCGGAGCGAATTTGGCGTGAGATCAAATAACCAGCAAATACCTGATCCTTTCTGTGAGCACAGCCAGGCGTCTAAGCAGACGCCCGGCGCTTTGCGCCGCCCCATCGGAGCCATGAGCGGAGCGAATTTGGCGTGAGATCAAACAACTACCTCTACACAAACATAAAGTTACTCGCACTCAGATCGCCAAGCTCTATATCATCCAGTGTAATACTGTTATTGCCGGCGGTGATTGTAACTTCATCATCCCACCAGAACCAGCCGCCTGTATCTTCTGCATTGGCCATCAGATCATTGAAATCGCTAAATATATCACTATCAATCTGAATGATATCTTCTGACGTATTAAAGTCAGTTATAGTATCATCACCAAAACCTTCCGTAAAAACAAAGGTGTCGCTTCCATAACCGCCAGTCAGTTTATCATTGCCACCGGCACCAAAAATAACATCATCACCTCCGCGTCCATTGATCGTATCGTTACCATCGAAACCATCGATATGATCATCACCATTATCACCGCGCAACAGGTCAGCATCTTTGCTTCCCAGTATAAACGCATCCTCATTATTGTGATTGCCCGTCGAGCGATTAACTGGTTCAACCCAGGTGAACCCCCGCGTCAGGTCTGAAAGGTTGGAAACAACAATAGTGCTGTCCCGCTCCATCTCTTCATAGAAATACGAGGACGCAATGGTATCAAACAGTCTTGGCCCGGCAACTGCACCATCAACATGGGCTAACCAGCCAGTGAGGTTAAGTAAACCAAAAGGACCAAATGGAAAGAGTGGATTGGCATAGGAATCATTGAAGAGCACCAGGTTATCCAGTGAGGATTCCGACTCAATATCCTGATTGGTACTAAGCAGGACTTCTGCCAGAGAAGGCGGATTTTCAAAGTCATTGCCACCAACACGGTAGACAACATCATTCTCAAAACCAAAATTAAAAACATTATCTCCTTCCGCAATTGCCGGAGAAGCAAATCCTATATAGTCAGAATCCGAGTAAAAACCATCCAGCCGCGTTTCCTTGTCCAGCGCTGCAAGGTTCGTAGCTCCACCACCAAGGCTATACCCGGTAATCAGAACATCACTGCCATCTAGACCATTATCAACCGTATAATCTTTTACAGCCTCAAATAGATAATCAAAGCTGTCGTCATAAGACAGATCAGACAGTGCAGGAAAATCCAAAACACTTCCTATGCTGTTAGTTGCTGCAAAACTGATAGCTACTTTTGTAACATTTCCATTAGCGTCAGTCTTTGCCAGCACCTTGGCTTCACCATCAACCAGAGTACCATCATCTGTAAAATAGGGAGTATTTCCAAAGCCAAAAAAACCGCCATCGCTGATAGTATCAGGACTGAGACCAAGATCTTCAGGGGTAAGTTCGCGCCACCCTTCAGGAAGCTGAGAAGCTTCAGGCGATGGATCATGAAGAATGAGATCAACAAATGTTTCGGCAAAACTGTTCTCCAGAGGAGCAACACTGGAATAGGCAGCAAGGTGGTAGGCTTCGGCAATAACCTCACGGCCATCACCTCCTCTATAATCAAAAATAGCCATCTGAATTCTCCCTTGTGTACATGTTCTGAACAAATGTTCGAAAAAATATTCTTATTTATAGAGAAGAATTATCCGTATACACAATTATACAAACGGAGCCCCCCGCACGCCACGGTGGCGGGTCCGCTATGTAAAGTCTTGCTGAAGCAGTGTAAGGCCGGGAAAACAGGGGGGAAGTAAGATATTCTGAAGAAGTTCAAATTAATTGCATATGACTTTACTATTAATCTCGTGGCTTGTTATCATTGAGATATCTGTAATCATCAAACAGCTTTACCAGGGAGGTACCCAGATCATCTGCTGCATTTTTATCACCAGCGAGATGTTTCTGCAAAAAATAACGAAAACGGTTATCGACATTGAGAAAATAATCAAACGGATCAATATTCGTAAGCCCGACACGCTTGAGAAACCGCGTCGTCAGGTTAAGCTGCGCCTTCTCCATGTCGTCAGCAAGCTCCTTGAAATGCGGATCAAACAATGCCTGGGCGCGAATATCAAAAGAAAGCCGGTGCCGCTCTCCATACTTCTTGATCGACTCCACACTCCTGCTGATCGTATTACTCCCGACCTCTTTTGCATCCCCGGTTTCATCAAGTAATCGGTCCAGAAAACTCTCAAATTCCTTCTGATAAAGCTGAATGCTGTATAAAATCAGATCAGTCTTATCCTCAAAATAATAGAGCAAAACACTGACAGCAATCCCGCATTCATCCGCAATATCCCGCAAACTGGTCTCCGAATACCCCAGCCTGGACCAGATCGTCAGCGTCGTCTGCGCAATCTGCTCTCGCTTTGCATCACGCTTTTTCTGATTTTTCAATGACTTCTCTCGAAGTTTCGAAATTCTGGAGCTGGTCATATACACAGGCTTTCGTCTTTTTGGTCCGCAGGTCCTTTTATATAACATGAGGTGGGACAGGGGGGAGAAAAAAATTCTAACTGATTTTTAATCATGCGATATGTATCGGGACAGGGTAAGTCTGGGTAGCTACTGTTTGGCTTTCTCGGAATCTGGTGTGATAAACCTATGAAGACATGGATATCTCTTCTGCATGGCGTTAGTGTTGGAGGGAAAAATATAAAAAGTTACTGCCAACTTAGGAAGGTAAATATATATCGTTGGATTTCAGAGTAAAAACTTCGCTTGTCTTTATCGATTTTGAGAGCTTCTTTCGCTTGAGGGCTTTCAAGTGCCTCTTTTGCACGGGGAGTGTTAAACTTTTTTAGGGTCTCTACGACCGAGCGTTTAACGTATTTCTTTTCATTGTCATCCATCAACCTTTGAATCAGAGGTTCAATGGCTTTTTCATTGTTCAATTTCCCAAGTGTTCCAACTGCATGAATTCTGATACTCGTATCTGGATCCTGCAAGGATCCAATAATTGCATTAGCAACTTTGAGTCCTTGAAGTTTGCTTAATGCAGATATTGTCGCTTTTCTAACTTGCACATATGGACTATTTAAAGCCTGTATAAGAGCATTGATGCTCCTTTTATCCTGAAGTTTCCCCAAAGCGGAAATAACTCGCTCTTTTATTGATTTATCCTCGTCGTTTATTATAGCAATAAGGGGAGCTACTGCCCTGTTATCCTTAAGATGCCCTAAATAAAATACAGCAGATCCCCGAACATAAGGATCCTTGTCGTTAAGTTGATCTATAAGAAGTTGTACGGCCCTTTGTCCTCCTATTTCACCTATAGAGCTAGTTGCAGATAAGCGAACATATTTATCCTTATCCGTTAGAACTTTGCCAAGTGGTATGATAGCCCGTTTATCTTTAAGTCTGCCAATGGAACGTGCAGCACTTGCCCTAACTTCTTTGTTATCGTCAGTAAGAGCTGCAATTAGGGGAGATAAGGCTCTGCTATCTTTGATATCTCCAAGTGTAAATGCTGCTGAACTTCTTACGTCCAGGTCTTTGTCATTCAGACTTTTAATAAGGTGAGGAACCGAATTTGTACTTGCTAATGCACCCAGACCATCATAAGGACCC
>JBOEGA010000130.1:0-1120 GCA_050633205.1 Methyloligellaceae bacterium | reverse complement strand
CGTCCGTGCGGAGCGCTTAAGCACTGCAATTTATTTACTACTAGAAAGCAGCGCTTCTGCGCTCTGCACAGCCCTGTTGATAGGGTAGGGAACTAAAGTAAAACTTCGCATCGGCTACGGTGGCGGGAAGAGTTGTGTATTGGGTGATAGACTTTACAATTTTCACTCCTGCCATGAAAAAACTTTATTCACCTAACAGAATTTCCACCATTATTTGTGTTTTTTTATGCGTATTTTTTATAACAAGGAAATTTTATGCGTCTCAAAATAGCTGTGCTGACATTTCTTCTTTTGATTTCAGGAAGTGAAGCATTTTCGTGCACCATTATGGGTATTTCCCTCTTTAAGCCTAAAACTAAAAGCAAGCAAACCCCTTTCTCTTCAGCTAAAAAGGCGATTCCAAAACCGATAGTTAATTCTGTTAAAGTTACACGAGGGGTAAAATCAGCAGGAACTTCATGTGACGATGCAGGAGTAATATCTCTGGAGATTTCACTCCCAGAAGGATCGTCAGATAAAATTGAGGATTATGGCTTTTCAATAGGTCTTACCAAGGGTGTATTTCCTGGTGCAATTTTTCCAAACAGGCCATTCGTGGGAAGAGTCAAAAATAATAAGAGCACAGTCATATTTCCGTGGCTTGACAGAAGCCCTTCACAACAAAAAGATATTGATATCGAAGTTGAAATTTCTCTTGTTGCAACCGACTTTGGCCTTGGTCCTTCGACAAAGTTTGCCATAAAGGCAAAAAAAGCATCTGATGATATTGGCTGGTTAGCATATATGGGGGCAGTTACATCACTTAGTGCTATTATAAAAGATAAAAATAAAGAAGCTTATATCAGAAGTTCAGCAATTTCCAATTTCACCAGATTTATTGACAATAAGAATCTTCCTTTGTTTATTGGGATCATAAATGACAAAGAAGAAAACCCGGATGTCAGAAGTTCGGCAATCCTAGCTCTGAGCAATCTGGCGAGATATGGAAAATATGGCAAGCTAAAGAAAATTTCTTCTCAAGTTATGAAAGAAGCTGAAACTCCATTTATAACAGCTTTGAATGATGAAAGCTATGTTGTCAGGCAGGCCGCAATTATTGCAGATCAATGACCTCCACCAG
>JBOEGA010000129.1:0-139544 GCA_050633205.1 Methyloligellaceae bacterium | reverse complement strand
AGATTGAACGATCGTTCAATCTAAGGCAAGCTGATCGTGCCATGAAAATCGAACAGATCGCCCCGCATCGACAAAGAGCGCCCAGCCGCAAATCACTGGAAACGCGGGCCCGCATCCTGGACGCTGCCGAGATTTTGTTTTCCGAGCGCGGCTTTGAAGGCGCGTCGATCCGCGAAATCGCGCAATTGGCCGGGGTTCAGGCCGCATTGGTGCACCATCACGGCTGCGGCAAGGAGACCCTGTTTGCCACCGTCGTGGCGCGCCGCGCCGAAGAAATTGCGGCCCTGCGTACCGCGGCATTGACCCGCGCCAAAACCGCCGGAGCGCTGGATCTGCGCACGGTCCTGTCGTGTTTCGTGCAACCGGTTCTGGATCGGGTCCTGACGGGCGGGCCGGAATGGCTGGCCTATGGTCGCCTGATCGCCCATGTCTCTGCCGATGAGCGCTGGCGACCCATCGCCGAGACCAATTTCGACCCCACCGCGCGTCTTTTCATGGCAGAGATCGCCCGGCTGCTGCCCAATGTCCCGGCCGAAAGATTGAGCGCGGGGTTTGTCTTTACCGTCTCTTCGATGCTGTCGCTCTGCGCCTCGCGGTGGCGCATCGAAGCCCTGGCGGAGGACCCTCCCTCCCATGATCTCGTCCAAACCCTGCTGGATTTCTGCGAAGCCGGCTTCCTTTGCACCCGCAGGTCTGCCCCATGAGCACAGCAAATCCCCGCCATCGCCCCGAGTGTCAAAAAAACTTCAAAAAAACCCCTGCTCTCCATTGCGCCCGTCCTCTGTTGGGTCTACTTAGCCGCCAGTTGGCGCGGGGTGGAGCAGCCCGGTAGCTCGTCAGGCTCATAACCTGAAGGTCGTAGGTTCAAATCCTACCCCCGCAACCAATTTTTAAAGATCCGTGCCAGACACAGATTTCACATAAAACTAACCCGTAATTCAGACGATACTGATTTCAGTATTTTACTCAAAAAGCATAAAGACGGTCCCGGTCAGGTCCGCCTTATAGCTTATATTAAGCTGATGACATGTCAATGACACACCTTCTAATTTTGTGCCCCGATCTTCGGAATAGGGCCGAAGCGTTTTGTATCTGGACAATATTCCAGCAGTTTGCCATTCTTCATATCAAATACCCAGCCCATCGTAGTCAGGCGGTTTTCTTCCATGGCAAGTGCAACAGACGGGTACCCTTTTAGGTTTTGCAGACTTTCAAGTACGATTTGCTCTTCAGTCGCCCGGAGCAGGTCTTCCTTATCCACATCTGAACCTACAATATCCTTGGCGCGGTGAACGCAATGTTGTGTCACATCAATGAAGCTCGAGATTTCCTCATCCTGGGTCTGATCCGCAAGAGCCTGTACAGCACCACACTGGGTATGCCCGACAACGATAACATTTTTGACCTTCATCGCAGTCAGCGCGAATTGTAGAGCTGCGGCAAGGGCTGTCCCTTTCTTATATGGACGAACAATCGCGCCCATAGCCTGAAAGCCAAAGAATGTGCCGGGTGGTGAGTTGAATATACTGCCCGGGTTGCTTCTTGAATCAATACAGCTGATGATAAAATATTCTGGGGATTGCCCTTCTTTTACCAGCTTTGGCATTGAGGCGTTACTTCCCCCATATTCCATCTCATAAAATTGTTGAAATCCATCCAGAAGTTTTTGAGTCATAGTTGCTTTGCCTTGTAAGTATCTTGCGTTGCAGTGAAGAAGCAGTTTTGTTAGCTTTTTCGTTCACAATTGCTCTGGCCCTTAACTAATTGAAATATTGCAGAAGTTAAAGGTTTATTGTGTCTCAGGTAGGGAAATTGGCAGAAAACAGCGGTTTTTGGCCCTCATTCGAATGGAAAATACTGTGTCTAGTCAGGTATACTTTGAAATTGCCTTTGAAGAGGCTTCTGCTGCAGCTGAAAGGGGAGAGGTCCCGGTGGGGGCAGTTCTGGTATCTGATGACGGTACAATACTGTCCAGAGCAGGCAACAGGATGAGAGAGCTGAATGACCCTACTGCCCACGCAGAGGTCCTTGCCATAAGAGAAGCCTGCCGGAAGCTCGGTAGCGATCGTCTTCCCGGTGCAGATCTTTATATAACCCTTGAACCATGTACTTTATGTGCCGCTGCCATATCCTTTGCTCGTTTAAGGCGGATTTATTTTTCAGCCTATGATGTAAAAGGAGGAGGGGTGGAAAACGGCGCCTGCTTTTTCAATCAGCCTACCTGTCATCATGCTCCGGAAGTGTATGGTGGCTTTCAGGAACAAAGAGGGCTGAGCCTGATCAAAAGCTTCTTCGCTTCTCTCAGAGACTGACATAGTTGTTATCATGTTACATATTGATTGGCGCTTGTGTGAAGTTTGATTTTTTATCTTCTTCCTGGTTGCTCCCGGTTATGGAAACGATAATATGGAGGAATATTTTTTTATTCTATTTTTTTGAGGTCATTATGAGGAAAGAGTATTGTTCCGTGGTCTACGTTTTAATTTCCAGTGTTACTCTTGCATTTCTGTTTATATTTTGGGGACTGCCCGCTGCAAAATCTGAAAATTTAAAAGAAGCCACTGATATTCTTGCAAAGATGAGTAATGAGGAAATTATCAGGGAACTCGAATATCGACAAAAAATACGGAAGAATACTCGCAAAAAAAAACGATATCGCAGTTTTACAAAAACTCAAGAGGGGAATAGTAAACTCAGCAGGTTTGATGAAGCCACACTTTTTCGCGCGGCCAGACTTATTCAGGAGCAGGATGACGAACGGGTCATCTATGGCGCAGACGATCGCTATGACTGGCATGAGATTGAAAGCACAAGCAGAATACGTGAACTTGCAAATGCATCGGTTGCTCTGTTTCGCACAGGAGATTTACGCCCGGCCTCCAGTCAGTATATTCAGCTTCAGACAAAAACTTTTGAGCAGGTATGGCGCCTGTGCCCTGATCAGAAATTTCGCAAACAGGCCAGTGGCGCATATTGTTCCGGCACACTGGTTAAGCCGGATGTGGTTCTGACTGCTGGCCACTGCATTCGCGAAGTATCGGGAGATAGTAACAGGCCTCAACTTGCTTCACTGAGATTTATTTTTGGATATCATGTAAAAACTCCCGGCTCGCAGGGGGAGACAGAAATTCCTTCATCACATGTGTTTAAAGCAGCGCAACTCATCAGGGGAGAGTATGCTGGCCAAAAGGATTGGGCACTGGTCAGGCTTGATCGCGCAGTTCCCGGTACGTTGGCAAAACCTGTTACAACCTGGAGAAAGAAGCAGATGCAAAAAGGTGAGCCTGTATTTGTACTTGGTTATCCCGGTGGCCTTCCTTTGAAATATGCGCCCGGCGCTAGAGTTAGAAAATCAGATAACCAGTCTTACTTTACAGCCAATCTTGATGCTTTTGGTGGAAACTCGGGATCAGGAGTTTTTGATATGAAGACGCTGGAATTGGTTGGTGTGCTGGTACGTGGGGAGATTGATTTTACATTCCAGGCCAGTAGACGTTGCCATGTAGCCAATATCTGCCCTTCAACCGGCTGCCGTGGCGAAGATGTTATGAAACTGGGCGACATTCCAAAACCCTGATACAGCTTAAAAAATAAAAACACTCATGTCCGGGAACAGACATGAGTGATAACTTTTTCAGGTTATATAGTTTTAGTAGTTGCCGTAACCACCACCCTTGTGGCCGCCATGATCTTTAGAATAATAATAATTCCACTTCCACTTGTAGCAGTACTTTTTACCATAGTCATCATATTTCCATTTGTAACATGATTTGTAGCGCCACTGGTAGCAATACTTTTTACCGTAGTCATCATGTTTCCACTTGTAACATTTTCCATGATGGTCAACTTTAACAATAAGAGATTCAGCCTCTACAGAAGATCCTTTGAGCGGTTGAAAAGCCTGAGCGCTGCTGAGACCAGACATGGCAACTACGCCGAGTGCTAGTCCGGCAATAAGTGATTTAGAGAATTTCATTATTAACTCCCGAATTAAATTATAATAGTTAGTTTATGAGCGCTCATAACCAGAGATACAAAAAGGGGAGCTGGTTTATTCCGTGGTATTACAAAATTTAATTTAAAAAAATTGCAAGAAAGGGAAGTTGTATGTTTTACAGGCAGGATCAATAATTTCTATTGCAGGGAGATCAGATCAAAATTTAACTCAGCTTTAATCCGGTTTAAATTCTGCTGTTCACTTCTCTATATATTATTTTTTATGAAAATCTTTGAAGAAGATATCGTAAGTTTCAGTTGAGCGCCCCGATAAAACCTTCATTAAACATGTGGGGCTAATAAAATATTAGCAAAAAAACTTACCTCTGTTCCATACCCGCTTTATAAACTGATCTCATCTCCCCACTGGTATGCTCCCGTATAGCCCTTGTTCTGGAGAGTGAACTGAAAGCCTCCATCCTCCGTTATATCTGATTTTCTATGACTACAGCCTCGTAGGTTTCATTGGAACCAGAGAGCTGCAGAAGCCTCAGATATTCTGTACCCGGCCACGAACGCCACAGCTTCCATTAGATGCGGTAATATTCATTTTCAGTATAAATACTATGAAAATCACTATTTATCGAAAGTAGTGGTTTTCGAATTAATAAATTAAGCTAGTATTCGAAAGTTTTCGAAATATATTGCTTGATGCATAATGATCGAATAATAAAATCGGGAGGAAATATGACTATTAATCGCCGATCTACTTTGGGGTTGTTGCTTGCTGGGGGCCTGTTAGGCGCCGTTACTGGAGCAAAAGCTTCTGATGACAAAATGAAAAAAGGAAAAGACAGTATGCCAAAAATACTGCCGGGAGCTGAGCCGTTTTCATATAAAGGGAATGATACGGCTGTTCTTGTGGTTCATGGTTTTACCGGATCAACTCAAAGTATGAGATATCTGGGTGAGCAGTTAAACAAGAAATTTGGATATACCGTAAGTGGGCCGCGCCTTGCCGGACACGGCACATCCCCCGATGATATGGAGACTACCAGTTATCTGGATTGGGTGGGCTCCGCGGAGGCCGCTCTTCAGGAGCTTGCCAAAACTCACAAGAAAGTATACGTCACCGGACTTTCCATGGGCGGCACCATCACCTATAGCCTGGCTGCTCGTTTCCCCAAAATAGTTGCAGGCATTGCACCCATTAACGGAGTCGCAGGTATTGTAAGCCCGGGACTGACTGACTTGATGATGTTGCAGCCTGCTCCAAAGCGCGTTCCGGGAATTGGTGCTGATATCAAGGCAAAAGGTGTGGACGAGCTCGCCTATAAGGAAGTGCCGGTTTCCTGCCTTCGGGATATTTATCTGCTCCAGTCTGTTACCAGTGATCTGTTGCCGAAAATTACCTGCCCGACACTGATTACGCATTCGAAGGAAGATCATGTTGTTCCCGTAGAGAATGGTGATCATGTAGCAGGTAAGATTAAGTCAGAACAAATAGAGCGGTTAACACTTGAAAATTCCTACCACGTTGCGACGCTTGATAATGATAAGGATTTGATTGTCGAGAAAGTTGGCGGATTTTTTAAGAAACTCGCTGGTTAAAAATCGGAACTTCAAAAAAGCAATGCAGCCTGACAGATAATTCTGTCAGGCTGCTTCTACTCGGTTTACAACACCTGCCACTGGTACATTCCCCATTTTTAGAGTATCCTGAGCTGTATTTTTTATGGATATTTAACAATTGATACTTCCCGCATTTATTTGACCGCCAAGGAAGATCAGATGGTTATTGCGGGGGCAGATGATTATTGACGTTCAGAATTTATCTAAATCCTTTCCGATGCAAAACGGAAATGAATTTAAAGCGGTGGATGCAATCAGTTTCTCTGTATCTGCTGGTGAATGCGTTGCCTTCATTGGTCCAAATGGCGCAGGAAAATCAACATCCCTGAAAATGCTGACCGGCATTCTGTATCCAACAGATGGCAGAGCAAATGTTGTCGGCATGACACCATGGGAAAATCGCCAGAAGCTGGCCTATAAGATTGGCATAGTCTTTGGCCAGCGATCACAGCTTTTGTATAACTTTCCAGTAAAAGAGAGCTTCAATCTGATTGGAAAAATCTATGACGTTACCAGTGCGGACTTAAAAAAACGGATTACACATCTTGTAGATATTCTGCGCATTGAGCACCTGGTTGAACAACCTGTAAAAAGCCTTTCTCTTGGTCAGCGTATGCGCTGTGAGATTGCCTCAAGTCTTTTGCACAGGCCCGGAATTCTGTTTCTTGATGAGCCTACAATCGGTCTTGATGTAACAGCCAAAGCACTTCTCCGCGAACATCTCAGGCATCTGGCAGAAGCAGAAGACACAACCATAATTCTTACCAGTCACGATACCGGAGATATAGAAGAGATCTGCCAGAGGGTAATTCTGATAAACCATGGGAAAATTCTGATTGATAAACCCTTGAAGGATTTAAGGTCTGAATTCCTGAGTAGCAAACTGATAACTCTTGTGACTGATGAAGAAAATCCTGAAGCCGACTTTATTGGTGCGCAAATTATCAGTCGTCAGCCCCATCGCCTCACAATATCGGTCGATCAGACATTGCACCCGATTAATGAAGTCGTTACTGAGGCTCTGCGCACATTATCTGTGCGTGATATGTCGATAGAAAACGCACCACTGGAAGGAATTATCCGTAACCTGTATGCGGAGTAATAATTCTGTCCCTCCAGCCACCAGATACTGCTACCCTTGATTAATCGGATTTCCTGAATGCTTTCTTTTTCAAATTATATTTCATTGACTATTATAGGCCTGCACCAGTCGTGGCAGGAAAAAGCGCTGATAAGTCTGCAGCTGATAACTTATGCCGTATTAATCCTGATCTTCAGCAGCATCTTTCTGGTTACTCCCTTTGAGGAGCTTCCAGCAAGTTTTGCAATTAATGCAACAGTTATGATCTGGTATATCATAATGACAGAGCTCGTTACCCTGTCAGGAGGGAGCCATAACTTCCATGATATGAGGGAAGATATTAAGGCTGGTAATTTTTCATCTGGTCTGCAAAGGCCAAAGTCATATTTGTTTATTAAGATCCTGAATATAACCGGCGCAAATATAGTCAGAGTGGCAATATTCTTTCTTTTTGGAATTGCTATGGGTGTCTACTTCACAAAAAGCTTTCCATACGACTGGGTGCAGATTCCGTTTTTATTCACATCACTTTATTTGGCAGCTATGATTTACAGTACAATGTTTTGTGTATTGGGGCTGGTTGAAGTATGGGGCCCTTATTCAAAGCCGGTGATGTGGATTTTCCAGAAATTTACATTTTTGTTTGGTGGATTGATACTCCCGTTAAAACTGTACCCTGAATGGTTGCAGAAGCTTGTCTGGTTCACACCTTTTCCTTCTGTTTTTAATATTCCTGGTAAAATAATATTCAAGCCTTCTGTGAATGAAATGCTTCTGGGTCTGATAACCCAGTGCTTCTGGCTTGGGAGTATGCTTTTCCTGTGCTTCTTTGTACAGAAAATTGCATATGAAAAACTATTGGGGACAGGAGAGTGATATGTGGCAAGAGCTTGGAAAAAATATATCATATATAGCAATTCTTATTCCCATTTCACTAAGGGAGGTTATGCTCAACCGATCTGCATTTTGGGCAATGAATATTTTTATGTTCATTCAGAATATTATTCTGTTTTTGGTATGGGTTATTTATTTTTCAAATTTTTCCAGCCTGAAAGGTTGGCAACTGGGTGATGTAGCAACATTGAATGGCATTGCGGCATTTGCCTACGGGCTAGCATTTTTATTTTGTGGGGGCGCACTGGAAGTCGGGCGTACAATTGCGGGAGGGGAGCTGGATATTTATCTGGGACGCCCCCGGTCACCTGTTATTGGATTACTATTCAGAGAGCCAAGAGTTTCAGGTTTTGGGGATATACTCACAGGCCCTGCATTATGGTTCTGGTTTGGCAATTATACCTTTATAGAATTCTGTGCCCTTTTCCTGATGGGGCTGTGCGCGGCAGTTATTCTGCTGGCAACTGCATTGATAATAAACTGTCTGGTTTTCTTTGCTCCACAGGGAAAAAGTGCAACTGACCAGTTGCTTGAGAGCTTTATTATGATTGCTATTTATCCGCAGAATGGGTTTAGCATTGGCGTAAAAGTATTGCTGCTGACATTGATACCTGCAGGGTTTATTGCCTATTTTCCGATTAACGCAGTTCGCAGTTTTGATATATTACAGATGATGATGATGGGAGGGGCAGCCATATTCTATATGGGGTTGGCTCTGGTTATATTTAACCTCGGTCTCAGGCGGTACACTTCAGGAAATAAGATGCTTAATGTAAAGTAACAGGTCCTGCTTCTTTATTTTGCATAAGCTTCTGTAGTTGCAGCAATAACTTTACTCATTGTCTCGGTTGCCTTGCCTTTGGTTACCAGGATAAGTGGTTGTGATACGACCTCATCTGTCTCAAGAATTTTAGCAGTCCCCGTTACAGAAGCGGGTGTAGATACTCCAAAAGCAAATGAGATCTGGTTTGTAACTCTCGATACCTGCTGGCCATTCGGTACTTCTTTGTGTTGGTGCGCTGAGATTTCTTTGCCACCAAGTACCTTTCTTTCAACCAGAACACGAATACCGCCATTTGTATCTTCAGAAATAACCATTATAGGTTTGTTCGGACCGCCAACCTGGCTCCAGTTCCGGATTTCTCCGGTAAGTATGTTTCTGACCTGTTTTAGTGTCAGTTTCTGAACAGGATTGCTTTTGTGAACAATAAAAGAAATTCTGGTCTCCCCGACTTTATGCGCTGTGAGTGTTCCCTTTGCTATACTGTTGGGATATTTTTTGTTGATCCTGGCAACGGCCGCATTAAGCGAAGATGAGATCATTGCCATATCAGTTTTACCTTTGATAAGGTCCATAATTCCCCGCCCCGACCCATTGGCTATAATCTGAAGCTTGATGCCTGATTTATCTTCTATTTCATTTTGTTTCGTCTTGAAAATATTGGTGTAAACAGTCGTTGAACCATGAATAGTCAATTCTGCCGCCTGAGCAAGAGCATAGAAATGGAAGCTGATAACTGCTGATATTAAGAAGAAGGTTACAGACCGTTTCATATGTCAGTTTCCAGATTTTCAGGTTATTCGAACGCGTCTGATCTGAAAATACACGGCCCAGGTTAAATTTGGCTTGCATGCTTTCAGGGAATTAATAAGAAAGCTGATCCTTTCAGGAAAATAAGTTGGTTTAGTGCTAAAAAAGCCCATTAGACGTTAATAAAAAATATAATAAAAACCGTGGAGTAATGCTGATAGCTAATATATAGCATTAATTGCCTTGACGATTGGATCGTCAGGTTGGAATATATCCGTGAATACTTATGAAAGAGGTCTGATAATAGGCTGAACTTTGTTTAGCTAGGTTTTCGGCTAACGCAGCCAGCATTCTGTATCGCGACTTCCTGTCATGGGTTTGTTGGGTTCTGGGGGCGTTAGTGTTTGAGTTAGTAAAGCTGAATAGCAGGCGTTTAATTCTGGTATTTTCCATATTGGGAAGCACTATATCTGTAGGTTATGCTCAGGATAGTAAACCTGTGCTTGAACATAACAACCCCCATATCTGGGCGAGCGTCGGCTGGTCTCAATTAAATCTTCCGGATTTTGCATTTACACTTCGTCATCAGGACAGGAACGAGCAGGGTAACTTTACACCTTTGAAGTTTCTTGGTCGTCAGGTTGATGATGATGGTGCCTCTGATGACGGGCATCGCATTGATTTTGGGTTTAACGGTCTTGTGTTTAACCGTGGAGGCGATCCGGTAATATACATGGGCGCCAAAGGTTTTTACGCTTCCTATAGCAGTAATTCTGCAACTGGTTGTGACGAGCGCGGGACAAAGCTCGGGAACTCTCCCGATCTACCTGGGTCAACCTGTACTTTCATTCCACTCACACAGGACGCAGATCTGCCAAATACCTATCAGATTGGTGCCTCAGAGCACACCAATGGCCGCGTAAAACGTGATGTAACCAATTGGGGCGCCGCTATTGAAGCATCATTTAATGATCGCGAAAAACAGCCTGTAGCACTTAAATTCGGTGCTTCATATAAAGCTATTGATCAGGATATAAATTATCATGTCACAGGTCCTCATTGGGGAACTGTCAATACCACAGGGAGTGCAACTTATTATGAAAGTCTGCAGACTGGGTATTGGGGCGGATACATTGGCGTTGAAGGTGAAGTGCCATTGGGAAGCGGTATTTCATTAGGACTTGATGGTACTGCAGGCGTCTACTACGCTAAAACTAATTACAGTGGTAGATATGATTATAATATGTTCCTGCAAAATGCTACAGAGCTTGACCTTTCTGATGATGATGTCAGTTTTATCGCAACAATGAAGGTAGAGCTGAAGAAGAAATTTAAACACTTCAATATCTCTGCCTTTGCTTTGGGAGAATATTACTCTTATGCCCCAAAAGTAATTTACAAGTCTAATGATCTCAGTAATGGCGGAGGGGCTTTTGGAGATGCAGACAAAACTCATATCAGCTCGGATGATGCCTGGGGGTTTACTGGCGGTGTTCGTGCGTCAGTTCCTTTGAATTAGGACTTCATTTTTGTATCAATCAGATTTATGAATTAGGAATCCCTTTACTTTGAGTGAAGGGATTTTTTTTGTTTTGAATAAACAGCACTTGATTTTTGTATATTTAATGTATATACATTGTACATCAAATGCGATGCATTGAATGGATGAGCTTACTATGGCCGGAGAGAAGAAACGTAAGAAGAGTAACCAAAAGGACAGCCAGCTGGTTATTCGCATCAATGGTCAGGAGCGAGATCGTTTTGTAGCGCTTTGTGATGAACTGGATAGCAGTGCGGCAAGAGAGATACGAAAATTTATCAAGGCATTCGTCAAAGAGCACGAAGCTAAGGCAGATTAAGTATTTCAGCGGGGGCTATCCGGTAACGTAAAACAGTAAATATCGGAGATAAAACATGTCTAAAAAAGTTGTAAAGAAACTTAAAGCTGAAATTAAAGACCGTAAAAAAACTATTGCTAAGCAAGAGACTAAAATCAAAGCGGCTAAAAAAGCTTTGAAAAAAGCTGCATAATTTATGCTGCTGTTATAATAGGAAAGGTCGGTGCTACTGCATCGACCTTTCCTGTTTCTGGCAGTCTCCGGGAGGTCAGACTGGCCAGTTTGATCCGGTTAGTTTTTCTGACAGTTCCCACAAACGGCTGGCAGCTTCCATATCCAGCCCACATCGATCAACTGAACACTCTCCAATTGCTCCTCTCATATTTCCAATTTTTGTTGGCCCGTAAAAAGTTGCAGGTTTCGCGTCAGGATCGGTTGCCGTCAGTAGTATGGATTTGGCTCCATGAAGAGCGCTATGGGCAAGCAGGGTGTTTGTAACAGTCATTACCATTCCAGATAGAATTCCAGGCCCGGTAGTCTGAAGGTTTGTAGCTGCATATCCGGGGTGGCATACAAATGCATTAATATTTTTACCGGCCGCACCCAGCCGTCTTTGCAGCTCATTAACGAAAAGCATATTAGCCAGCTTGCTCTGCCCGTAACTTTTTGTGGGAGAGTACTGTTTGTCAAAATTGATATCATCAAACTTGATACGCTTCAGTCCCCATTGATGAGCAACTGAGGAAAGGATCACAAAACGTCCTCGAGCACGTTCCACATTTTCAAGAAGTATCGATGAAAAAAGGAAGTGGCCAAAGTGATTGACACCTGCCTGCATTTCAAAACCATCCACTGTCAGTTCACGTTTCGGCAGCATCATTAGCCCGGCATTGCAGATGAGACCATGAATTTCTGGCAGTTCTGCCCGGAGACTATTCGCAGCAGTCCGCACATTCTCAAGGCTCGCAAGGTCCATCAGGCGGTAAGAAATATCAGACTGGCTACCAGTGTTATGCTTTATTGCGCTGACTGCAGCCATTGCCTTTTTCTCATTACGGCAGAGAATAACAACTTTAGCACCTTTACTCGCCAGCACTTGAGCTGCTTCAAAGCCAAGACCACTGTTACCACCTGTAATCACATAGACTTTTCCTGCAATATCCGGAATGCGCTCAAGGGTCCAGCCGTGCTTCCCAAAAGGGTTTTTACTCATGATAATCTCCTTCATTTTGCCCAGTCATACGGTCAGAACGGAAGTGCGTGACTAGTCAGTCATGTTTATGTATTAATTATTCAGCCATAACTATCGAATTAAAATTGATTGAAGTTACAGGGATATAGCTTTCCAGAATAAGCTGAACCCCTCATCGGAAAATTGGCTGCTGTCATCTTTTGAAGGGGCATTGTTTATCCTTTCAAGCGTGGCATTGCCGATTTTCAGCATTATAGAAAGCAGATAGTGCACATCACTGTTGATTATGCTTCCCTCGTTAATCCCCTGCAGGATAATATCTCCTGTAGGTATATAATCCTGCCCGGTACTTTCAATGATTTCAGGTGTTATCAACCCGGAACTATGGAGCTGTTCCAGCAGGTTAAACCTGGCTGTATTCTCCTGCGCCCAGACCACAGCATTATCCCAGACATATTTCAGCTGATCATGAACACTCATGGATTTATCCAGGCCAGCATGCATTTCTGACATCATGTCCAGTTTCAGCTTCATATGAACTGCACTGATCAGGCTGTCTTTACTCGGAAAATAGTTAAACAGCGTCCCGGTTGCCACGCGGGCCTCGCGGGCAATCTGGGCTGTGGATGTATTCCAGAATCCATTCTTCGCAAAAAGCTGAATTGCTGTTTCCAGAAGTGCTGTTCGTTTATCTTCCATATTTGCTTATATAGGTTAAACTGACTAATCAGTCAATAGAAGTCTGGACAAAAAGGTTAATAAATTTTTTCATCTTACAGCAGAGTATTGAGCATTGGCATAACAATGGCCATAAAGAGGAACCATTATACAGGAATCAAGCCGGAGCAGAGGGTTATGTATGCCAATGAGTATATCTCTCAATGAAAAAATCAGAGCGCAGGATAGAAAAAATCTGATATTTATACGCTACTCTCGCGAAAGAAGTATGCGTGTTTTCAGATTATATATGCTGCTGGCTGCACCAATAGGTGCAATACTTTATACAATATGGCAGGGCTTTATAATTGGACTTCCTCCAAGCGGTATATCCTCCGGGTTTGTGGTAATCGACTGGATGATGGAAGTTGGAAGTGCACTTTATGTCTTGGTAACTCACCTGATTTTTACATACATCTATTTCGGTATTCCGTTAATACTGGCTGCAGGCTGGTTCGGTTACCGAACATACCGACGTGGCATATTCAGTACAGTAGAAGCAGGTTTCATCTCTTTGCTGCTTGTCTTTATATTTCTTACTCTGGTCGTTCTGGTTTCAACAGGTTCCTTTGTTCAGACCTATATAGATATAACATTACAATGGAAAGAGTATGTCCCTGTTATTGCAATATCAGTTATTTCGGCCATGACCTGCCGTTGGATAGCCTGGGGAATAGATATGAGTGGTGGCTAGCTCTTACTCAACGCTTCAGGCAGAAAGCACATGTTTCTGCCTGAGATTTTCTTTTACAGCTAACTACTTATATGCACCAACAGCCAGCCAGTAGTCGTCCGTCAACTTGATTACATAAGTTCTTTTATCACGGATTTTTTTGGTTTTAGGGTTTGGCCATTTATAATCAACCCAGCCACGACCTTCACCAGCCTGAGCCGTTTTAATCATTTCACGAACCAGGAATACCCCTGACACATCTTTTAGATTGTAGAAGTCTCTGCCCTTAAATGCCGGAACTGCACCATGGACAATATTCACTCCCTTATTATCTGAAATAAAGACATACAGATCTTTATTCTTGAAGTGTGGATCTTTGGCAGTAATTTTCTCAACGAGAGATTTTAGGCCATTCTTTGCATGGAACTTTGCTGCTGCTTCAGCCATAGCTTTGGCTTCTTCCGGTGTGCCGAACTCATCTGCCTGGGCAATGTTAATAAAGAGCAGGGCAAATAAAACTGTAAATCCAGTGACTAATCTTTTCACTATAGATACTCCCGTTAGGACAATTAATATTGGATCATCTGAAAATATCACTGAATAAATAATTCGAACTTAACTGGTTCTGATATATTAATATTTTTGCTTTAGAGTAAACAAAATCTATCTATTGTTCAGTAGCGGGGCTTGGTGAAGTGAAACTGTATCATAACCTTCCAATTGGTATTAAGAATTTGTTTGGACTTTTCTTAATGCTGCTGGCCCTCTTTATAATTGTGTTCTCCGGGTACAATAATCTTTTGCGTGGAGAGCGGGGACTGGCCGTTATGGCCAATGAGCTGACCCCGGATATTGTGCGTTATAAAACCCATGTGGTAGATCTCATTAACATCCAGACCAATGTTTACAGAGTTGCTTCTCTGGCTAGTTCCGGGGTGAGTGGAGAGCTGTCTGAAAATGCCAGCAAGGCAGTTCTTGAAAATACAAAGACCTTTGAAGCAAGTATGCTTAAAGAGCAAAAAACTGCAAAAAAATACAAATTTGAGAAGCTGCACAGTAATATAGTCAAACTGATCAAGGCCTATGAGACAGACGCAAAAGGAGTTGTTGAAATTGCAGCAGTAGATGCATCCATCGCCCTCACTATGGTGGGCAACTCTGATGTATCATTCAGGAAACTTCTTGCTGAACTGGAAAAGGCTGTAACACATCTGAAGAAAGAAACAATCAGGTTTACAAATGAACTGCAAAGCGCTTCCGCCTCTAACAGGCAGCAGTTCGTGGGGATTGCAATTGCAGGTTCAATAATAAGCCTTGTTCTCAGTATTCTTCTGTCTCAGTCAATGGCCAGGACTTTAAAGGCAGTAACAAGATCCATGTTTGAGATTTCCAAAGGTAATCTGGAAGCTGCTGTCCCTCCGGCTAAAGGGCGGGATGAAATCGGAAAAATGTGTCAAAGCATCGAAGAGTTCAGAAAAAAATCTATAGAGATGAAAGAGGTCGAGGAAAAGCAGGCCAGAGATCAGGAAAGGTCAGAGCAGAGGCGTAAACAGGAAATGCTGGAGTTGGCAAATAACTTTGAAGAAAATGTTTCATCTATTTCCAAAGCGGTTCATGCATCTGCTGCAGATATGCAGGCTGTTGCGCAATCCATGATTGATAGTGTCAGTCATACAAAAGATCGCGTAAAAGCTGCATATACCAGCGTTGAAAACTCAAACTCAAGTGTTAATGCAGTGGCAGGCGCATCAGAAGAACTTCAGGTTTCATTCCGCGAAGTAAGCAGTCAGATCAATAAAACACGTGATATATCGGAAGAAGCTGTCGCAACTTCGGCCAAAGCTTCTGGCTATATTGAGGGGCTTTCAAGTGCTGTGTCAGAAATTAATGATGTGCTGTCTCTCATTCAGGATATTGCTGAACAGACAAACCTGCTGGCACTGAATGCGACTATTGAGGCTGCCAGAGCAGGGGAAGCAGGTAAAGGGTTCGCTGTAGTGGCAAGTGAAGTGAAGGCGCTGGCTAACCAGACAGGAAAGGCAACCGAGGCGATAAACCTGAAAATTGAGCATATCTCTTCTTCAACCAATGAGTCTGTTGGTGCTATCAAAAGTATCGGAGCCAGCATTGCAGATGTTCAGGAATATAGCACAGCAGTCGCAGCAGCTATCGAAGAACAGAACGCCGCAACAATGGAAATTGCCAGAAATGCGGAAACGGCTGCAGGCGATACCAAAAGTATCAGTACAAATATGAAAGATGTCGAGACTTCAAATGAAGAAGGTGCAAGGGCTGCTGATACGTTACTGGAAGCCTCCAAGACATTGTCAAAAAATTCCAGCAACCTGAACGAACAATTGGAAACTTTCCTGAAAAAAGTGAGAGCTGCCTGATTTAACTTTTGCCAATTATCAGAAAAACAGATTAGATTGCAGTTTCTGCTGAAATGCCCTGAGTATAGGCATATGGCCTGATCTTTTTCTGACTGCCTTTTTCGGCAAGTATCTGGCTCCAGAATTCTTCAACTATTTTCCGTTTCTTCCTTTTAGGTCTGTACAGTCGAATTTCCAGAGAAGGTATCCAGTCAAAATCTGAAATTATAGAAACTTCCTTATTCGCAATCTCTCTGGCAATCAATCGCTCCGGAATCCATGCAATACCATACCCATGTTCTACCATCACTTTGAGAGAGGTTGCTGTAGAGTTTTCGTATACGATTTTCAGGGCATGTTTCTTATTAAGCTTATCCATCGCAACTTCCATAATCTGACCGAGGAAGCAATCAGGGGAATAGGCCAGAAGCGGTAATGGATTTTCCATGGTACCTTGCAGTGAAAAGTTTTTACTCTGCTGGTGATCTGCAAGGCATATGGGAACAAGCTTTTCCTGAGCCAGAACAACCGATACATAATCATTGTGCTCCAGCGGATTTTTAGCCCAGTCATGATTATAGCACAAAACAAAATCGCAATTATCTCTCTCAAGATAGCCGACACATTCTTTCAGGCTGTTCTGCAGCAGTTGTGTCGCCGGGACAGATCCGTTTTTCTCCAGATGTTTAAGCCAGGATGGAAAAAATGAAGTTGAAAGTGAATCAAGTGAGGCAAAGCTGATATCAATATCTGTACAGCGCCACTGGTTTTGAAACTTTTCGCGTGAACCATAAAGTTGTTTCAGAACATTTTCGGCAACACTTTTAAATGCAAATCCTTCAGAAGTCAGTGTGACGGGGTAATTAGCCCGGTCTATCAGACCCGCTCCCAGCCACGATTCCAAAGCCTTAATGCGACGACTGAAAGCAGGCTGAGTTACATTGCGCTGTTCGGCAGCTTTGGAAAAGCTTCCAGCTTTAGCCAGGCATAGAAAGTCCTCAAGCCATTTCGTTTCCATAAGTTAGCTTCTCACTCGGGTGTTATGATATCTGTTGCCTTGATATGCCCCGCTTCTCGCAATGCATATCTGAACGCTTCCCATACATCTGACTGGAATTATGTTACTGGTATACGCTGCGAACAAATTTTTTCCAAGGTGAAATCAAAGTGCAGCCGTAGTTGTGTAAAAAACAGGTTTGATTGTGGTATTCCGGTATGTAATCCGGCGTCTTTCAGGTTTAATCATCGCGTGAAGAAGAAAAAAATATGAATATGGAATAAATAAATATCTTAAGGCGTATTAATAATATAACTCTCGGCGGGTGGGCCGGTATTATAATTTACAGTTGGAGGCCCCGATAATTTTCGGGGCCTTGTTTTTTAACCGACAAATGATTTTTCAATCACATATTCTGCAGGTTTCGAGTTAGCGCCTTCAGTCAGCCCGGCTTTTTCTGCAAGGGCTTTTGTATCATTAATCATCTCTGTTGAACCACAGATCATGACGCGATCAGTTTCCGGGTTCATTGGCGGGAGCCCAAGTTTTTCATAAAGCTCACCTGATTCCATAAGAGTTGTAATACGACCCATATTTTCAGTTGGTGTTCTTGTTGTCGTTGCAAAATATTTAAGCTTGTCACCAATCATTTCACCAATAAGAGGATCCTGGGGAAGGCTTCCAATAAGCTCTCTGGAATAAGTCAGCTCATCTTCTTCACGGCAGGTGTGAGTGACAATAATTTCGTCAAACTTTTCAAAAGTTTCCGGCTCTCGTGTCAGGCTGGCAAACGGCGCAAACCCGGTTCCGGTTGAGAACATATAAAGCCTTTTACCGGGAACCAGTGCATCCAGAACAAGCGTACCTGTAGGTTTACGGCCAAGCAGTAGCTCATCTCCCGGCTTAATTTTCTGCAGCATGGATGTTAACGGGCCGTCTGGCACCTTGATTGAGAAGAATTCCAGCTCCTCGTCCCATGCCGGGCTGGCAATTGAGTATGCACGTAAAACTGGTTTGCCAGTAGGTCCGGGAAGTCCGAGCATAATGAACTCGCCAGATCTGAAACGGAAGGCCTGGGGGCGCGTTGTCCGAAAAGCAAACAGCCTGTCTGTATAATGTTTTACTGAGAGCACTTTCTCAGTTGTAAATGCCTTGCTGCTCACGAAATACCTCATATACGTTTTGAATCTGCCTATAACCTACCGCAATAGTCGGACGCCATCTGTCAATTACTTGCTAATGTCGTGTATGTCAGCAGAAATGATTACGGCTTTCATACCCCATTATATAGGGCAATGAAACAATATTCTAATATATAGGGTTAAAATATTTTTCAATAGCAAAATATTGCCAAAAAAGGCCCTGTAGTCGGTATTTAATTTCGATATGCCGATGCGACATTAAAACCTACGCTGCGGTATGTTGTTGTATTTCAATCTTAATAAATATATGCAGAATATGATGTTAATCATGAGAAAAGCCCCTGAAACCTTCGGTTTTTGGCAGGGCTGTGACAATCTGTATTTTGTAAGCTCTTTAAAATGAACGCCTTTTTAGGTTACGCATGAGGTTCACAAATATAATTCGATCATTTACAAGATTATGCTAAGTGATTTGGTATATAGAATTAAGTGCCGATAAAGAGCAGAGCGGGATGAAAAGGGACAGAGAATGAGCATTGAACGGGAAGCGGTAGAATATGATGTTGTCATTGTAGGTGCGGGGCCTGCCGGTTTATCCGCTGCAATACGATTAAAGCAGATGGCTGGAGATGATATCTCTGTCGTTGTGCTTGAGAAAGGCTCCGAGGTTGGAGCTCATATTCTGTCCGGTGCTGTGCTTGATACCAAAGGTCTGGACAAACTGATTCCGGACTGGAAAGAAAAAGATGCCCCTATCAAAACAGAGGTCAGGGAAGACCGCTTTTTGATGTTGGGCCCTGCTGGTTCATTGCGAATTCCGAACTTTTTGATGCCTCCTCTAATGAACAACCACGGTTGTTACATTGTTTCTATGGGTAATGTATGTCGCTGGCTTGCAGAGCAGGCAGAAGCTCTTGGGGTTGAAGTATTCCCCGGCATGGCTGCTTCAGATATCGTCTGGGGCGAAAATGGTGAGGTCAAAGGTGTAGTTGCCGGTGAATTTGGTCTGGAGCCTGATGGCAAACCAGGTCCGAATTATGAGCCTGGCATGGAACTTCACGGCAAATATGTATTCCTTGGCGAAGGTGTTCGAGGTTCCCTTTCAAAGAAAGTTATCGAACGCTTCGACCTTCATGCAGATTCTGATGTGCCAAAATTTGGTCTCGGCATGAAAGAAATCTGGGAAATCGACCCTGCAAAACATAAAGAAGGCAGCGTAACCCACACAATGGGCTGGCCTCTTGGCATGAAAACAGGCGGTGGTTCATTCGTTTATCACCTTGAAAACAATCAGGTATATGTAGGCTTCGTAGTTCACCTGAACTATAAAAACCCACACCTGTTCCCTTACATGGAATTCCAGCGCTTTAAGCATCACCCTGAAATCGCAAAGCTTCTTGAAGGTGGCAAACGTGTTGCTTACGGTGCACGTGCAATTACCGAAGGTGGATGGCAGTCAATACCAAAATGTGCTTTCCCTGGTGGTGCGCTGATCGGTTGTTCCGCTGGCTTTATGAACGTTCCACGCATTAAAGGTAACCACAACGCAATGCTTTCAGGTATCGCAGCCGCAGAAGCAGCTTACGAAGCTCTGAGTGCAGGCCGTTCACAGGACGAGCTGTCGGCTTATGACGTTGATCTGCGTACAGGCCCGATTGCAAAAGACCTGAAACCGGTAAAGAACGTGAAGCCGCTATGGTCTAAATTCGGTCTGCTTGGTGGTCTTGCTTTGGGTGCATTCGATATGTGGGTTGCAAACCTGACTGGCTGGAACCCGTTCGGAACTCTGAAGCACGGTAAAACAGATGCTGCCAGCACAGAGCCTGCGAAAAAGCACAAGAAGATCGACTATCCGAAACCGGATGGAGTTCTTTCCTTTGACAGGCTGACAAATGTGAGCTTCAGCTCTACCAATCATGCGGAAGAGCAACCTTGTCACCTGGTACTTGCTGATCCAAATATTCCAATTGAGAAGAACCTGCCAGTTTATGACGAACCGGCAACGCGTTACTGTCCTGCTGGTGTATATGAGGTTCTGGAGGACGCAAATGGAAAACCATACTTCCAGATAAACGGTCAGAACTGTGTTCACTGTAAAACATGCGATATTAAAGACCCAAGCCAGAATATTAACTGGACAACACCACAGGGTGGTGAAGGGCCAAACTATCCAAATATGTGATTATATTCGGCTTATGACGGAATAAGCTGTTTTAGATAGCAACCTTCCCTGTTATTATGCATTTGTTCGCATGATAACAGGGAATGATAATGCAGACTAATCCAGGTACAGAAATAGAATTTACCAGATGCCAGCATTGTGCTATCCGCCACCATGCAGTCTGCGGTGCCTTGAATGAAGAAGAGCTGAAAAGCCTTAACAGGATTTCAAGACAAAAGCTTATCAAAGCCGGACAAATGATTGTTTCCGAAGAAGATACCACTGATTTCTTCGCAAACGTAGTATCGGGTGTCGTAAAGCTGATAAAAACACTTCCTGATGGCCGTCAGCAGATCGTGGGACTGCTTTTCGCACCTGATTTTCTGGGCCGTGCTTATGGAAAACAACATGCCTATTGCGCGGAGGCAGCAACAGATGTCGAGCTTTGTAGCTTTCCACATGACCGTTTTGAACGAGTTCTGAAGGATCACCCGGGCCTCGAACACAGACTTTTTGAATTTACTTTAAATGAACTGGATTCGGCTCGGGAATGGATGCTATTGCTTGGCCGTAAAACAGCGGAAGAAAAAGTTGCCAGCTTCCTGTTAATGCTGTCCAAACGATCAGTCATGCTTGGGTGCGGTCATAAGGATAAAGAGAAAGACATCACTGTCCAGCTTCCTTTAACACGCTCTGACATGGCAGATTTCCTGGGGTTGACGATTGAAACAGTAAGCCGCCAGATTACCAGGCTTAAAACCAGAAAAGTAATCTCTCTGGTCGATAACCGGACTTTTTTTGTTCCTGAACTACAGGCATTGATAAATGTTGCTGGGCAGGAGTTTTAAAAAGCGGTTTTAAGGCGTAGCTTTTGTTCTTTTTATAATTGATGTTTCAGCACCTGGATTACCGCCCCTGCATCAGTTTATGTGGAGCTTCCAGTTGTTTCTTTAATTCCTGCACAAAATGAGCTGCATCCCAGCCATCTATAATACGATGATCAAAGCTGGAAGACAGGTTCATTATTTTTCGCGGAATAAACCTGGTCTCATCCCAGACAGGCCTGACCTGGATTTTATTAATGCCCACAATAGCAACTTCAGGATGGTTGATTATCGGTGTACTCATAATACCGCCCAGTGCCCCAAGCGAAGTCAGTGTAATCGTTGATCCCGAAAGCTCTTCCCGTTTGGCTGTTCCTCCTCGTGCATCAGTAGAAATACGGTTAATTTCTTCAGCACAGTCCCAGACATCCCTTGTCTCGGTATTGCGTACAACTGGCACCATAAGTCCGGATGTTGTCTGGGTCGCAATGCCCGTATGAACATAGGAATGTTGGTGGATAATACCGGCATCATCATCATAGGTTGAATTAATTTGCGGGTAACTTGCTATTGCATTGACCATTGCCTGCATAATAAACGGCAGCAGGGTAAGTTTAGGCTGGTCATCTCGGCGGCTGCGATTGAGTTTGCCGCGCATACCTTCCAGCACAGTAACATCAACTTCCTCAACCAGAGTAATATGCGGAATGCGGCTTTTGGCATTAGCCATGTGTTGGGCAATCTTGCGCCGCAACCCAATAACTGGGATTTCCGTGACATCCTGTTCTGGTACATGCTCAGTTGAGGCCGGATCGTCATTATCCTCCAGCCAGTTATCAATATCGGAATGAACAATCCGTCCTTCAGGGCCGGAACCCGCGACCATCGCTAAATTAATACCATTATCCTGCGCCCGCTTTCTTATTGCAGGAGAGGCCAGTGGTTTTTGCTGGCGGTTTTGCTGTTCCTGCTGTTGCTCTGTTTCTTTTTCCAGTCTGACCGGAGCAACAACTTCTTCATGCTCCTCTTCCTCTTCTTCCTGTTCCAGCTCAACGACACCGGCTATTTTAATTTTAATAATTTCACTGCCAACCGCAATCAGCTCGCCAATTTCAGCGCCAAGCCACGTAATCTCTCCATCAACAGGGGAGGGCACCTCAACAGTAGCTTTATCAGTCATAACAGCGGCCAGATCATCATCCTCACGCACCAGATCACCAACTTTGACATGCCACTCCACCAGTTCAGCTTCCGCAATACCTTCACCAATATCAGGCATTTTTATTGTATGTTCTGCCATTTAACCCTCCATAGCTTCAGTTAATGCCTGACCAACCCGTTTAGGTCCGGGAAAGTATGCCCATTCCTGTGCGTGAGGGTAGGGCGTATCCCAGCCAGTAACCCGGGCTATGGGGGCTTCAAGATGATAAAAGCAGGTTTCCTGTACAAGAGCGGCCAGTTCCGCACCAAAACCACTGGTTAGTGTCGCCTCATGAACAATCACACAGCGTCCTGTTTTCTTGACGGATGCTTCAATTGTATCAATGTCCAGGGGAATCAGGGTACGAAGGTCAATAACTTCTGCGTCTATGCCAAAGTCAGTTGCGGCAGCCTCAGCCACATGAACCATCGTACCATAAGACAGGACCGTCACATCATTGCCTTTGCGACGAATAGCAGCCTGACCTAACGGTACTTTATAATGATCTTCGTCAACGTCACTCAACTGATGCTGTGACCACGGCGTAACCGGCTTATCGTAATGACCGTCAAACGGTCCATTATAGAGACGCTTTGGTTCCATAAAGATTACCGGATCAGGATCCTCTATGGCCGAAATCAATAGCCCCTTGGCATCATACGGATTTGAAGGAATAACCGTTTTCAGTCCGGCCACATGAGTAAACAATGCTTCCGGACTCTGACTATGCGTCTGTCCGCCAAAAATCCCGCCACCATAAGGCATCCGTATTGTCATCGGAGCCGTAAATTCTCCCGCACTCCTGTGCCGCAACCTGGCAACCTCTGAAACAATCTGGTCAAAAGCCGGATAGGAATAGTCTGCAAACTGTATCTCAATACAGGGGCGCAATCCATAAACGGCCATCCCTAGCCCGGCACCAACAATACCAAGCTCACTGATAGGAGCATCAAAGCATCGCGTCGCTCCATACTTCTTCTGCAAACCCTGCGTACACCTGAAAACCCCACCAAAATAACCAACATCCTCACCAAACACGACCACATTATCATCCCGCTCCATGCAGGTATCGATCGCATTCCGGATGGCTTCAATCATTGTCATTTGTGTCATCTTCTAACCCTCCGCTTTCTTGCATTGGCGTAACAGATGAGGAGGTAGCTCCGCATAAAGATCTTCAAACATCTCCATCGGTGAGGGAGATTTTCTCGTATGCAACGTACCATGACTTTCAGCAGCTTTTTGTGCGGTTATGATTGTATCCATAATTTCCGCCTGAGCCTGTTTATGCCGCTCTTCAGACCATGCGCCTTTCACAATGAGGTGTTTTTTCAATCGCTCAACAGGATCACCCAGTGGCCACGCATCAGATTCCTTTAGGGGTCGATAAGCGCTGGGGTCATCAGAGGTAGAGTGCGCGCCAGCACGATAAGTTACATACTCAACCAGTGTAGGCCCAAGATTGCGTCTCGCCCGTTCCTCCGCCCATTTCGCAACCGCATAAACAGCCAGATAATCATTCCCGTCAACACGCAAAGCCGGAATGCCAAACCCGTGCCCGCGCGTCGCAAATGTAGCAGAGCCACCTCTGGCAATGCCCTGAAACGTGGAAATAGCCCACTGATTATTGACAATATTCAGAACCACAGGAGCCTTATAGGTTGATGAAAAAACAAGTGCCGCATGAAAATCAGACTCCGCCGTTGATCCGTCACCGATCCACCCGATAGCAATCTTCGTATCCTTCTTGATCGCCGACGCCATAGCCCAGCCAACCGCATGAATAAACTGAGTTCCAAGATTGGCTGACACACTGAAAAATCCATGTTCCTTACTGGAATAAAGAACCGGAAGCTGTCGCCCTTTAACCGGGCAATGTTCATTGGAGTAAACCTGATTGATCATTTTCTCTAGCGGATAACCACTGGCAATAAGCAACCCCGCCTGACGGTATGTCGGAAAATTCATATCCCCCGCATTCAGGGTTTTCTGAAAGGCGCAGGCAATTGCCTCTTCACCAAGATTTTGCAGATAAAAGGAAGTCTTGCCCTGCCTTTGCGCTCGCATCATCCGCGCATCAAATGCCCGCAAAGTCAGCATATCCTTAAGGCCCTGAACCAGCTCTTCGTCTGAAAGTAATCCGGACCAGGGACCAACAGCATGGCCATCTCTGTTCAAAACTCTGATAATAGTATAGGCAAGATCTCTTATGTCTTCTGGTGCTGTATCAATATCCGGGCGGCGGACAGAGCCCGCCTTGGGCACATCCACATCACTCCAGTCCGGCACATCACCGGGACGGAATTTGGGTTCAGGGACGTGTAGGGAAAGCGGTTCATAATCGCTCATAAGTCGTCCTTTCTGAAAACAGCCAGCAATAAGTTGAGGCTGTAGCCTGAGTATTGATCTAATAATACCCCGGAATCCGTGGTATTTCTCGCCAAATTGAGATAGAATTCGACATATTTTGCATCGGATTCTCCATATAATGCGTTAATATTGGAGAAAACAGTAACGCAGGTTAATATGCTGTTAAGTAAAGCTGACCACAAAATCCTGAATATACTGCAGGAAGATGGCCGCATTCCTCTGACCTCTCTTGCTGAGAAAGCCGGAATGTCTACTACAACATGTGGAAGGAGGGTAGCTGCACTTGAAGAGGCAGGCATTATTGAAGGATACTCAGCCCGCATAAACCAGACATCCGTTGGCCTGCCAATAAGCGCATTCATTTCTGTAGAACTGGAACGTCAGGAGGGAGACCTGATTACACGGTTTGAAAATTATGTAGCGACACTTGACGAGGTGATGGATTGCTACCTGATGACAGGCTCTCAGGATTTTCTGCTGCGGGTCGTGGTGAAAGATCTTTCCGGTTATGAAAGATTCCTTCAGGAAAAGCTGACCCAGGCCCCCGGAGTACGCTCAGTCCGCTCCCGCTTCGCATTGCGTAAATCAGTGGACAGACATTGCCTGCCCCTTTGGGAGCCATAATCAGGTCCGCATTCAGGTAACCACACCCGAAAGGCACTGCACCTGACAAGTAAAAACTATTTGGCACTGTCTTTTAGTTTTTTTAGCCATGCAGGATACCCGGCTTTTTTGCCAGAAGTTGAGCTGGTCGTTGATTGCAGATTGGCAACACAATTGGAATCCTGCCAGCCTTTTACCTTTGCTTCAAGTTTCACAGTCTTCCACTTCGGGTGTCCCGAGTTTTTAAGTTCATCAAGGTTGTTCCAGAGTGAGCCCGCAACTTTTCTCACAAAGGTGCATTTTCTACCGCCCTGCAGATAGTCATAGGTTACAAGAACAGCTTTCACGGCAACAGTACGCACACCATCTTTAGTCCAGTTATAATCATCCAGAATAGGGTTTATCTGATAAATTTCAGTAATGTCCTTATTCGTGATTGAGACTAGATTGAGGTTATCACTGGCAGAAATCTCTTCATTGAAGAGTTTAACCGGGGCACCAGCTACATAAAACATGGCATCAATCTCGCCTTGTTTCAGCTTGTTCAGTGCATCAGACCCTCCTTTGTTAACCTTTTCACCAGGCTTGATCCCACCTATACGAAGCAGCGTTTCCGCTGTAGCTAAACATCCATACTTACGTCATGTACGTATAGCGGGAAAAAGGACAATATTATGTTATTAATTAATGTTTATCGATATTAAATAGAATCTAATTGATTATAAATAATAAAAATAGTTTTAGGTGATGTGTTTTTTCATGCCCCACTCACCTCCTTACCCGAATATAACCGGGTAAAGAGTAGCCACAAGCAGCAGTGCACAAATAATATTGAAAGCCCTTAGCTTAATCTCATCCTGAATAAACTCCCTCAGCTTAAAGCCGATGATTGTCCATAAACTGGTGGACACCATTCCGGCAAAAACAAAAGCCACTGAAACGATAATGATGCTCAGAAAAGGTTGTGCCGTTGAGGTATAAATACTGATTGCTGACAAAGCCATGGTCCATGCTTTCGGATTAACCCACTGAAAGCTGGCAGCCTGAAAAAATGTTAAAGGCTTCCCTTCTATTGCCCCTTCAGATGTATCAGTTTTTGGCTGCGATGCAGTCGCAATTTTCCACGCGAGATAAAGCAGATAAAGCGTACTGACAACTTTCAGCACATCATAACTGTAAGGTATTTTATCAAATATCTGCGCAAGCCCGACGCCAACCATAAACACCATAGCCGGAAAACCCAGCATTATTCCGAACATATGCGGAAGGGAGCGGGTTATGCCGTAATTCATGCCGGATGCGAGAAGCATTATGTTGTTCGGCCCTGGAGTGCATGTGGAGACAAGCGCAAAGGTCATCAGGGCCATCAATATTTCATAAGTCATAACGCAGATAAATATACGGCTTCTCACGAAATATGTTTGCTTTTTTTCAGTAAAATCCATGTTATATGCAATATATGATGGAATTAGATCGAATAGACCGTAAAATATTGCAGGAACTTGAGCTTGACGGTAGAATTAGCAATACCGAGCTTGCTCAAAGAGTTGGGTTATCTGCTTCAGCCTGTCTGAGAAGAGTGCAGGAGCTTGAGAAGCAGAAGGTCATTCTGGGTTATCGTGCAGTGCTTGACAGGTCAGTAATGGGGGGTGGCTTTATAGTCTATGTAGCCGTAGGCTTATCGAGGCATTTGAAGGAAGACCAGATGGCCTTTGAACGCGCAATGGCCATAGCCCCTGAAGTCCGTGAATGCCATAACGTCTCCGGCACAATAGAATACATGCTCCGTGTCGAGGTCTCAGACCTGAACGCATACAAAAACTTTCATACCGAAGTTCTGGGCACCGTTTCACAGGTCAGCAGCATCACATCATACATCTGCATGGCTTCCCCAAAAGATGAGCGCGGATAATTAAGTCAGGTGAGTACGGGTAATATGCTCCTGCAGGTCTGGCCAGAATTGCAGGAAGTCCTCTTCAAACCCCTTCATATGCTCCGCAAGGCTGTCAGCACCGTCTGTAATATCAATCAGATCGGGTCGCTTCATGCGGTATGTGATGCGCTTCAGCGCCAGGCTGACCCCTTCCAGAGTATCATAATGCCCAATTACATTATATTTGACGATATTATGCAGCATCTCTCTTGCCTCGGGACTAAGCTCTTTTGCACGCTTGGGCAGTGAAGCGTAAAAATCCTCAACAAATACCTCGTAACTCACATCCGAATAATTACCCCAGTTTCTCACAAGCAGATGGTCATAATAAATGTCCACCAGAACAGCAGCAAAATGCTTGTACTTCTCAAAAATCCGTCCTTTGCTGACGCGAACAACCTTGTGGTTATCCGTATAGCGATCAATCTCGAAATGGCATTTCACCCCTGCTGCAAAGCTGGGTGAATAGTTTTGTAACTCGCTTTTCTTGATCCGGTCAGCCAGCAGGTTACCCAGCTTGAAGTCCAGATCAGATTTGGAAAGGAATACATGAGCAAGCCAGTTCATAAGAGGAAACGCCGTTCTGCCAGAAGTTTAGATTAAAAAAAAGCCCGGGTAACTATCACCCGGGCTCCTTTATATATTGTCAACTTACCAGCTTATTTCTTTTTTGCCAGCAGGATATTTGTCTCATGGAGTCTCCAGCGGTATCCAATGCCGAATTTCAGCTTCTCTGGATTGGATTGCTTGAAGAACTTAACCAGATCTCTCTGATAATGTTGTTTGAATAGAGGAATAGGGCCACGGTAACGACCGTAAGGCTCTAGATTCCAGCCCTTTTTGTTAAAATGCTTTAAAGGAATACCTGAAGGGTCCTGTACAATTGTATTTGCATTTTCCAGAAGGAAGTTACGTACTTTCGAGAAAGAACCCAGATGCATTAGGTATGAAGCACTTTTTACCAGCGCATCGCCTTTGCCCAGTTTCTCGGCAAATTCTTTCAGGCCGCTTTTTCTGAAACCGTTATTGGAAAGATCTGTGCTGAAATAATATACAGTCTGGTCGCCACCTGCACTGCCTGAGAAGGTAATTTTAACACCTGTGCGTCTGCCTTTGGTGTAAGGCACAACGCCCCCTTTACCATCAAGCTTGACATAAGATACGTCCTTAATGGTTTTGCCTGAGCGGGCCATAAAGACGAGAATTACAGGAACAGTCCCCTTAAAGCCTGAATTTAGCTGTGTTTTCATATGTTTCGTAATGAAGAAGCTGTAATTCAGAAGCGTATTCATTGAACCGCGAAGGTTGGACAGATTGCCGGAATTGGCAAGTCTTCTCGCACTTGGGATCGTACCAACTGGCTCCAGGCCTGTCAGGATATATGTCTTTGCATTTGGGTAGAACGTATTCGCATAAAGAAAGTCAGGCCCGCTGAACATATAGAACATTGCGGAACTTGATTTCGTCAGGTTTTGACTGGCCCAGCTTTTAGCTTCACTCAGCTTTTGGGCTTCAACTTTTCCCCAGGCTCTGTCGAACTGCTTTGAATGGAATTGCCAGTTTTTTGACTTGGTATATTTCGCCAGTGGAGATGATGGCGATACATCCATACCGGCCAGAAAGCGGGCCGCATCATTAGGATGTATTTTTCCATCTGCAATAGATGTCGAAATCGTTGCTGCTGTGAAGCTTACAAATAGTGCTACACTTATTGCCAATGTTTTTATGATATTCATGAAGTTTCTCTCAAAGGTTCTGTTGAAAGCTTGGATTTAGTTGAGAAGACATTTATGTAGTAAACGATCAGGCCGGAAAAGATTGTGGCCAGTCCAGCCAGAGACTGCATTCTTGAATTTTCGTCATAGAGCATATAACCCATCATAAAGAGTGTTACTGCCAGAAAGATTATTGGCGTAACCGGATATAACCATGTCTTATAAGGACGGGGCAGGTCGGGCTGCGTATAACGCAGCACAATAACACCCAGTACTGTTGCAAATGAGCTGACCAGTATGCTGAATGAGATATATTTAATAATACCATCGAAACTTTGAGTGCATATCAGCCCTGTTACGATAAGAGCTTGAGTAAGAAGTGCAATCGCGGGAACACCTGCATTATTTTTAAAAGAGAAAACACTAAGTAACGGAAGGTCTTCCCCCATAACCATCGTGACCCGGGAGCCGATCCATATCATTGCACTAACTGTTGAAATCAGTCCAAAACAGATCAGTCCGGCAAGAATTTTACTGCCAACATCACCGAAGATATACTGACCTGCAACCAGGGCAATTTCATTCTTGGCCAGTTTAATACCGCTATCTGTTGTAAAGGTCATTGCTTCAATTGGTGTCACATACATAAAGACAGCATTGAGAGTTACATAAAGAACAGTCACCACAACTGTTGCAATAAGCATTGCTTTAGGAAGCGTTTTCTCCGGCTCTTTCACTTCATCAATGATATAGGTTGAGGCATTCCAGCCTGAGTAGGAAAACATCACATAAACCAGACTGATAGCAAACGAGACGCCAAAAATCTGGGCGAAATCTACATTGGATGGAATAAAGGAAGTTGGTTGGGGAGTCGCAGTCGTAAAGCCAAACACAATCAGCGCAAGAATAAGGCCTATTTTAATGATTGTTGAAACATTCTGAAACAGGCTGCTGTTTTTTACACCGCGTAATTGAAGAGCTGTAACAAGCCACACAAGCCCAAGCCCGAGTATAAGAGGCACACCATCAGTGATAGTCCCTCCAGTTGCAGTCTTAATTGTTTCAGAGACTGAGTTGACTTCAGGAATAGCTCCCTTGAAATAGCCTCCAAAAGCCATTGCAGCAACAGCAATTGGGGCTGCAAAGCCAACAGTTGCCGATAACCAGCCGGACATAAAGCCTACTGCCGGATGGTATGTTCTTGAAAGAAAATTATACTCACCACCTGAGCGCGGAAACATCGTCGCAAGTTCTGCATAACAAAGTGCCCCGCAAAGCGCCACAAGGCCGCCTAATGTCCAAAGGGCAATTATACTGAATCCTGATGTAATTCCCCCCAGTACCTGCCAGCCGAGGCTTGTAAAAACCCCGATCCCAACCATATCAGCAACAGCGATTGTTATCGCGGTGACTATCGATATTTTAACTGCACTATTCTTGTTCATCGTATTACGGCTTTCTTATTTACGACTGGCCTGTGGTGTTATGTTAAATATATGCGAGTATACAGATTTCCTCACTGATATCAGTAGTGCGTTTTCTAAAGCGTAGAGAAACTGTTTTGTCAGGGGGAAGGACCTGGATACAAACTTATCCCGGATATCATGCTGCAAAACAAAAGGCATGCTGGAAAAACGCAAAACTAACGAATGATTCGATTTCGTATTAACCTATTTTGTTTAGGATGTTAATTACTAAAATGCATCAGGACAATAAGTATTTTCAGTATGCTTGCAGGCAGGCAGGATTATAGGAAATACTTGGGTAGATCATACCTTAGAAAGAAGCTGTATGAATGTTTCTGATGCCCGGTACAGCAGCTTCCAGCTTCACGAGTACATCCCTGATAGGATGATATACCCAGGCCTTGTTAACATAGCTGTGATGCTTTTCATCTGAATGGACAAATATAACCGTGCCCGGTTCAAGCGGACCATCAACTTCTGTCTTGAAAGGAATATTTGCTGAAGTCAGCATTTCCTGAAGTTTCAGGTTGCGTCGTTTGGTAAGATGAGTATGAGCGCTCAGGAAAATACCCGATCTGTTACGCTTGATCCATCGGGCAAATTTTCTCAAATGCCCATACAGGCCATCCAGTAGAACAACCCCCTTAACGCGTTTGGAAATTCCCCCCTTTGCCAGGCACCATGCCGTAGGAGAGAAGCCACCGCTGTAGCCTACAATCACAACCGGCATTTTATTGAATTTGTCATAAGCAGCACGTGAACCGTAGATTTGTGCAAGTTTCAGCGAGGTTTCCCGCAAAAATCTGTGTGCTCCTCCATATTGCCAGAACTTGCCAGCACTGGAATCCCTGGCATCCTTTGCAAATTGAGGTGCAACAAGAACTGCATTGACGCCCGCACGGGAAATTTGCGCAGGAACTTCCTGTCTGCGCATAACATCACGCTCAAGCGTTGCTCCATGTCCATGGAAGAATAACACTATGACAGCAGGTTTATTAATATCAAAACCTTTGGGAACATGAAGAAGAACCCGGTTGTCACTGTAGGTTTCTTCAGCCCAGTAAACTCTGCCACTCCTGGTTTTATGAGCCTGCCGTCCTTCTTCTTCAACATTAAGGAATGGCTTTCCGGTATAAGGAACAGCTCCTTCATACGGAAATGGTGAGGTGCTGAAGGATATAAGACGTGTCAGCGAACGTGAGATCGATGCAAACCGCTTGCGTGGTACTGGCTTAACCACCTGCTCAACCTGATCCTCTTTTTTGGCATATACCTTGGGTTTTTGTATTTTGACAGGAGGAGGGAGTTTATAACCCCAGAGAGCTTCTGCCTCTTCATCCCTTCTGTAGCCAGAGAAATACTGAGGTGTCTTCTTTTTCGAGTGTGTTGACCAGCCGTTTGTCTTTTGCGGCGTATTCTTATTTAACGGAAATAATGGCGGAACAAGCGTGCCAAGGCCAATACCGATTGAGAAAGCAATCGTGATCATTATCAGGCTTGTCAAAGTCGAACGAAGCATTTGGCCGTTAGTTCCCCAGGTTACAGGAATTCAGTACTTTTTTACTCAAAATTACAACCCCCGGTTGATTGTTCGTGGGGTTCTCTACATTGGTACAGGATAATATCTCAAAAGTTATGTTAAATATTGATAAAAAAGTAATAGTGGTAAAATTTGTCAGTTCGTTGGCAAAACGGCTTCAATTTCTCGTGTATCCAAGCTGAATTGGAGTAGCCTCAAGTTTTTCTTCAATCTCTCTTTTTACGAGATCTCGAAAATCCTCTGTTTTTTCTAGTATTTCTTTAATCTTATGGAAAGCAAGGGACGGATAGTTCTGTACAGGGGCTCTCAGAAAAATTGTTGGCTTATACTGCTTCATTTTCTCCTGGATGATCGTATTTTGCGGAATCTGGGCTGCTGCATACAGCACTTCTGCCATGGAAGGCATTTTAGTTTGCCCATCCCAAACAGGACCACCTGTAACATCGATAGCAACCACTTGTTTGATGTCATCTTGCAGCACATCAAATGGAACCGGGTTCGCAAGCCCTCCATCAACAAGTAGCACATCGTCAATCATGACAGGGCGAAACACAACAGGAAGTGCCATTGAAGCAGCAACAGCAGGCAGTACAGGCCCCTTATCGAGAACAACCTGGTTGTGAGTATAATAAGCCGTCGCAACAACTTTCATCGGAATTTTGAGTTTGTCAAAATCCGTTTGTAATTCATCTGGGAATAACTTTTCCAGCAGCATTTCCGGAGACAACAGTGATTTGGATAGTTCTTTGACATTCCATAACTGAAAAAGCGTTTTCGGGCTGTGTCCAAACAGGTTTTTAAAAATCCGGATGCGCTTTCCCATGGCTTCCATGGAAAATTCGCGGATCTCTTTTCCGCTGAGCCCGGCAGCATAAGCCGCACCGAAAATAGCGCCGATCGAAGTGCCGGAAATAATTTTTGGCTTTATTCCCAGCTCATCAAGAACTTCAAGCACATGAATATGGGCTAGCCCGCGCGCGCCACCCCCGCCAAGAGCAAGGCCAAATTCAGGGTTGTTTACAGCCATAATGTCTTACCTGTAGTAAAAAACTGGTTATGAGCCAGAAGGGATATAGAACTCAGGACACAGTTTCCCGCTCAACAGCACGCCATCCAATATCGGTCCTGCAAAAACCATCAGGCCAGTCGATCTTTTTAATCGCTTCATAGGCCAGTGACTGCGCTTCTTTTACGGAAGAACCTCTTGCTGTAACGTTTAATACTCGTCCACCTGTTGCCAGCACCTTTCCGTCTTCAAGACGTGTTCCGGCATGGAAGATCTCTATATCGTCACTGGATGCGGCGGTATCAAGGCCATTTATCAAAGTTCCCTTTTCATAGGAACCCGGATAGCCTTTGGCTGCCATAACCACTGTCAGGGCAGTATCTGTATGCCATTCAAGTTTGATACTATTCAAAGTGCCTTCAGCAGTCGCAATAAGTGCCGGAACAATATCGGATTTAAGCAGCATCATAAGAATCTGGCATTCAGGATCACCAAATCTGGCATTATATTCAATAAGTTGTGGCCCCTTATCTGTAATCATCAATCCGGCATACAGAACACCTTTATAAGGCATCCCACGTGCTTTCATTGCCCTGGCAGTCGGAATTATAATTTCATCAATCGTGCGCTGGGTCATTTCCTCGGTCATAACCGGGGCAGGGGAATAAGCTCCCATTCCGCCAGTATTCGGGCCTTTATCACCATCAAAGGCACGTTTATGGTCCTGAGCTGCAATCAATGGCAGAACATTTTCACCGTCAACCAGCGCAAAAAAGCTGGCTTCTTCACCAATCATCCATTCCTCTGCAACAACTTCTGATCCGGCATCACCAAACCGTCCATCAAAACATTCAAGGATAGCTGTTTCCGCCTGTTCCAGTGTTTCAGCCATAATAACGCCCTTGCCTGCCGCAAGACCATCAGCCTTTATCACAATTGGCGCGCCTTGCTCTCTGACATAGGCGATTGCGCTGTCAGCATCCGTAAAACGGCCATAGGCCGCAGTAGGTATATTGAATTCCGCACACAGGTCTTTGGTAAAACCTTTTGATCCCTCAAGTTGTGCTGCATCCTTGCCAGGACCAAAGACTTTGATTCCCGCTTTTTCCAGATCATCAGCCAGTCCAACCACCAGTGGAGCCTCAGGTCCTACCACAACAAAGTCTATTGAATTTGATTTACAGAACTCAATAACGGCCTGATGATCTTCTACTTTAACATCCACACAATCAGCAATTGCAGCCATGCCGCCATTTCCTGGAGCGCAATAAAGCTTTGTTAATAATGGGCTTTTCGATATAGCCCATGCCAGTGAGTGTTCTCGTCCACCAGATCCGATCAGGAGAATATTCATCAGTCTTTCAGTCACTTTCAAAAGAAATATGTTCCAGCTTAATTGTTGTGGAAGCTGTTGTTGCCATGAGGCCCGTCTGCCTGCTATTTAGTTGTTCGTATATCAAGCATTGAAAAAGAGCAAGTTTGCATAAAAGAGGTACAGTTTGGCGGCGGGAAAACAGCAATCAATGAACTTGCAGAATGTGCCGGAATTTTCGGTTTCACAACTAGCTAATCAGGTAAAACGAACCCTTGAGGATGTCTACGGTCATGTGCGTCTCCGTGGCGAGATTTCTGGCTATCGCGGCCCCCACTCTTCCGGGCATTGTTATTTTGCGCTTAAAGATGAAAAGGCAAGAGTCGATGCAGTCGTCTGGAAGGGCGTTTTCAATAAGCTGAAGTTCAAGCCTGAAGAGGGCATGGAAGTTATCGCGACCGGTAAAGTTTCCAGTTACCCGGGCAGCTCAAAATACCAGATTGTCATAGAATCTCTGGAGCCTGCCGGCGTCGGCGCTCTTATGGCCCTGCTGGAAGAGCGGAAAAAGAAGCTTGCCGCGGAAGGGCTTTTTGCGGAAGAGCGTAAAAAGAAAATTCCCTTCCTGCCAAAGATTATCGGCATTGTAACATCTCCAACAGGTGCTGTTATTCGGGATATGATGCATGGCTTTACAGAGCGTTTTCCAGCCCATGTAATCCTGTGGCCAGTCAGGGTTCAGGGTGAAACCTGTGCAGCAGAAGTTGCCCATGCAGTCCGCGGATTTAATGCATTGAGCGATAATGATATCATTCCAAAACCGGATTTGCTCATAGTCGCGCGCGGCGGTGGCAGCCTTGAAGATCTATGGGGCTTTAATGAAGAAGTGGTTGCTCGCGCAGTCGCAGAAAGCGAAATCCCGGTTATTTCCGCTGTTGGACACGAGACTGACTGGACCATAATTGACCTGGTCGCAGATGCCAGAGCCCCCACACCAACAAAAGCGGCTGAATGGGCTGTTCCCAAATATAGTGAACTGACTGAGAAACTGGCCGATTTTGAATTGCGCCTGACCAGAACCATGCGCCGCTATATGGAGCATCAACGTACAAATCTGACAGGCCTTCACAGGGCCCTGCCAAGGTTACAGGACCTTGTATCGTTCCCCCGTCAGCGATTGGATGGAGCATCCAGCCGTCTCGGGCCGGCACTTCGGGCAAATGCTCATACGAAGCGCACCAGATATATGCAGGTTCAGGGAAGATTTACTCCCGTCCTGAATACAATGCTCAACCGCAGAAAGCTTTCATATCAGCAAGTAGCAAGCCGTCTCACCCCAACAGGTTTAAGGCATAAAATCTCACAGGGTCAGCAGCGTATCAGCAATCTCTCTGAACGTTCAGAACGCGCAGTGAAACATATTATGCATAATCTGCAGTCAAGACTGGGGCTTCAGAGAAAACTTATGGGAACTCTGGGTTACCAGAACGTGCTTAAGCGTGGCTACATACTCCTTCGGGATGAGCAGGGCCGTATGATTCGTAGTGCAAAATCAATAAAATCTGGCCAAAAGCTTGACCTCGAGCTTGCAGATGGGCATGTATTAGCTACAGCAAATGGTGAGACTGATCATAGTGAAGAGGCCTCAAAGCCTCGGGCAGGTAAGCCGCTGAAAAAGAAGCAGGTTTCTGATTCAGGTGGTTCAGATCAAGGGTCGTTATTTTAACTTGAGTATTCTAGGTAGGCTAAAAAAAATGATGGGATTTAAAGGCGAGGCAAAAATTCGCTATCTTGATAATGACTACAAAACATTATCTCCTGGAGATTATGTGAAATGCGCAGTGACCGGCCAGGAAATCCCCCTGCATGAACTGAAATACTGGAGTGTAGACCTTCAGGAAGCATACGTTTCCCCTCATGCCTCATTTAAACGCTATATGGAAATCAAAAAGAGCGATACAGGGAATTAATCGCCTGAAAAACGATGTGAAATATTCTTTTAGGTGAATAAATATCTGTTTTGTGTTTAATAATATTGACACCCACCTGTCTCAATAAAAAGTTCTGAACAAAAAAAAACCTGAAATATATCCTTTTTAACAATTTGTGCTGGATCAGTCAGCGCGATGTTTGGTGCATGGAATATCAACCTCCATGCTCCAGGAAAATTGTTTCGTGGAGAATTTCATGTTCAGAAATCTAAAAAAAATAAAAATCATAGCGCTGTTAGGTTCATTCCTGCTGGCAGGTCTTTGGAGCGTAAGTCACGCAGAGGCTCGTACCTCAAAAGCCTATTGTAAAACTGTTAGAACAATTGTTTTTGCTGATAAGTCTAAAATTGAAGCAAAACGTACCGCCTATACAAAATGTGGACGTTTTAATAAAGAGCCCTGGAAAATGCTCTCCAGAAAGGTGCGCTGTAGAGCAAAAGGAAAGAAACGTCAGCGTATGTACCGTTGTCAGTGTTTCGCAAGAATCTGTAAACTTAGAGAGGCTAAGGCCCCAAAGAAAGAAGCAAAAGAAGCACCAAAAAAAGAATCTGCAAAAGAAGTAGTTAAGGAAACGCCAAAGAAACCTGCCGAAAAACAATCGGCACCTGTGATAAAGCGCGTCTCTGTAAAGCCCGCAGCTGCTACAGAAAAAGCTAAGGAAAAAGAAGTAGCAGAGGAGAAAACTCCTGCTGAAAAGAAACCTGAGTAAATATATGGTACTTTAGGGCGGATCAACAGATTTGCCCTAAGGAATCTGATAAAACCTTAAGAAGGTTCCAGGTCATTTGTCTCAAGATAAGGGCTGAGATACTGAATAAGCATCTTTAGCCATTCCTCTTTATATTTCTGTGACAGGGATAAATCCGGCTCCAGAAGAATTTTCTCAAATACCCCGTAACCGCTTTCAAATATTAAATCCGAAATAATCCTGCTCTGCTCAAGTTCAACTCCAAACCCTGAATGCAAAAAGCTCTCAGCAAAATAATCTGATAAACGCTGTTTGGTTATCTTTGTTGATTGTATATAGGATTTTGTATGAAGTAGAGCCTGCAGAACTGTAATGGCATATGGTTCTGATTTAAAACCATTGATCATAACATTAATAGTATCCTCAATGCCTCTCCTGTAGTCCTTTGTAATTGTAGAAGCATGAAGTTCTTCCATAATTTTTCCATCAAGTCGTTTCTTGATGCGGATAATTATTTCCGTGCTTACTGCTTCCATATCCGTAAAAAACTGATAGATAGTTCCAACAGGTATACCGGTACGTTTTGAAATCAGTCCGGCATTAACACTTTCCAACCCAACTTCCAGAATGAGTTCTGAAGCAGTATTTAAAATTTGTTCAACTCTCTTGAGAGAGCGTTCCTGTTTGGGTTGCCTCCTCATCATACTTTCCATTTCGTATGAAGGGATTGTGGTTGTTTTTTCTGGATTACTCATTTTTTACTTATGCAGATAGTTTTTGTTGATCAATTTGGTTGTCTTTAGTTGCATCCTGAAATGCCTTATCGGCAGCCAGTAATGTTTTGACAGCTTCTGGAAGAGCAGGGGATTTTGCATCAATTCCCATGCGGTCAATCAGCTTGTCATACTCAATAAATGCTTTTTCTTTTCGGTTATACAACCCTGCTTTTACCACCATTAGAGCTGAAACCTGCCCTTTATATTTACCACTGGTCAGTGTGAATTTATGCTCGATAAACAGGTTGGTATTGTCCCAGGAGAGGATTCGCGTTTCTACCTTGAATGTCTCAAAATTACGAATTTCTCGCCTGTATCTCGTGGAAGCAAATAACAGGACCGGAATATATTTCTCCCGCATGACAACTTTGGCAATTCCCATGCGGAAAATCAGATCAAAACGGCCTATATCAGCAAGAACTGAGTATCTTGCATTATTCATATGCATACTGGCATCAATGTCTGTTGGCCATGCTCGGTAATGAAGGCAGGATGTTCCAAATGGAACATCAAGCGGTTTGCGCCTCCAGGTAGTAAGAAAATAACCAATAAGTCGAAGCCAGAAATACATTCAGTAAACCTATATTCCAATTCTAGAGTTGAGCAGCAAGGCGTGTGCCCTGATCAATCGCGGCCTTGGCATCCAGTTCGGCAGCTTTGAATGCACCACCAATGAGATGTGTTTTTACACCACTTTCCTCAAGCGGATCAACGAGTTCCTTGAGGGGTGTTTGTCCCACACAAAGAACAATAGTATCAACATCCAGCCACTTGGGAGCAGACTTGTTCTGACTGTCTCCTAGCAGAATACCTTTGTCTGATATCTCTTCATAAGTTACTCCGCCGATCATATGCACCCCGCGTTTTTTAAGAACAGAGCGGTGGATCCAGCCTGTCGTTTTGCCAAGGCTTTTTCCGGGTTTTTGGCTTTTCCGCTGAAGTAAATATATTTCTCTTGAAGATGGTAACGGCTTGTTTGGGCCTTCAGCCAACCCGCCAGGTGAGGTTTCCGGGTCATCAATGCCCCACTCATGGAGCCACTCTTTAAGGTTCAATGTGGATGAAGGTCCATCTTCTGCAAGATACTCTGCAACATCAAAGCCAATGCCTCCGGCTCCGATAACAGCAACTTTTTTACCGACAGGTTTCTTGTGTTTGAGCACATCGATGTAACTCAGTACATTAGGAAGGTCCTGCCCCGGTATCTGGGGATCTCTCGGTTTAATTCCTGTGGCAATGATAACTTCATCAAAATTTTCTTTAATTAGATCCTCTGCACTTGCTCGCGTATTGAGATGCTGAATCACACCTGTCTTTTCAAGGCGTACTGTAAAATAGCGAATTGTTTCATGAAACTCTTCCTTGCCAGGAATGGTTTTAGCCATATTAAGCTGTCCACCAATTTTATCATCCTGTTCATAGAGGTGAACTTCATGGCCCCTCTCAGCAAGCGTGGTAGCGCAGGCAAGACCACCCGGACCAGATCCAATGACGGCAATGCGCTTTTTATTGTCTGTCGGGGTGATAACAATTTCAGTCTCGTGGCATGCCCTCGGATTGAGAAGGCATGTCGATAGTTTTGCCTGGAATATATGATCGAGACATGCCTGATTACAGGCAATACAGGTATTAATCTCTTCTGCACGCCCTTCCTTTGCCTTCGTCATAAATTGCTCATCAGCAAGGAATGGACGGGCCATTGATATCATATCAGCACTGCCATCAGTGAGAAGCTTCTCGGCTTCATCCGGGGAGTTAATACGGTTTGTTGTAACCAGCGGGATGGAGACCTCGCTTTTCATTTTTTTCGTGACCCAGGCAAAGGCGCTCCTGGGGACACTGGTCGCAATAGTTGGTACACGGGATTCGTGCCAGCCAATGCCGGTATTAATAATCGTCGCACCTGCACCTTCTACTGCTTTAGCCAGCTTGACGACTTCATCCCAGCTCTGGCCATTAGGCACAAGATCCAGCATGGAAAGGCGGTAGATCAGGATAAAGTCTTCTCCAACAGCTTCTCTTGTCCGCTTAACAATTTCCACTGGAACCTGCATACGATTCTCGTAATCACCACCCCATTTATCAGTGCGCTTATTTGTGCCGGAAACCAGAAATTGATTTATAAAATAACCCTCGGACCCCATAATTTCGACGCCGTCATATCCTGCTTCACGGGCAAGCACTGCACATTTGACATAGTCATTAATCTGCTTGTCTACCCCGCTTGTTGAGAGGGCACGTGGAGTAAACATATTAATAGGTGCTTTAATCTTTGAAGGTGCAACAATGAATGGGTGAAAACCATAACGGCCAGTATGGAGAATTTGCATGGCAATTTTACCACCAGCATCATGTACCGCTTTTGTCAGAACTTTATGCTTGTTGGCATGAGACTTTTTTGAAAGCTGCCCTTTAAATAATGCAACCCCTCCGGCAAAATTCGGGGCAAAGCCACCGGTTACAATTAGTCCGACATCATTTCGTGCACGTTCTTCATAATAGGCTGCCAGTTTTGGAAAAAGTTTGAAACTATCCTCAAGGCCGGTATGCATGGAGCCCATAATGACGCGATTTTTTAATTTGGTGAATCCAAGATCCAGTGGAGAGAATAGGTTCGGGTATAAATTTGCCATATTTTTTTCACCTGATCATTTGCCTTATAGATCGACAATTATTGTTTTGAATTAATATATTGGCAATCAATGGTAATGTAGCACGTTGCTGAGTATTGCCTGATTATGGTGAATGAAGCGCTAATTTATACCGGACAGCAACTAAACTTTCAGCTAGCTTGACGTTGACGTAAACGACATGTATATGGTTTGCAATTCGTCAAATGAATTTGTGTGCCATTTGGAGTGCTCACATTTAAGCAGGGAGTTGGCAATGTCTGTCTTTTGGTTTGTCGCAGCTATATTTGTTGTGGCTTATATCTTTATGGCTACGAGATTACCGCTAATAGCATGGTTTGTTCTCGTAAGTGTGGTAACAGTTTTAGCGCAAACAGGTCTGTATGTACCAAATGCTGATTTTGCTGCTACTTTAACCGGCTATGCGCAGAATTTTGGATCAGTTGGCCAGATTATCGGGTTCATCCCGGCTGCAATATTTTTATTACTCTCAGTTGGCCCTCTGCGCAGATTGATAGTTTCCAGACCGATATTTGCAATTATCAAAAGCATACTGCCAACGATTTCCCAGACAGAGCAGGAAGCTCTTGATGCAGGCTCTGTTGGCTGGGATGCAGAACTATTCTCGGGCAAACCGAACTGGGACAGACTTCGCGAAATTCCTCCGGTACAGCTTACTGAAGAAGAAAAAGCCTTTATTGATGGGCCAACCGAAGAGCTGTGCGGGATGATCCGCGATTATGATATCCGCGCCGGAATGAATGATATTCCTCAGCATTTGTGGGACTTTGTTCGTGAAAAAGGATTCTTTGGAATGTTGATTTCCAAAGAGCATGGCGGCCTCGGTTTCTCTGGTCAGGCGCAATCTATCATAGTTGGTAAAATCTCTGCCTGTAACGCTGATATGGGTACAGTGGTTATGGTGCCTAACTCTTTAGGGCCAGGTGAACTGATCGAAAAATTTGGTACAGATGCCCAGAAAGAACAATATCTGGAAAGACTGGCCAAAGGTCTGGAAGTTCCTTGTTTTGCTCTGACAGGCCCTACATCCGGCTCGGATGCAACAACCATGCGTGACATTGGCGTTATCTGTAAAGGTCAGCACAACGGTGAAGAGGTTCTCGGTATTCGCCTGAACTGGGAAAAGCGTTATATTACTCTCGGTCCAAAAGCGACTTTGCTTGGCATGGCATTTGAGGCCTTTGATCCGGACGGATTATTGGGCGGTGAAGAAAAGCTCGGCATCACCTGTGCTCTGATCCCGACGGACCACCCTGGCGTACAGATTGGTCGTCGTCACCAGCCTATAGGCAACGCATTCCCTAATGGTCCAAACTGGGGCAAGGATGTTTTTATTCCCATTGACTGGGTAATAGGTGGCAAGGAACGTGTTGGACAGGGCTGGCGTATGCTTATGAGCTGTCTGGCTGTTGGACGTGCTATCTCTCTACCGGCTTCAGGTACCGCAGGTGTCAAAAAAGCCCTTCGTGTAACTACGGCCTATGCCCGTGTACGCAAGCAGTTTGGAATGCCAATCGGTTATATGGAAGGCGTTCAGGAGCCAATGGCCCGTATGGCTGAAGGTGCATATATTCTTGAAGCTGCCCGTGCCGCAACAGCCGAGATGGTTGGCGTAGGCGAAAAACCGGTCGTTCTTTCTGCACTCCTGAAATATCAGTCAACTGAATGGGCCCGTAACATCCTGAATGACGCTATGGATATTCACGGCGGTAAAGGTGTCTGTGATGGACCAAAGAACTATCTTCTTGGTGGTTACAACGCAATCCCGGTAGGCATTACCGTTGAAGGTGCAAATATTCTGACACGGACACTGATCGTGTTTGCGCAAGGCGCACTGAGAAGTCACCCGCACCTTTATGATGAAGTACAGGCTGTTCAGAACAACAATCTGAAAGCTTTCGATAAAGCCTTTATCTCTCACCTCGGCTTCCTGTTCTCAAACATTACAGCAGGATTCTTCCATAATGCCACAGGTGGATTATTTATAGGAAAACCTAAAGACACGGTAGGTACCGGACACGGATATAAGAAGCTTGGCCGTGCAAGCCGTAACTTTGCGTTCGTGGCGGATATGACAGTTGGCCTGCTTGGTGGTGGACTGAAAATCAAGCAGCAATTGACAGGCAGACTGGCAGATGCATTGAGTGAACTCTACTTTATGTCTTGTATCCTGAGACGTTTCGAGAATGACGGCGCCCCAAAATCTGACCGCATCATTGTTGAGTATGCTTTGCAAAATGCAAACTACCGTTTTCAGGAAGCAATCAAAGGTGTAATCCAGAACTTCCCGATAGCAATAATGCGTCCGTTTATGAAATTGATTGTTTTTCCGTTTGGTGCCCGCGCTGTACCGGCTCCCGATGCTGATGGTCAGCGTATTGTTCGTAAGCTGTTGGTTCCAGGTGAACTACGGGACAATCTTACGCGTTTCATCTTTGTATCTGATGATGTAACCAATGCGTCAGGTTTGATTGAAGTGACCTTCAGGAAAGTTATCGAAGCTGCAGATGCTGAGAAAAAACTGGAGCGGGCAATCAGAAAAGGTGTCGTTCGTCGTTATCATGGTATGGACTGGATCGGCGATGCAGTCGAAAAACAGGTAATAACTGAGGAAGAAGCAACACTTCTTCGCGAAATGAATAATCTGGTAGACGAAGCAATTGCCGTTGATCATTTTGATCCTCAGGAAATTGTTAGAGAGCAGAAGACTGTAGAGAGTGTGTCACTAAACAACGTGGCATAATGTTTCCTCCCCTGGGTTCCCGGTTCCGGATATTGCCTTATGGGCGATATTCGGAATTCGGGAACCACTTTTTTACCAGAATTATATTTGGTTATTGCAATGTGGGGACTGGGATTTATGTTGTCGTTGGTTACAGGCACTTGTTTGTGCTTATCTGAAAATAATGAGGTATCTCTGAAACTATGAATATTGTTGAAATTCTAACCTCTGCTTCATCCAGTGACGATGATGGTGAAACCTACGAAATCGGTGCGCTTGCCACAGAGCTGGGCATTTCCACTCGTACCATTCGCTTTTATGAGGAAAAGGGAATTGTTTCTCCACAGCGTGAGGGGACTTCAAGAATATTTGGTAAGCGGGACAGGGCACGCCTGATACTCGCTTTGAGAGGTAAAAAATTCGGTTTTTCACTTGATGAAGTAAAGGAATATCTTGAGCTTTATAATATCGAAGATGGCAAGGTTAGCGATAAGCAGCTTGATTATCTGTTGAATGGTATTAGTCAGGCACTAAGCCGTCTGGAAGAGCGCAAGGAATATATTGAGCTGACCATAGCCGAACTGAATGAGATTCGTGATCTCGCTGAAGTGGAGCGAAAGAAGAATTCTTGATTCATTAAGCTCATCCCCCTTTATCATAATTCAGAGACGATGATTCTGCGTCGGTTTTACCTGTTGTTATAACTGCATCTTTTATACATCGTTTGACCTATTGATTTGGGATGGATGTTTGCCAATGATGCGGCATTAACCATTTTCAATAATACGAAATATTAACTGTCATAATGATGTCTTCCCTTTACGTAAACGTCATTATGAAGTATAGAACCACCAACTCGTAATTACGAACGTAAAACAATGCTGTGTAATGATGGCATTAAGGTAAATTCAGAAGGACAGATCATGGTTGAAGCCTATATTTACGATACTGTGCGTACTCCCCGCGGTAAAGGTAAGAAGGATGGTTCACTGCATGAAGTAACTGCAGTGGCACTGGCCTCCCATACACTAAGAGCAATCAGAGATCGCAATAAGCTTGATACAACAAAAGTTGATGATGTTATTCTGGGCTGTGTGAGCCCGGTGGGTGAGCAGGGTGCTGATATCGCCCGTGCTGCTGTTATGGGCGCTGATTACGGCGTACAGACATCTGGCGTTCAGGTAAACCGTTTTTGTGCATCCGGTCTTGAAGCTGTAAATATGGCTGCTGGTCAGGTTGCTGCTGGTGCTGCTGATTTTGTTATCGCTGGCGGTGTTGAAGCAATGTCTCGCGTACCTATGGGCTCTGACGGTGGAGCATTCCCGGTAGACCCTGCTATCGCATTTCCTTCCTATGCAATGCCACAAGGCGTTTCTGCAGACCTGATCGCTACCAAATATGGTATCAGCCGTACAGAGTGCGATGAATATGCAGTAGAGAGCCATAAACGCTCTGCCCAGTCATGGGAAGAGGGACGTTTTGCAAAATCTGTCGTTCCGGTAACAGACTTTAACGGCCTGACTATCCTTGACCGCGACGAAACAATTCGCCCTGGCACTGATATGCAGACCCTTGGCAGCCTTCGTCCATCATTTGTTAAAATGGGTGTTGAGTTTGGTTTTGATGCTGTTGGCATTCAGGCTCACCCGGATATCGAAGCTGTTGACCACGTACACCATGCCGGTAACTCATCTGGTATCGTTGATGGAGCGGCTGCAGTTCTTGTTGGCACGAAAGAAGCTGGCGAAGGGCAGGGCCTGAAGCCTCGTGCTCGTATTAAGGCATTTGCTTCTGTTGGCTCCGATACAGCCCTTATGCTGACTGGCCCTGTTGATGTAACAGAGAAGCTTCTTCGTCGTGCAAATATGACTGTAGACGATATTGACCTGTTTGAACTGAACGAAGCTTTCTCAAGTGTTGTTCTTCGTTATATGCAGGCGTTCAATATTCCTCATGACAAAATCAACGTATGTGGCGGCGCGATTGCTATGGGCCACCCTCTTGGCGCAACTGGCGCAATGATTTTGGGTACAGTTCTTGATGAGCTTGAAAGAACAGGAAAACAAACTGCACTTGTTACTCTTTGTATTGGTGCAGGCATGGGTTCCGCGACTATCATTGAGCGCGTTTAAGGCAAATCGTTATTCATAGGAAATCTGAAATATGGAACATTTGAATTTGGAAGTGGATGGAAACGGTATTGCCACGATTACATGGGATATCAAGAACCGTCCAATGAATGTGTTTTCGGAAGACACAATCCGTGAGTTTTCTGAAGCAGTAGAAAAAGTTGCGACTGATCCCGCTATCCGTGGTGCGGTAATCTGTTCAGCTCGTAAGGAATTTATCGTTGGCGCTGACATCCTTATGATCGAGGCACGCGCTGCAAGAAATGCCAAACTCCCTAGAGACCAGGTCGCGAAAGAAACTTTTGATAACCTGATGGCATTCCAGATGGTTCTTCGCAAGCTTGAAACCTGTGGCAAACCTGTTGCTTCTGCTGTTGCCGGTACTGCAATGGGGGGCGGACTTGAAACGATCCTTGCGACGCAGCACAAGGTTGTTGTCGACAATGACCGCATTCAGCTTGGTCTTCCTGAGTGTACAATCGGTATTATGCCGGGTTGGGGTGGTACACAACGTGCTGTTCGCCTTGCTGGCCTTATGGGTGCTGCACCATTGATGATGGAAGGCAAACCTGTAAACCCGAGAAAAGCTCTTAAACTTGGCCTTATCAGCGAGCTTTGCCTTGCCGGTCGCGAAGTTGAAACTGCTAAAACATGGGTAACAAATCACCTTGAAGAAGGTGACAAACTTCGTGAAGCCCGTGCCGCAGGTGACAAAAAAGCCTTTGGTTCATTTGAACAGCCTTGGGACCGTCCCAAGTTCAGATTGCCAGGTGGTGACGTATACGGTCCTCAGGGCTTCCCGATCTTCACTGGCGCAAATGCAATGATCCGTAAAAATACTTACGGCCTTTATGATGCACAGAAAGCTATTCTGGGTGCAGTTTATGAAGGTGTTCAGGTGCCAATGGATGCCGCACTTCGCATTGAGTCTCGCTACTCGGTGAAATTGCACATGGGCCCTCAGGCACGTAACATGTCACGCACATTCTTCATCAGTAAAGGTGCTCTTGAAAAAGGTGCGAACAGACCAAAAGCTGTTGAGCCTTCTCCAATCCAGAAGCTTGGCGTTCTTGGTGGCGGTGGCTTTATGGGCGCCGGTATCGCGAATGTTTCAGCACAGGCTGGCATTAAAGTTATTGTTCTTGACCAGACTGAAGAGTCTGCAGCCAAGGCAAAAGCTCATGCCGAAAAAGACCTTATGAAAAAGGTTGCAAAAGGCCGCATGACTGAAGAGCAGGTAAAGGAAGTTCTGGGACGTATTACAACTTCCGCAGATTACTCCATGCTTGCCGGTTGTGACCTGATCGTTGAGGCTGTATTCGAAGATCCGGGCGTGAAGAAATCTGTAACTGAGCAGACAGAAGCAAACATCCCTGAAAATTGCATCCTTGCAACAAACACATCGACTATTCCGATTACATCTCTGGCTGAAAATTCTATCCGCCCTGAGCAGTATGTAGGAATTCACTTCTTCTCACCAGTTGAGAGAATGCCTTTGGTCGAGATCATTAAAGGTGCGAAAACAGGCGATGCAGCAATTGCTAAAGCTTATGACCTTGTTCGCCAGCTTAAGAAGACGCCAATCCTTGTAAATGATGCGCGTTACTTCTACGCAAACCGCGTTGTATTGCGTTACATCGAAGAAGCCCATTACATGCTTGCTGAAGGCATTAAGCCGGCTTTGATCGAGAATGCAGCGAAGATGGTTGGAATGCCTGTTGGTCCTCTGGCTCTGAATGATGAGACAGCTCTGGATCTTGGTGTGAAAATCCGTAACGCAACAAAAGCTGCTCTTGGTGATGCATTTGTACCGGGTCCGATCGATGATCAGGTTGACAAGATGGTTCTTGAAATGGGTCGTCTTGGCCGTAAGTCAAAATCAGGCTTCTACGATTACCCGGATGAAGGTCGCAAAAAACTTTGGCCTGGTCTTTCGGAGTTGTTCCCGCTTGCCGAAGTACAGCCAGATGTTGAAGAGCTTAAAAAGCGCTTCCTGACATGTCAGGCTCTTGAAGCTGTCTGGGCAATTCAGGAAAATGTAATCTCTGATATGCGTGAAGCTGATGTTGGCTCTATCATGGGCTGGGGTTTTGCTCCATGGAGCGGCGGACCAATTTCTTACATCGATACAATCGGTACTAAGAAATTCCTGGCTGAGTGTGAAGAACTTGCAGCCAAATTTGGCGACCGCTACAAGATCCCTGCGATCCTGAGTGAGATCGCTGCTGTTGATGGCTCATTCTACGAAAAATATCATTCTGCCGCTGCTTAATCAGCCGTAGTTTTGTATATAGGGCGAGGTTGTTGATCAGCCTCGCCTTTTAAATCCACTAAATGAATAATTGCATTCGCATAATAATTTAAAAGAATATCTTCTTCCGGGTTGTTATGGAAAACACCATTTTCTTCGCGAATAACCTTGCGCATCTTTAAAATTCTTATGCCAAACTCAACCGCATATTCCTGATCTTCATGCGGGATATGGACATGCGCATCCTGAGACTGAATTGCTTTTATTATATTGAAAGCCTCTCCCATAATCTCAAACTTCGTAAATGTCTCTTTTTGTATTTTAAGAATTGCCAGAGCGACCATTGATNNATTGATACAGGCAGCACTGGTACGACTTTACCCACGGCACCCATCAGGTGCTTTCCAAGAGTATCAACTTCTTCACGTTCCCGGTCTTCATTCAATGTTCTGAAATCAATAGAGCGCTGTTCCATATAAGCCTTAAGAGAAACGGGAGCGCCAAAGCTCACACAGGCATATCCATGACGGTGCCAGCGCCCGCGGATCAGCAGCCATAGCGTATGCAGACTATAGTGAATTAAAAAACGGGTTGTGAAACGGGAGCGTAGGTTCTTGTTATTTTTATCGGCAATATCCGAGGTAAGAATTCGGTCTTCCAGAACCCGGTCATAATTAACGCCAACCGGTACAAAAACCACATCCCGTTCACCCTTTGGGTCAAAGTCCCCGACAATGTAACTGAGAAGGCCCAGTTTGGGTGGGCGAAGTTTACCATCCCGGGTTAGGCCACCCTCAGGAAACATTGCCTGCACAACGCCTGCTTTGGTTGCCATATCAACATAACGTGCCAGTACTTTTCTATACAGTGGGTTACCTGAATCCCGTCTGACAAAATACGCACCCATAGAACGGATAAGCCCCTGAATAGGCCATACACGGGCCCACTCCCCAACAGCATATGAAAGAGCTGAGCTTGCGGCGACCATAAAGGTCACCAGAACATAGTCCATATTAGAACGGTGATTGATTACAAATACAACAGAAGCGTTTGGGTCTATACCCGATAGCCTTTCATCCTGAGAAAAACCCAGTCTTATTCTGTACAGGGACTTTGAGACAAGCTTAGCCAGCCCCGTACCCACTCGAAAATAGGTATATGCACTGAAAGAGGGAACAATATCACTGGCGTAACTCCTTGCCTCCTGCATGGCAACATCACGGGGCATTTTGTTTTCTTTGGCATATTTATCAACTGCACTGAGTATTTCAGGGTCATAGAGCAGGTTCTCGGTAAGAACCTGGCGTTTGGTTAGTTTGAATGGCTGAATTTTCAGGCTCAGGCGGGTATTGAGTTCATCAATTGCCTTGTTGGCTCGCCTCCGTAGCATCCACCGGACACTTGGCATAAGTAGATGGTCCAGAATAGCCCATAACGAAAGAGCAATCAGTATCAGTAAAATCCAGAGTGGAAGACTCACAGATGTAAGCATAAAAGAGCCCTGCCTGGTTTATCTTATCTATTATTAGTTTATATGCAGGAAAATATACTACCGAACCCGTGAGACAGCTAGTCTCCTATAGGCTTATAGAGTTGGCTCATATTTGAGCAATCCGGTTAAATACAGATAAAACTTTACCTATATCTGGTAATAATTTTCAATTTTTAGAGAGTAGGGTGAAAGAGCTTTACAGGGAAAGGCATTCATGAGGAGTCTCCTATAATATGGGTATTTAGATGAAGCAACACAAGAATATGCTGATCATTGATGATGATCTGGCGGATCGTTATATCTATCGCCACAACCTGGTAAAAGATAAAATGTTTGAGTGGTCTATTGAAGAGGCCACAACCGGCACTGAGGGTTTTGCAAAAAGCCGTTCGGTAGAAGTTGATTGTATTTTACTTGACTATAACCTCCCCGATGATAACGGGCTTAATATTCTCTCCACCATAAAGAGTACAAATCCTTATACTCCGGTAGTCCTGATTACAGGACAGGGCAATGAGGATATAGCTGTTGAGTCGATGCGCCTTGATGCTCAGGACTATCTCGGCAAGGATCGGGTTACGTCCCCTGCACTTCACAGAGCAATCCATAATGCCATGATTAATATGGAGTTTCGCCGGGAGATTGACGAGCAACAGACAGAGCTTGAGAATTTTGGGCGCATCATGGCCCATGATATGAGGGAGCCTGCCCGTTCTATCAGATATCTCATGGATCGCATCTTAATAGACGGAGAAGCTCAGCTTTCCAATGATCTTATGCGGTATGTAGGCATGGCAAGAGACACATCAGGCCGGATGCTTTCATTGATAGATTCATTGTCAAGCTATACTGAGCTTGAAAAAGAGTCACCGGAGTATAAGATTCTGGAGTTCTCACAGATAATTGAAGCAGCAAAGGAAAATATCGGAAGTGTTATAGCTGAACGGGATGTTCGGGTGATTTATGATGAGTTGCCTCCTGTTTGTGGTGACGAAACTCAGCTTGTTCAACTGGTACAAAATCTGCTCGTGAACAGTATAAAATACTGTGATGAGGAAACGCCTGTGATCTTTATAAGCGCACAACGTAAAGGCGACGAGTGGATGTTTAATTTTACAGATAATGGAATTGGTATAAAGGAACAGCACCTTAAAAAGGTATTTGAACCATTTAAGCGTCTTGATATCACCCCGGAATTTGAAGGGTCAGGTCTGGGATTGGCGACTTGTAAAAAGATTATTGAGCGTCACAAAGGTTCGATCTGGTGTGAATCAACCGTAGGCCTTGGTTCAACCTTCTGTTTCACACTTCCACATAAAGAGCAGAGCTGACATACACACCGTAACGAAACGATCTGAATAAGCCTGATCAGTTATGATTAAGTGCGATAACCAGATCGTTTACGTTGCCTCCGCGTTTGACAACAAAGTCATTAAACAGGTTCCGCTGATAAGGAACCATCCATAGTCCGAGGATTCGGATGTCACGAATTTTAAAACGGCGGTTTTTCTTGGTAAGGCGCCACTGCACTTCATATTGGCTGCCATCTTCAAGACGTACTACAGAATCTACAATGCTTTCGCCATACTCTTTAAAGCTGGGCGAAGAGACCTTGGCACTGCGTACTTTGTACTTCTTTGACTCATCCATAAAGTAGCGAGCCATAAATTTGGCAACACCACGGTAGTATTTAGGACGTTTCCGTCTTGGCAGATTTTTCTCATAATCACCAAGGGAGTAGTTACCGATAGCTTTCAGGTCAGCATATTTATTAATAACCAGCTCCAGGTTGCGCTTATCCCCGGAACGAACTGCAGCCATAAGTTCTTTCGCCACAGCCTTCATAAAGACCACAGCTCTGTCTTTCTTTGAGGCCGCCTGGGCGGGTTGCGGTAAAACAATAGAGGTGCTCAGATAAGCAGTAAGGCAGAACAACATCATAAGGGGAATGGAAAGATATTTAAGCGCTGATTTCATGATGTATACTGTCTTTATTTATCTCTGTTGATTGACCCAAGGAAATACCTCAACCATAGTTATGGACAGGCATTTCGCTGCAAAATTATAGTAATTTGCAGAATGAGTACACACTAAATTTTAATTAGATTAAATTTATCTATAAAAAACGGAAATCCTATGTCCTGATTACGTTTTTTGGCAATGGCCTCATAAACATATTGTTTTCTGCTGATTTGCTCTTGCTATTACCTCTCATCAGGTATAAAGATATCTTTATATCATGTAAGGTAAACTAAAGTATGCAGACAACAGCTCCACTCCTGTCAACAGAACAGCTTTTGAATGTGCTGAAAGCAGCTGGCGAGTCAACGCGCCTGAGATTGCTCGCACTGCTGTCTGACGGGGAGCTGAATGTTAAGGACCTGACCAAAATCCTGGGGCAGAGCCAGCCGCGGATAAGCAGGCATTTGAAGCTTATGACCGAGGCAGGGCTTGTTGAACGCTTCCGCGAAGGGAGCTGGGTATATTTTCGCCTTTCAGAAGGAAATGCCGTAGGAAAACTTGCAAGAGACATTCTTAATGAGTTGGATCTGACCGATTCAGAGCTGGTACGTGATAAAGCCCGGGCCGAGATGGTGATACAGGAAAGATCTGATCAGGCTCAGGAATATTTCCGTGAACACGCTGCTGAGTGGGATAAAATTCGATCACTTCATCTTTCTGAAACCGATGTTGAGACAGCCCTGCAGAAGGCACTTGGAACTGGTCCTCTTGGTACAATGGTTGACTTGGGAACTGGCACCGGGCGCATTCTCGAACTGTTCTCCAGCCAGATAGAGCGTGGTATCGGAATTGATATGAACCCCGATATGCTTGCCTATGCCCGCAGCAATATCCAGAACGCAGGTTTAAACCATTGCCAGATTCGTCAGGGCGATATTCTTAATGTCCCCCTGGATGATGCAACCGCTGATGTTGTTGTTCTGCATCAGGTTCTCCATTTCACAGCCGATCCCGCCGCAGTGGTGGCTGAGGCGAGCAGGCTGCTCGGCACAAACGGGCGCCTGATTGTCGTTGATTTTGCCCCCCATGAGCTTGAGTTCTTGCGCGAAGAATACGCGCACCTGCGACTGGGGTTCACAAAAGACTATTTAAAGCAATGTATGGAGAAGTGCGGTTTAAGTTTCGATATGCACCGCAATCTGCAACCGACAGGCAGCCATAACAGTGAGCAGCTTATTGTTTCCATCTGGTTATCTACCAAAAATGAGGGGCGGGATCGTTCCCGCAATACTGAAGAAATGAATAATTCAACGGGGAGATTGGGCTCATGACAGAGCAGACGAGTAAATTGCAGCAGCCATATAGTCAGGACCTGAACATCTCATTCGAGTTTTTTCCTCCAAAAACTGAGAAAATGGAGAAGACACTCTGGTCCTCAATAGTTAGGCTTGCTCCCCTGCAACCTAAATTTGTATCTGTGACTTATGGTGCCGGGGGCTCCACTCGTGAGCGCACTCACGCAACAGTTTCCAGAATTGTGCAGGAAACTGATCTTAAGCCTGCAGCGCATTTGACCTGTGTGTCTGCAACCAGAGAAGAGATCAACGAAGTTATCCAGTCCTATTGGAATGCTGGCGTTCGCCATATTGTGGCACTAAGAGGTGACTCTCCCGACGGCATTGGCGCTAAATATGTAACCCACCCGGGTGGTTATGAAGGAACACCGGATCTTATACGTGGCATTAAGGATATCGGTGATTTCGAAGTTTCTGTTGCTGCTTACCCGGAAGTTCATCCGGAAAGTACAAGCCTTGAAACTGATCTGGATATTCTGCAGGCCAAAGTTGACGCAGGTGCAGACAGGGCAATTACGCAGTTCTTCTTTGATAATGATGACTACTTCCGTTATCTTGATGCGGTAAGAGCGCGTGGCATCAATATCCCCATCACAGCAGGTATTAATCCAATTGTAAACTTTAAGACGGCAAAATCCTTCGCAGAGAAGTGCGGCGCGAAAATGCCTGCACTTTTGGAAAAGCGCTTTGAGGGACTGGAAAACGAGGACGAAATTCGCAAGATGGTCGCGGTGGCTGTTATTGCAGAGCAGGTTGATGAGCTTGTTCAACAGGGTGTTCGTGATTTCCATTTTTATACATTGAACAGAGCTGACCTGACATATGCCATTTGCCACTGGCTTGGTATGAGGCCGGTTTCTTAGGAGTAGATTTCATGAATGAGGCCTTGCCGGATCATATATTCAATGGTTCTGCTGTAACAACAGATGCGTCATTGCCAAATGTGCAATTGGATAGACTCTGGACATTACAAAAAGGAATGAAGGATTTTGGAGTTTCATTGGATCGTCCAATGAGATTTCTGGTTCTTTACGGATCAATCCGTAAACAGTCATACAGCCGTTATCTGGCAGAGGAAGCGATGAGACTGCTGATCGCGATGGGAGCTGAGGTAAAGACCTTTGATCCACGCGAGTTACCGACACCGGCGGATGGCACAGATAGTCATCCAAGAGTTCGGGACTTGCAGGACCTCTCTCACTGGGCTGATGGGCATGTCTGGGTTAGTCCGGAATTGCACGGGCTTATGAGTAGTGTTTTGAAACTACAGTTAGAGCACTTGCCCTTAATGGCTGAAGATATGCAGCCAACACGTGGGCGAACTCTGGCTGTAATGCAGGTCAGTGGCGGCTCTCAGTCATTTAACTGTCTGAACCAGATGAGAGTTCTGGGGCGGTGGTTGCATATGATTTCAGTGCCGTACCATTGCTCATTGCCTGAAGTCTCGGATAAGTTTGACGGGAATGGACGAATGAAACCCGGTGCCAAATATGACCGGGTTGTTGACGTGTTGGAGCAACTGGTAAAATTTACCCTTTTGCTGCAGGGACGTACAGACTTGCTTCTTGACTATTACAGTGAACGAGTCATCAAAGTTTAATTGGATTAGTAGATATGACTGAAAAAATAGTGTCGCCTCATAAGAATCCTAAAGCTGAGTTGTCAGCCCTGGCCAAACAGAGAATTCTCGTTCTTGATGGTGGAATGGGAACGATGATCCAGCGCTACAAACTGGGCGAGGAAGAATATCGTGGCGAGCGTTTTGCCGATTGGCCAAGCGATCTGAAGGGAAATAACGACCTCCTTGTTCTGTCGCAGCCACATATCATTCGCGAAATTCATGAAGCTTACCTGAATGCTGGTTCAGATATTATCTCAACCAATACATTCAACGGCACAAGCATTTCCATGGCAGATTATGATATGGAAAAGTTGGCTTATGAAATCAATTTCGAAGCTGGCCGTCTATGCCGTGAAGCCTGTGAGAAGGTCACAGCCCGGACGCCTGATAAGCCACGCTTTGTGGCAGGTGCAATTGGCCCGACAAACAGGACCTGCTCTATTTCTCCTGATGTAAACAATCCGGGTTTTAGAAATGTGACCTTTGATGAATTGGTGGAAGCCTATTCAGAACAGACACGTGGACTGATCAATGGTGGCGTTGATGCATTAATGATTGAAACAATCTTTGATACATTGAATGCCAAGGCTGCAGGGTTTGCAGTGAAAGAAGTACAGGCAGAAATGGGAACAGATCTCCCAATTCTGATTTCAGGTACAATTACCGACCTGTCAGGCAGAAACCTGTCTGGCCAGACACCGGAAGCGTTCTGGTACTCCATGAGACACCTTGAGCCGTTTTCTATTGGTTTGAACTGTTCATTTGGTGCGGAGCAGCTGCGCCCGGCAGTAGTTGAAATATCCAAGGTTTCTGAATGTTTCGTCAGTGCTTATCCTAACGCAGGGCTGCCAAATGAAATGGGTGAATATGATGAAAGCCCCGAACAAATGGCACCTAAGATGGAAGAATGGGCCAAAAGTGGTTTGCTCAATCTGGTTGGTGGATGTTGTGGTACAACTCCCGAGCATATTAAAGCCATTGCAGATGCAGTCAGCAAATTTCCCCCAAGGCAGGCTCCTGAAGTGCCTGTAAAAATGAGATTGTCAGGGCTTGAGCCCTTCGTACACGCGTAAGTTTATTTACAAGAAGGTTTAATTGAAGTGACCAGTGCAGCAACAAGTTTCATAAATATTGGCGAGCGCACAAATGTAACCGGTTCAGCCAGGTTCCGAAAACTTATTGAAGCAGATGATTATGATGCCGCTTTAACTGTTGCCAGACAGCAGGTTGAAAATGGTGCCCAGATTATCGACATCAATATGGATGAAGGTATGCTGGATTCTGAAAAAGCCATGGTTACCTTCCTGAACCTGCTGGCGGCAGAGCCCGATATATCCCGTGTGCCGGTTATGATTGACTCGTCTAAATGGTCAGTTATTGAAGCAGGGCTTAAATGTGTACAGGGTAAGGCAATTGTAAACTCCATTTCGATGAAAGAGGGAGAAGAGCAGTTCCTTGAGCAGGCCCGTAAAATAAGACGTTATGGTGCTGCCGCAGTCGTTATGGCATTTGATGAAATCGGACAGGCAGAAACGGCAGATCGCAAATTCGAAATTTGCGAACGCGCATATAACCTGCTTGTAAAAGAAGTCGGTTTCCCCCCTGAAGATATCATCTTTGACCCCAACATTTTCGCTGTTGCAACTGGAATTGAGGAGCACAACAACTACGGCGTTGAGTTTATTGAAGGCTGCAAACGCATTCGTGCCAACCTCCCTCATGCTCATATTTCCGGTGGTGTTTCCAACCTGTCATTCTCTTTCAGAGGAAACGAAAAAGTCCGTGAAGCAATGCACTCCGTATTTCTTTATCATGCTATTCAGGCAGGCATGGATATGGGAATTGTCAACGCAGGGCAGCTCGCAATATATGAAGACATCCCCAAAGATCTCCGCGACCTGTGCGAAGACGTAATCCTTAACCGCAGGGAAGATGGAACAGATCGTCTTCTTGAAGCTGCCGAAAACTATAAAGGGCAGGGCGGTAAGAAAAGGCAGGTTGACCTGACCTGGCGGGAGAATACCGTTGAGGAGCGTATGAAACACGCACTTGTCAATGGCATCACCAAATTTATTGACGAAGATACCGAAGAAGCCAGAGTAAAACTCGGCCGTCCGCTTTATGTGATCGAAGGCCCTCTTATGGATGGCATGAATGTGGTTGGAGATCTCTTTGGATCAGGCAAAATGTTTTTGCCTCAGGTTGTGAAATCAGCCCGTGTTATGAAACAGGCAGTAGCTTACCTGATGCCCTTTATGGAGCAGGAAAAAAGAGATGAAGGCACAGAAGATGCGCCTTCAGCCGGTAAAATTCTGATGGCCACCGTAAAAGGTGACGTTCATGACATCGGTAAGAATATCGTTGGTGTTGTGCTTCAGTGTAATAATTATGAAGTGATTGATATGGGCGTTATGGTTCCATGTCAGCAGATCCTGCAAAAGGCCAAAGAGGAAAAAGTCGATATCATCGGACTATCCGGTTTGATTACTCCAAGCCTTGATGAAATGTGCCTTGTCGCATCGGAAATGCAGCGCGAAGGTTTTGATATTCCACTGTTAATTGGTGGTGCCACAACCAGCCGGGTACACACCGCTGTCAAAATCAATCCGAACTATGACAAGGGACAGGCCGTTTATGTAACCGATGCCAGCCGTGCTGTTGGCGTTGCATCCAATCTCCTATCCGAGAAGCGCGTGACCTATATTGATGAAATTCGCGCTGATTATAAGCGTATGGCAGAAGCCCATGCTCGTAGTCAGTCCGATAAGAAAAGATTGCCCCTTGCAAAGGCACGCTCAAACAAAACCAAAATTGACTGGTCAGGATATCAGGTTAAGAAACCGAGCTTCCTTGGTACAAAACTGTTCGAGAATTACGACCTGAAAACGCTTGTGCCATATATCGACTGGACACCGTTCTTCTCGACCTGGGAGCTGAAAGGTCAGTACCCGCGTATTCTGACAGATGATAAAATGGGAGAGGCAGCAACTTCTCTTTTCAATGATGCTCAGGAAATGCTTGCAAAGCTTCTTGAAGAAAAATGGCTGACCGCAAATGGTGTAATCGGCTTTTGGCCGGCAAACAGCGTTGGTGAAGATGATATAAAACTCTTTACTGATGAAAACCGCACAGAATCCATGGCAACATTCCATACCCTGCGCCAGCAGATCGCCCGCAGCAATGACCGTGCTAATGCTGCTCTATCAGACTTTATAGCTCCCGAAGACAGTGGAGTGCAGGACTATATCGGCGGTTTTGCGGTAACTGCAGGTATTGGTGAGGAAGAAATTGTTGCCCGTTTTGCCCGTGCAAACGATGATTATAACAAAATTCTGGTATCCGCACTTGCAGATCGTCTGGCAGAGGCCTTTGCCGAGCATATGCATGAACGGGTTCGCTGCGAACTTTGGGGGTACGCACCAGAGGAAACTTTCACACCAAAAGATTTGATAGCTGAAGAATATCAGGGAATTCGTCCTGCTCCAGGTTATCCGGCTCAACCCGATCATACTGAGAAAGAGACATTGTTCAGGTTGCTTAGTGCAGAAGAGCAGGCAGGTATCAAGCTCACGGAAAGCTATGCTATGTGGCCAGGTTCGGCTGTATCAGGGATCTATTTCTCACACCCGGAGAGTTATTACTTTGGAGTCGGTAAAATTGAGCGGGATCAGGTTGTTGACTATGCAAAACGAAAAGGCTGGGACTTGGCAACAGCAGAGCGCTGGCTTGCACCAATTCTGAATTATAATCCAAAAGCTGTCGATAATGCCGCCGCCTGATTGTCAACCGGTATAAGCAAAAATACATAAAAGCCTGCAATGATGCTTCCATATCTTGCAGGCTTTGTTTTTATTCACCATATGTCACGCAAAGGTCGAGATAATCAATAATTTGTGATAGTTCTGATATTTTATTCTCAGAACCATTCAATGTTGGGAGAAATTTATGAATTTTGTATCTAAAGCTTGCGTAACCATTGCTATTGGTTTGGCTGTGTCATCAAGTGCTATTGCCCAGTCAGCAGAGAAAAAAGCTGGTTCTAATCTTGTCGCAGAAAATGAATTAAAAGTCGCAATACAGTCATATGTCCGCTCTGGTTATTCTATTGAGCGTTCAAAAAAGCAGCTTCTTGCAGTATTCAGCAATACTGATGTGAACGGTGGCGGTGTCACTGAGGATGATTACAAGCTGAAGCGGCAGATGGCAGAAGCTAGTTCTCGTGCTTACGGTATGTTAAAATGGCTGCAAAAAGACCTTGATGGAAATGGCGAAGTTACACGAGAAGAAGTAAGGGTTTTTAATAAGGCCAAAGCCAACCGCCCTGTATATCATCAGGGAATTCGTCTGGACCTTACGGAAGAGCAGGTTGCTCAGATCCTGAAGAAGCTTGTCGATAAGTCTATGGTAGATGACGCTAATAAAGACGGCAAGGTCGACTTCTCGGAGGCCGCCGCGGCAGCAAAGAAGAAAAAATCCTATAACCGTACACGCTCCAGATATAATAAATTGAGATATACCCGTAAGGTTCCTTTATCTCTTGATGCAGATAACGATGGAGCCGTTAGTAAAAAAGAGTATGAAACAGTTCTCATGCGTATTCTGAAGCAGGCCGATGAAAATAACGATGGTATATTTTCGCATGATGAAGCCAGCAAATATTCGCAATCTGTATATGCTTTAAGGCGAACTATGAAGCTATAGAGATTCCTCTGTTAAGTTTTTATGGGTAGCTTTTGTCATAAAGCTACCCACTTTATAATTTGCACGATAGCCATAATTAGTTCGGTATAAATTAGATCTGGTATGCGCTAATGCCATAATTTTATAAAATCATGTGAAAAAACATATATTTTCTTTGATCTTCACTTGCTTGTGGGTGTTCATTCCAGACTAACTTTGCCAATATCGCTTGTGCATACTTCCAGTGTATGGATGGAAGTTGCCTGGTTTGGGGTAATTTTATGTTCCTGAAATAGGGGAGCAATATACCTGTATGCCTGACTGAAGATAACTCCGGGGTGTTTTATGCTTGGTACGCTTGTATTGATTGGTTTACAACTTGGCGGAAGTTACTGGTTAAGCAATAAAGTTCTTGAAATTGTTGGTATCGCTGGTATTCCGCGACTGGTATTTCTGGTTGTCGTGGTGTCTTTGCTTGTCTGGGTTATCGGAGTGATTGCTTCAGAGTTTATCAAGGATGTAGTCAAGCCCTCACCAAATGTCCTTGTAAGCTGTATGTTTGTGTCCGGTCTGATAACCGCAGTGGCCATAATCCCGCTTTTTGCAGATTATGTCGAGAAGATACAGGAGGCATTTCTGTCAGGAATACCTCTGCATCATTACCCGCTCATTGGTGCTGTTATCGGATATTATTTAAGCAAGTAAGCAGTCTAGGCCACTTCTTCTCGCCCATAAACATCTTCATATCTGACAATATCATCTTCCCCCAGATAGGACCCTGATTGCACTTCGATCAGATAGGCGGGCAGCTTTCCCGGATTGGCAAGCCTGTGCTTGCGGCCTAGGGGAATATAAGTGGACTCATTTTCAGTCAGCAGATGGGTCTGATCTTCAATAGTAACTTCAAGTGTACCCTTCACAACAACCCAGTGTTCTGCACGATGCATATGGCTCTGGAGGGAAAGGCTGGCTCCGGGATTTACCATTATGCGCTTGACCTGATATCTCTCTTCAAGAGAAATGCCCTCATACCAGCCCCAGGGACGGTAAATCTTTGAGTGCTGGGTTGCTTCCTTGAAGTCTCTTTCTTTCAATAATTCAACCACTTGCTTGACTTTCTGAGCCTGATCTTTGGAAGCAACAACAATAGCGTCCCGCATGGCAACAGCAAATATATTATCAAGACCGATCAGGCTTAAAAAGGCACCATCTTCGCTATGTGCAAAGCTGTTGGATGTATCGAGAAACAGCGTTTTGCCTTTGCCCACATTTCCATTCGCATCTTTTTCCATAGCATCCCATACTGCAGGCCATGAGCCCAGATCACTCCACCCCACATCCAGCGGCAATGTTTTGATACCGCCTGTTTTCTCCATAATCGCGTAATCAATCGAGATATCCGGGGCTTCAGAGTAGGCTTGCCTGTCCAGCCGCAGGAAATCCAGATCTTTGTTCGCATGTGATAATGCTACCTTGCAGGCTGCAAGCGTATCAGGAGCATATTTTTCAAAAGCATCAATCATTGCACGGGCGGTATACAGAAAAATACCTGCATTCCAGAGAAAGTTACCATCCTCAATATAGGATTGCGCAGTGGCTAAGTCCGGTTTTTCAACAAAACGTACTACATCCCTCACATTTCCTGCAGTCGCTTTGCTTTCAATATATCCGTAACCGGTTTCAGGACAATCCGGTTGAATGCCAAAGGTTACAATATGACCCTGAGCTGCTGCTTCAACACCTTGCAAAACAGTACTCCTGAACTTCTCATTATCACTGACAATATGATCAGAAGGAAGAAGGAGAATCATACGGTCAGCACTTTGTTGTGCGCAGTATAATGCCGCAATCAACGCAGGAGGAGCGGTATTTCTGGCAACAGGCTCCAGAATAATTGTCTGTGGTTTCAAGCCGATAGCCTGCATTTGCTCCGCAACGATAAATCGGTGCTCATGGCTCGTGAGAAAACTGAGAGGCGCAAAATCCTCCCCCTGCAGGCGAATGCAGGTTTCCTGAAGAAGGCTGTTATCCGTAATAAGTTTAATGAATTGCTTTGGGTATGTTTCTCTCGAAAGGGGCCATAAACGGGTACCTGACCCACCGGATAGTATAAACGGATATATCATCGTATTAAGTATCTCACATCCTGTTGCAAAAAACAGATAAGCATAGAATCTTTACGATTCATAATCAGGATTAAAACCTGAAATACTAATATGTGAAATACTTAATTATATTATATTAATACAATGTGCATATCTTTTTCATTATTTACAGACCTCTTTTTACCAGGCTCATAAGATAGTCACCATAGCCACTCTTCTTCAAAGGTTCTGCAAGAAGTATCAATTGCTCTTTCGTTATATGTCCCATCATATAAGCAATTTCTTCAGGGCAGCCAACTTTCATACCCTGACGTTCTTCAATGGTTTGCACAAACTGCCCCGCCTGAATCAGAGAGGCATGGGTTCCGGTATCCAGCCATGCATAACCGCGTCCCAGCAGTTCGACATGCAGGTTATTATCCTGCAGGTAAAGCTTGTTAAGGTCGGTTATTTCCAGCTCTCCCCGGTGAGAAGGCTTCAGTTCTGCTGCATAATCGCAGACTTTCTCATCGTAAAAATAAAGTCCTGTGACCGCATAATTAGATTTGGGTTGCTCGGGTTTTTCCTCAATACTGACAACCCGCCCGTCCTTGTTAAACTCTGCAACACCATATCTTTCAGGGTCTTTAACCCAATAGCCAAATACGGTTGCTCCGGATTGTCGTTGCGCTGCTGCCTGTATTTTTTTAGTCAGGTCATGACCAAAATACATATTGTCACCAAGGACAAGAGCACAGGGTTGATTATTGACAAATTCTTTTCCGATCAGAAAGGCCTGAGCCAGTCCCTCAGGTTTCTCCTGAACGGCATAGGAAATGCTGATACCCCATTGAGAGCCATCCCCCAGCAACCTCTGAAAAGCCAGTTTGTCTTCCGGTGTTGTAATCACCAGAATATCATCAATCCCTGCCAGCATAAGCACAGTTAGCGGGTAATAAATCATTGGCTTGTCATAAACAGGAAGCAATTGTTTGGACGTTCCAAGAGTAAGGGGGTGGAGGCGTGTTCCCGAACCACCAGCCAGAATGATACCTTTTTTCATTATTGTATTGTCCCGTTCTCAAGTTCCTGAAGCACTTTATTCAGGCTGTTTTTCCATGCAGGTTGCTGAATTCCAAAGGCGTTAAATATTTTCTCACAGTTCATTACACTGTTTAAAGGTCGGCGCGCAGGGGTTGGGTAATCTGCAGTCGGTATCGGCCTGACTGTTGGAGCTTTAGCAACAAGCCCTGAAGCCTGATTAAAAATCTCCTGCGCAAACTCATACCAGCTTGTCTCCGGTGCGCCTGAAAAATGGTATGTACCCCATAAATTCGGCTGACCATGAACACCCTTTGCAATACTGATGGCTGCACCTGCAATATCAGATGCGCTCGTCGGCCCGCCACGCTGGTCAGCAACGATGCTGAGTTCATCTCTGTCGTTACCAAGACGAAGCATACTTTTTACAAAGTTACCGCCATGAGAGCTGAATACCCACGATGTACGCATAATAATATGTTGGTCCAGAATATCTCTGATAGCGGCTTCTCCGGCTTCTTTCGAAGCGCCATATACATTAACAGGCTGTACCGGGGCATTCTCCGTATATGCCCCGGATTTACTGCCATCATAAACATAATCTGTTGAAATATGGATTAACGGAATATTGTTTTTAGAACATGCCTTTGCAAGATTTGCTGGCCCATCCCGATTAATTATATAGGCAAGCTCCTGGTCAGTTTCAGCCTGATCCACAGCAGTATAGGCTGCTGGATTAATAACCACATCGGGTGTTAAATCTGAAATAGTTCCGAGAACGACATCTTCATTGGTTATATCCAGGTCTTTTCTGGTAAAGCCCAGGATCTCATGTCCTTTTTTCGGACCTGATAAGACTAGCTCGGTACCGACCTGACCAGCCGCACCTGTAACGAGTATACGCATTACATTCTCCCTGTTGCCGGACTGTTACGCAGATTTCTCTGCCATATCCAGACCAAGTCTCTCGCCGCGATACTCGCCGGAATGTATGCGCTCCCACCAGGTTTTATTTGTCAGATACCAGTGCACAGTTTTCTTGAGGCCGGATTCAAAATTTTCTTTTGGCGCCCAGTTAAGTTCACTTGCAATCTTTGTAGTATCAATTGCATATCTCATATCATGACCGGGTCTGTCTGTAACATATTCAATCAGATTTTCATGAGGTTGCGATGCATCAGGATTCAGTTCATCCATGATTTTGCAGATTGTTCTGACCACATCAATATTCTTATGCTCTGCAGATCCACCGATATTGTAGCATTCACCCAGCTTGCCCTTTTCCAGAACAGTCAGGATGCCTTCAACGTGATCATCTACAAAAAGCCAGTCACGGATATTTTCTCCCTTTCCGTAGACAGGAAGAGGCTTTCCATTAAGAGCATTTAGAATAACCAGGGGAATAAGCTTCTCGGGAAACTGATAGGGACCATAATTATTGGAACAGTTGCTTACTGTAACTGGCAGTCCATATGTTTCATGCCAGGCTCTTACAAAGTGGTCAGAAGATGCTTTTGATGCTGAATAAGGAGAGTTGGGCTGGTAAGGCGTATCTTCACGAAACAGCCCTGTTTCCCCAAGAGATCCATAAACTTCATCAGTCGAAACATGGTGAAACCTGAACCGGTCTTTTCTCTCCCCCGAAAGGGTCCGATAATAGTTAAGCGCTGCCTGCAGCATGTTATAGGTACCGATAACATTGGTTTCTATAAAAGCCAGCGGGCCATCTATCGACCTGTCCACATGAGATTCTGCTGCAAGATGAATAATATAGTCCGGCTGAAACTGGCTGATCTGCTGGGAGACTGCATCTGCATTACATATATCCGTCTGGGAAAACTGATACCTGTTTCCGGTTTCAATGCCATCCAGAGATTCAATATTTCCCGCATATGTCAGGCAATCAATATTAAGGATTTCCCAGTCATAATGCTTATGAATCCAGCGAATAAGAGCCGATCCGATAAAACCGGCACCTCCTGTTACAGCCACACGCATATTTCTCTCCAATCAACAAAAAATAAATTAAAAATAGGCAGGTAATTCTTTTAAAATTGGTAACACACCATCTTTTTCAGAAATTGCAACATCTCCTGAAAAACTGCCCCAGTCGATATTGGCGTCCTCATCATTCCAGATAAAACCCTGTTCGTGTTCTTTTGAATAATGATTATCAACTTTGTAATGAACTACGGTATTGGGTTCAAGGGTAATAAAGCCGTGGGCAAATCCGGCCGGAACAAAAATCTGGTTCTGCTCTTCCGCAGTAATTTTGGCACTGCACCACTGATGGCGGGTAGGAGAATCTTTTCTGAGGTCAAAAGCAACATCAATAATTGCTCCGTGAAGTACCCGGACAAGTTTAGCCTGTGCAAAAGGGGGAATCTGAAAATGCATTCCTCTTATCGTGGAAACCTGCTCGGAAAAGGACTGGTTATCCTGAATAAAATTACAGTCAATGCCAGCCTGCTCATAAGCCTTGCTGTTATAGGTCTCCAGAAAATAGCCACGATGGTCCTGAAATATATTGGGCCATATGACCTTAACATCTGGTATTTGCAGACTTTTCACTTCTTTCATATCAATACCTGTTCATATAAATTAAAAAGCATTCTTTCCAATAAAACCATAAACCGGAGTTACCAGCAGAATTTTGAAATCCAGCCAGATTGACCAGTTATCAATATATTGCAGATCAAACTCCGCACGCTTTTTCATATCTTCAATATCCTCAGTTGGCCCTCTATAACCATTAACCTGGGCCCAGCCTGTAATGCCGGGCTTTACTTTATGACGATTTGCATATTTTGAAATCAGGGATGAATACTGATGATTATGAGCCAGCGCGTGAGGACGAGGTCCGACGACAGACATCTCCCCTCTCAGGACATTAAATAGCTGAGGAAGTTCATCAAGGCTAGTTTTTCTCAGGAATTTTCCGACAAAAGTAACCCTGCTGTCGTTTTTCTGCGCCTGCCTGATTTCTGAACCGTTCTCCATAACTGTCATCGTTCTGAATTTAAATACGTCAATCTGGTTATGGTTATATCCATGACGCTTCTGGCGAAAGAATACAGGGCCAGAGCTGTCCAGCTTGATAGCAATAGCGATCAGCAGCATAACAGGTGCAAAAACAATCAGACTGACAATTGCAACAGAATAGTCCAGTACTGCTTTCTGTGTGTATTTCCATCCGTCAATAGGTTTGGCATTAATCAGTTGAAGTTCCAGATCACCCAGTTTCTGGTAACTTTGTGCAGATATCTGGCTTTTCTGATCGCACAGGCAAACATGGAGTTCCAGCGGCAATACCTGTAGTTTATCCGCTATCTCGATAAGCAGGTGCTCTTCATCTCTCGTATAGGCAATAATAATCTGGTCAATTTCATTATTCTGGCCTGATGCAATCAGTTGATCAGTCTGGCGGTCATTAAAAATGGTAATCCCGCCAATGCCAAAATCACTTTTCAGCAGTTCATCCCGAAGATTGTGAGCATTCTCTTTGGTAGGGGCTATGATAGCAATTCTTTTATTAAAGGTACCTTTTTCTGCAAAATAGGAAACTGTTAGCTGAGTTGAAGCATGAAACAGGACAATTACAGAAAAAGAAATGCTGAACCAGACGGCAAACCATATTGATGAATATGTATGGGCTACCTGCAGAAGCATACCGAAAGACAGAATAATCATAAATGTTGCCATCAGCCAGGCAGCAATCTTGGTGAAATCCAGAAAACGCAGCTTCTCGTCAATATTATAAAAATTATTCTGCTTCTGCGTAATGTAATAAAACAGAAATACACTGATCGTGGCCGGGAATAGATATTTATACACTCCGGCTTGTGCAGTAATTTCCGGAATGAAGTGTCCCGCAATTTCTGATGCGAGAATGGCTGACAGGCCAACAGCAAGACAGTCAAAATAGCTCAGAATACCATTAAGTGAAGAGAGGAGGGCACTTGTTGGCGCTACAGAACCAGTCGCTTTATCTGTCGTTTTCTTTTCACTTTCAATTGTGTTGATAGTGGTCATGGCTCTTTTCCTCACAGGTCTCGGGAACTAAAATCCGCGTAAGTGAGATGAAAAGAGCAATATGCATACCAGTTGCAGGAATAATTTTATCAACCGATAGTGGATTTGGGAAAGAAATTGAGGAAAACAAAAGGCTTTATCTCGCATATCTACTGTTTTTATTAAGGAATCAAAACTAATTGATAATATAGATCTGCATGTTCCACATCCTATAGTTTTTATGGTACATGGACGTGGTTTCAAAATGGAACATCTTGTTAATAGATGCATTTTCGGAACAGTGTTTAGCAAAATATTAACACTGTAATATCAGCTGTTTGAAACTCCACTGAGAGGCATTAGATGTGAACATGCTTGTGCGTCTTGTGGGATTCGCTGAGCTGATTTTTAGCAACTGAATTGGTGGACTTTATGGGGGTTGGACTGGGAATTGAGCGTATTGGCTATTTGTGCCTGCGCTTGCCTTACGTAGCTGCTGCATTAATAATTGCAGTGAGTGTGTTTGCCGGGATGGGAATATCCCGAATTGATGTCGATGATTCACTGAGTGAATTATTCCGGGCAGATACAAAAGAATTTAATACCTACGAATTAATGTCCAGCCGCTTTCCTTCCAGCGAGTTTGATGTCCTTGCTGTAATTGAGGGAGACCTGTTAGGCTCACCTAAAACCCTGAATGCCCTCCGTGAACTTGCACTTGAGCTGAACTTTGTCGCATTGTCTGAAGCTCCCGAAGCCGGGACAAAGACAGAAGAACCTCCCGGATTTGGTGATGAGACCGAAGTTGCCAAAGGCGTAATATCATTCTTTTCAGCCAGAAGACCTCCTAACCAGGATGGATATCCGCCTCCGCTGGTTCCGGCAGATCTGCCAACAGGCGAGAAATTTCTCGAACTCAAGCAGGAAATTCTCCAAAACGAAATCGTTAAAGGCAAGCTCCTGTCTAATGACGGCAAGCTCGGCCTGATCGTTATTGCTCTTGACCGCAAGGTCATTAAGAAATTTGGCCTGAAAAAAGCAATCAATGCCCTGAAAAAAACAATTACGACCCAGCTTAAGGACACTGGCCTTGATGTAAAACTGTCAGGTGCCCCTGTCATGCAGCTTGAAATCCGTAATGCAGTTCAGGCAGACAGAATTATATATAACGGCCTTGGCTTTATTCTTGGTGGCATTATCTGCTTCCTTTTCTTTCGCCGCCTGGAGTTTATGCTGATCACTGTTGCAGCACCCGGCGCCGCAATCCTGTGGTCACTTGGAACGCTCGGCCTCCTTGATTTCAGGCTGAACCTCTTCCTGAATGTAATCACACCTCTGATCATGGTAATATCTTTTGCTGACGCCATGCATATGGTGTTCGCTATCCGCAGAAGAATGCTGCGCGGAGATACAAAAGCAAAAGCCATACACCATGCCATATCCCAGGTCGGCCCGGCATGTGTCCTCACATCGGTAACAACCGCAATCGCTCTGTTCTCGCTCTATTTCACTCAGTCAGCACTTATTAAAACCTTCGCAATAGTAGGTGCTCTGTCGGCGATAACAGCATTTCTGGCAGTTATTATCGTAGTCCCTACCGTTGCAGCACTAATCCTGCGTGATGGAGAAGACTTTGCGGAAGAGGCTCAGCGCACAGATGCAGCGATGCAAAAGCTGTCGGTCATATCCGACAGAATTGGCATTCATGTCCTGAACAGGCCATATACCTACACGATCCTGGGTGTTGTACTCGTTGTAGTATTTGGTGCGGCCCATCTGTCTTTGTCGCCGCGCTATCAGCTTATCGATCAGGTTCCGGATCAGGAACAGGCCGTTGCCGCCTCTAACCGCCTTGATAAAAAGCTGACTGGCGCCAAGCCTTTGCATGTGATGATTGAGTTCAAAAAAGGCCAGTCATTATATGCTCCTGAAACTCTGGAAGTCATTCGCGTAGCCCACGAAACCCTTGAAGGCCAGAAAGGCGTCGGCAATGTCTGGTCCGTTGAAATGCTGAGACGCTGGCTCGCCAAAAGCGGCATTCAGGATGTTGAGGTGCTCAAAGGTTATGTCAAACAGATCCCCAAACATCTGGTTCAGAGATTTGTCACTGACGATCAGAGAAGCATAATAATAACAGGCCGCGTCGCTGATATTGATGCCAGCGATCTGTTACCTGTCGTTGATGCAATTGAGAAGAAGCTGGACGCTGTCCGCGCAAAATACCCGGATTATGAAATTTCAGTAACCGGACTTGCATCCGTATCTGCCCGTTACAGCAAGGACATGATCACTCAGCTCAATTACGGCCTGATAACAACTGTATTTGTCGTCGTGATCCTGATGGCTATTATCTTCAATTCCCTGATGATCGGCATTGTCAGCTTTATTCCAAATATCTTCCCGATCTTCACAGCAGGCGTCGCCCTGTACCTGTCAGGAAACGGACTGCAGTTCGCCAGCGTGGTTGCCCTGACTGTCGCATTTGGCCTCGCTGTCGATGATACCATCCACTATCTGCACCGTATGCAGCTCGAAGACGAACGTGCACGTGAAGAGAATATCAACAATCTAGCCCGAACAATGGATGTCATCGGCCCGGTGATCATACTCACCACAATCGTACTGATACTTGGCCTGTCCGTAACAGTATTTTCCGGCCTGCCTTCACTGCGGCTGTTTGGCTGGTTGAATGCGGTTACCCTGTTCGCAGCTCTTATTGCCGTTCTGGTTCTGCTCCCGGCATGTGTCGCGACAATCAGAAAACTGCGTGCACGGCCATTAAAGCCCAAAAGCAGTTTTCTTGACCTGTTTTAATTGAGACAATACTTCTCACCTTTCCGGGATTAAACCCGGAAGGTGAGTAGTCCATTGTATTTCATGATTTTTTGGCAGGAAAATACTTCTGTTTTATTTTGGAGTTACATACGTTTTATATAGTAACTATTCCATATCCGTAAAAAATAAGCCGATAAACTACATAAAATAATCAATCTGTATTTCAAATTAATGATCTTTTGGCGTTTCCAGTACAATAATTGAAATTGATGTTGCAGTGCGCATGTTTCTGACTAATATGCAGGGCAATTATCAAGCCATTTTATGGTGCAAAGATCAAAGAGATAGTCCAAATGCGTCTGAATATGCTGAAAGCCAAAATCCACCGTGCAACTGTCACCGAATGCGATATGCATTATGAAGGGTCCATATCCATCGACCGTGATATACTGGACGAAGCCGGAATTTTGCCTTTCGAACAGGTCGATATTTACAATATTACCAACGGTGAGCGCCTGACCACTTATGCGATTGTGGCAGACCGTGGCTCAAAAATGTTCGGACTGAACGGCGCTGCAGCCAGAAAAGCAGCGCTTGGCGATAAAATCATCATCTGCTCATATTGCACCATGCCACCAGAACAGGCGGAAACCTACAATCCGAAAGTTGTTCTGATGGACGATGATAACAATATGAAATAGCGCTTAAGACCTAGCGCCACAGCCTCCAGGTTACATTCACCCGCACAGAAATCTCCGCGCTTCCGGCTTCAATCGGGACCGAAGAGGCCTTGCTCAGGGCCCGGTATCTGGTTTGAGGGCCGGTAGACACAGAAGCAGATGTTTCACTGATCGAAGTCACTCTGCCCAGTTTCGTTCCGGCTGATTTTGTATAAAGCCTTGCTCGCTGAAATGCATTCTGCATTGCCAGCTTCCGGGCTTTATCCCGCAGCTCTTCCTCATTGCTCACACTGAAAGTAATGCCGCTTATCCTGTTGGCACCAAGCGATACCACCTTGTCCAGAACCACCCCGAGTTTCTTATCATCAACCAGAAAAATAGATATGCTGTTCACCACGCGATAACCCACAATCTCCGGGTTGCGCTGCGCCTTGCTGGAAGACTGGTAACTCTCATATTCTGGCTGCACAGAAAAAGCAGTAGTCTGAATATATTTCTTCTCAACACCCTCTGCTTTAAGCGCTTTAATAATTTCCGCCATCTGTTCCGAATTCTGCTTCACAGCAACTTTGGCAGATTTATCAAATGTCTCTACCGCAGTATTAATGCTGGCCCTGTCCGGAGTCGCCGTAACCGAACCCGTAGCACTCAGCGTGATAGACCTGACATTATCATGCGCAAAAGCACTCGAAACAGCCAGTGGCGCAAGGCATGTAAACAGAAATAATTTTACATAGCGCGGCATGGAAACAGAACTGAACATATAAAACGAACCCTTCTTACATTAAAAATAGTAAACTCTTAAGTTTAAGTCTTGACTTGTCACAAGCCAGTTGTCAAAAGTAGCACCTGCTCGTCAACGGCATTTGTCTCAGATGAGCAACCTATACCATAATAAAGCTTTTGTATGACAATAAGCTTTGTCTGTAACCGGGGAATCTTCTATACTGAATTTCCCATGGTTATTTGCATAATTATGGTGATATGACATGGCGGGGCCTGTAGCTCAAGTGGTTAGAGCTAACGGCTCATAACCGTTCGGTTGTAGGTTCGAGTCCTACCAGGCCCACCATTTTTACATGACTTTAGTCCATCTCCACATCTCTCTTCCTATCCAATAAAATAAACCCGTTTGAGCGCAACAGGCTTAATACAGGCCGGGAAGCCAGCCTTGCCAGCCTCCCTCTATAACTATTTAGCTTTATTGAGTTGTGACTGACATGTATGCACTATTAGTGCTGTGATGCCCCCCAGTGTACACACCAGAGCTGTTTCAATAAATGAATACAGACCGGGTGTAATGTGAGCAGCAAAAAAAGCAATCAGCCCCAGGAAATAAGCGGGGATGATATTGGCAAAAGGTATTGCGCGGAGCGTTAGAACGAGCACTGCAACAATAAAAACGACTGGTGCAAAGGCATAAAACCCCAAACTTGGTAGTATCTGGCTTAGGCCGAGAGCTGCTATATTTCCAATTGCAATACCCATCGCGACACAAAGATAGCTTCGTAAAGCCCCGATGGGGGTTTGTGGCCCTGTAAAAAAAGCAACCCATCCGATAAACATGGCCCAAACCGGCCATCCAATACCAGCAGTAGCAACAGCAGCAATAGAAGCTCCTATAGAAGCGATGAGTGTTGTACCTGTGAATTTTAGATCAAAGACATTCATGTTTTGGTACTCTCAGGCTAAACGATACCACCATTGGCGCGCAGAATCTGACCATTAATCCACTTTCCTTGCGCACTAACAAGGAAAGCAACTACATTTGCAATGTCCTCTGGCGTTCCCAGGCGTTCCAAGGGAGGCATTTGGGTCAACCGATCCACAACGTCCTGTGGCTTTCCTTCCAGGAAAAGCTCTGTAGCTGTCGGCCCGGGGGCTATTGCATTTACAGTAATGTTTCGTCCTCGTAGCTCTTTTGAGAAAATTTTAGTTATCGATTCAATGGCGGCTTTAGTGCCGGCATACACACCATAGGATTCCAGGTTAAGGCCAATGACACTGGTTGATAAATTGATGATAGCTCCCCCGTCTCTTAACCGGGCTGCCGCTTCTCTCATTGTGTTGAATGAACCTTTGAGGTTTGTTGCAATTTGACTGTCAAACAATGCATCATCACTTTCAGCTATCGTTGCCAGCTTCATGATAGCAGCATTGTTAATAAGTACATCCACGCTGTCATATGTCTCATTAGCAATATGAAATAACCGTCTTGCAGCTTGTGGATCAGCGATGTTTGCTTTAACCGCAATAGCTGTTCCGCCAGATTGCTCTATACTATTTACAAGATTGCGAGCGGCATTTTCGCGGCCAAGATAATTGGCGACGATGTTAAAGCCATCTTTTGCTAATTGGATGGCAATAGCCCGGCCAATTCCACGTGATGCGCCTGTTATAATTGCAGTTTTGTTGTTTACTGTCGGCATTTCTACTCTTTCTCAAAATAAACATTGATACGTAGATAGAATAACATGTTGCGCATCAGGCCCCCTGTATATCATAATGCAAATTAATGTTGCGTTTTGCGCAACACTAAGGAATGTTATGAAACAAAGACTGTCATTCAATGATGAGCGCGCATTTGTTCGTGTTGTAGAGCTTGGCTCTATTCGTGCTGCCGCTAAGGAGAGAGGTGTTGAGCCTTCCAGTATTTCTCGTCGAATAACGGCGCTTGAAAGCCGTTTGGGCGTAAAGCTACTGGATCGCACTGGAGCTAACTCGATAGCAACCGAAACTGGAGCTCACTATTTTCAGGCAATGTTTAAGCTTATTGCCCAAATAGATGCTCTGGAAACAGAAATAGCCGGAGAAGTGGATACGCCTAAAGGGCTTCTCAAAATCTCGGCTTCGATTGATTTCGGGCAAACACTTATCGTGCCGTGGATGTTGGAGTTTAGACAAAAATTCCCGGATGTTCAGGTTGAATTAACGCTGTCTAGTGAACTCAAGGATCTTTCAATGGATGATATTGATGTTGCCGTTAGAATTGGAGACTTAAAGGATTCAGCTCTGATTGCACGCAAATTGGCCTCTGTTCCCAGGGTGCTAGTGGCTTCGAAAGGATATTTGAGTCGTAATAACGCACCAAAAGAGCCAGAAGATTTATCAGCCCATGAATTTGTTTTTTTTCGTTCCCAAAATAGAAAACGGCCACTTGTATTGCATGATAAAGATGGAAAGGAATATCAAATTGAATGCCATGGAGGGGTAACGGTTAACGCTGTTAATTCAGTTATTCATGCTGTGCGTTCTGATTGCGGTCTTAATATGGGGCCGCGTTGGGCGTTTCAGCACTATATTGACCGTGGTGAATTTATTGAACTCTTACCTCAGTTGCAGCTCCCATCTCCACCGCTTTACGCAATCTGGAAGCCCGCTGTTGTTCAGCCAGCACGCATTAAGGCTTTTGTTGATTTTATAGCTCGGAAGGCAGCATATGTGCCCGGGTTAACGGGGAGCGCATAGGCTTATGTGGGATTTAGAGAGGAAAGAAGAGATTGTATCCGGAAAACTTAGATTGAAGAAATATACCGTTCCCAAGTTTCCAGAATCTCAAGGATTTGGTTCAGCTGATTCCCGTCTAAGTCCACCATTTTTGCACAATATCACCCCCCTAAATCCCCCGGACAATTACCCCGCCGCAGTAGCCTCGATCTCTACCATCAATGTCGGGATTGCGAGACGGGTAACGCCGATCAGGCTCATGGGTGGGTTGGCATTCAGAGGCCCGAAACGGGAACCGGGCACGTCGAAATGTTTGAGAGTTTCATCTACATCTGTTGTGTAGACCATCAGGCGTATGACGTTACCAAGGTCCATATCAGCAGCCTTCAAAACAGTTTCCAGATTATCAAGCGCAAGTATCATCTGGTTTCGCATATCTCCGGGGTGTTGCGGATTTCCCTCTGCATCTACAGCCGTTTGACCGGCACAAATCAATTGCCGGCTCACACCTTCTATAATTTCGGCCTGGTTGTAACCGAATTTCAGTGACCAGTCCCATGGATTTACCGGTGTTCTTTTCATAAGTTTGACTCCTTCTTGATGAATGGAGTTATTATCTACTGACACACTACTGACAGCATGGTGTCAGTAGACTTGAATGAGACTATAAATCTCTGCGATTTGAGTGCAACAGGCTCTGGAGGAGTGAAAACATGAGGCGGGCAGACAGGCTGCTAAAAATCGTTCATTTTCTGAGAAGTCGGCGCCGCGCAGTAACTGCCAGACGAATTGCCGAGGAGTTTGATATCTGCACACGAACTGTTTACAGGGATATTCAGGATCTCGTTTACTCCGGTGCTCCAATTCAGGGGGAAGCAGGTGTCGGTTATATTATTGACAAGCAATATTACTTACCTCCTGTAACCTTTGATGCAGATGAGCTGGAAGCAATCACTCTCGGCATTACTATGGTTCGCCAATGGACGGATGAGAATTTTGCTGAAAAAGCAAGTAATGCCCTTGAGAAAATCCACGCCGTCCTGCCCGCCAGTCTTCAGGGAGAACTACATCAAATCACCACCTATTCCGGGCCGGTTGATGCTGTACCTCCATGGCAGGTAAGCTTTTCAGAAGTGCGTGAATGCATCCGCAACCGACGCAAGATCAGTATCAACTATCAGGACGGAATTGAACAGACGACCCATAGAACAGTAAGGCCATTGGCCCTGGTCTTCTTCAGCCCAGTGTGGTTACTGGCAGGCTGGTGTGAAAAACGAAATGATTTCCGCAACTTTCGCCTCGATCGCATTCAAACCATGCAGATTAGTGATGAAATCTTTGCGGACGAAGATGACAAAAACCTGCAGGCTTACCGGGCAAAAGAAGATTGCTTTTGAAATAAATAGAAGATCGGTAGGGGCCTGTTCAATGGAATTATAATTTCTGCTAATAATCCTGCTCTGCACCTACTCTCCATACTTAACAGCTCCCCACCCAACCTCAGTACCCTGATACACCTTGACATCACCAAACATATCAAATATTCATGATATATAGATATGAAGACAATACCATGAGTGTTTCTAACTGGTTGCTCAACATTCAAACAAAAAATACAAGAGGTACAAAGTGAGCGTTACGATCTATCACAATCCGGATTGCGGCACTTCGCGCAATACTCTGGCGATGATCAGGGCATCGGGAGTGGAGCCAGAAATCATTTTGTATCGTGAAAATCCGCCAACACGCGAAACACTGGTCAAACTTCTCGGCCAGATGGGAAAGTCGGCTCGTGAAGTCCTGCGCCGGAAAGGTACGCCTTATGATGAGCTGGGTCTGGATAATACAGACCTGAGCGAAGAGCAGCTCATTGATGCCATGATGGATCATTCCATTTTAATCAATCGTCCGATTGTTGTGACAAGTAACGGTGTACGACTGTGCCGCCCATCGGAAGTGGTGTTGGAAATTCTTGAAAATCCCGATATCGGCGCTTTCACAAAGGAAGACGGCGAGGTGATTAAGCCCGGGAACAGTCAATAATTCGAGAGAAAGGAAATATAATGAAAATATCTGAGGTCAAACAGGCCCTGTCGTCACTGGAAGCAGTTAATTTCAAGCTACCTGATGGCTCAGTTGTTCCACAGCACTTCCATGTGACTGAAGTGGGACTGGTAACAAAGCATTTCATTGATTGCGGAGGCACAGAGCGCAGGGAAACTGTTGCAAACTTTCAGCTTTGGCAGGCAGAGGATTATGACCACCGTTTGGCCCCTCAAAAATTCCTGCACATTCTCGACCTTTGCAAAAATGTAATTGGCGAAGATGACTACGAAATAGAGGTTGAATACCAGCAATCTACAATCGGAAAATTTGGCTTGAGTTTCAATGGCTCGGACTTTGTTTTAATGAACAAACATACCGATTGTCTTGCCAAAGATGCCTGCGGCATACCCGCAAAATCCAGTGACCAGCAAAGCGCCTGCTGCGCTCCCGCAAGTGGTTGCTGCTGACGTCAGCATTATAACGTGAGGAGCTCAGGGAATAGTGAGCCCCTCCCGAAACGCCTCAAGCGCCTTTTCATCCCCGGCCCCAATACAACGCACACCATAATGTTCGGCAGACTTCCGTAATTCCTCATTATCTCTAAGAGTGCGTTTCATAAACGTATCGACCACAGCCCTGTGTTCATCACAGAGATGCTTATAATTGCTTTCGTTATAAATTCTCTCTTTGACCAGCTCAGCATCAGAAATCAGACAGACAAAAGCCACGTCACTCTTGAAATCCTCATTAATATATTCCGGTCTCAACGCAGATCCTTCCAGAACCAGTGGTTTGCTATTGGCGATGCGTTCAGAAATTAGCCGATGAATTCCCGGTCTCATATTTTCATAATGATTCAACAAAAACTGATAAATACTTTCATCTGAAAGTTTTGAATAGAACTCAAAAACATGGGCCTTGGGAGTTGGCCACGGCCTTCCCGGATGCCGCCCCAGCCTGTCACTCGATAGTCTTTCCCATCCGACTTTATCTGCAATAGACTGGGCAAAGGTAGATTTCCCGGCATGCGAACTGCCGGAGATAAGTAAAATAGACGAAGAAGTTTGCATATTTTCGTTCCTGACTATTCTCGGAATTTGCCAGAATAGAATGTCATCAATAACTCAAAGGCTCAAGCATTACGCCCCGTTACTCTGAATCCCACAGAAACACCTGCCTGAACTCGCTTTTCAGGTAGTTTGACCAGTCGCATAAACCCATCATAAAGTACAATTTGCACTAATGTAATATTGTAACATTTAATCCACACCTGTGCCAAAGAATCCTGTCTACAGATCAATTCTGCTTGTTACATCCAGAAATTCATCTTTTATGTAATGTTATAACATAACATCATAAAGGCGTTTATTATGTGGCGTAAGTATTTTGCCGGGGCCTGTGCGGTTCTGGTTTGTTCTATCTCTCAGCAGTCAGCCCGTGCGCAGGATATCGCGTTACCTGGCATCGTCGTGACAGCAAGTCCTCTTGAAACATCTGAAAACGAGACGTTCGTCGCAACAACAGTACTAGGAGAAGAAGAGCTTGAGGCAGGTAATGCCCGCTCACTGGGAGATCTGGTCTATGGCAAACCGGGGATTACATCCTCAACATTTGCCCCCGGCGCAAGCAGACCGATCATTCGCGGTCTTGATAATCTCCGTGTTGGCATAACGGAAAATGGCATTGGCTCACATGATGTATCTGCATTGAGTGAAGACCATGGTGTACCGATTGATCCGCTGGCAGCACAGAGAGTTGAAGTAATCCGCGGACCTGCAACATTGCGTTATGGCTCTCAGGCAATTGGCGGCGTAGTGAATGTCATTAACAACCGCATTCCAACATCAATCCCTAATGGCAAGTATAATTACCTTGAAGCAGAATCTGCCTATTCATCTGTAGATAATGGCAAGGAAGGTTCAATTATGTTTGGCGCCGGAAAAGGGAATATCGCCATCCATGGTGATATATTCAAGCGTACTGGCGACGATTACAACACCCCGAATGGCAAACAGGCAGGAACATCATTTGAAGCTGAAGGTGGCTCTATCGGTACATCTCTTGTATTCAACAGAGGTTTTATCGGCGTTTCATATTCCGGATATTCCAGCCTTTATTACATTCCGGGAGAAGAGGCCTCAGAGCTTAATACTCACATTGATCTGAAACAGAAAAAATTCAGCAGTAAGGGTGAGTACCGTCCACGCAGTGGCTTTTTCACAAATGTGAAATACTGGTTTGGATATACCGACTACAAACATGACGAAATCGGTTTTGAGCATGGTCATGGCGAGCACGAAGAAGAAGGTGAGCATCATGAAGAGGAAGAAGGTCATGAGGAAGATGAGCTAGAAGTTCATGCGACTTTCCTGCTGAAGCAGTATGAAGCCAGAACTGAACTTCTTCATAAGCCTGTTACAACGGCTCTTGGAGATATGAAAGGTGCATTTGGCTTTCAATACGGCCATAAAGACTTGTCTGTGACCGGTGAAGAAGGCAGGGGGCTTATTGCTCCAAACGAAACCTTTAATGTTGCAGCCTATCTGTTCGAGGAACTGAAAGTAACCGATGGCCTGAAGCTACAGGTGGCCGGACGTATTGAAAGAGTTGAAGTTGACGGTTCTGCAGTAGAGTTTCCTGAAGGCTTTGAGTTTGGTGAAGATGAAGCACCAGGCATTGAAGACGAGTTCAAAGTAAGCAAAACTTATACACCATATAGCGTAAGCGCTGGCGCTTTGTATCAGTTTAACAATGGTGTCGTCGCAAGACTTACTGGTCAGTATGTTGAACGTGCTCCCGATGCACTGGAGCTTTTCGCAAAAGGCGTACATGAAGCAACTGGCACCTTCGAAATCGGTGATCCAAATCTTAATAAGGAAAAAGCTCACTCCGTTGAGTTCGGGCTGAAGAAAGCAAAAGGCCGCTTTAAATTCGATGGTTCAGTATTCTATACCAGATTTGGTGGTTACATCTTCAAGGATGAAGAAGGACATGAAGAGCACGAAGAAGAAGAACACGACCATGAGCATGAACTGACACAAATCCATTATGCTCAGAAGGACGCAACATTCTATAGTATAGAGCTTGCCGCTTCTTACGATCTGGCAAGACTTTCAAACGGAACCTTTGGTGTCGACGGACAATATGATTATGTTCGTGCAAAGTTTGATGAGGGCGGCAATGTTCCTCGTATCACACCCCAAAGACTTGGTTTCGGTGTCTACTACCGCAGTGACAAAATTTTCGCTCGTCTTGGTGCGTTACATGCGTTCTCGCAAAAAGATGTTGCTGAAGAAGAAACATCCACAGACGGCTATACCCTTGTGAACGCTGAGTTCAACTACAAGGTGAAACTTGGCCATGGCAGCTCGGTGCCTGAGATGACGATTGGCATCAAGGGTGAGAACCTTCTGGATGATGATGTACGTAACCATGTATCATTCAAGAAGGACGAAGTCCTGCAGCCTGGCAGAAACATAATGCTTCGCGGTAAGATTAAACTGAATTGATTTCAGGGTAATTAGTGTCGGTAACTCTCGGGGGAGGCAATAGCCTTCCCCGATTGCTTTTTGGGCCTTGACATCAACTAATATATCAAATAATCATGATATATGGATGTAAAGCAGGCAATCTCAGCTTTTTCAGCACTAAGCCAGGAAACACGGGTAGACGTCTTTCGTCTTCTCGTGAAAGCCGGAAGTGAGGGAATGCTCTCTGGAGAAATCGGAGAGCTGCTGAATGTGCGTCAGAATACAATGTCGGCCAACCTGGCGGTTCTCCTGAATGCGGGGCTTGTTCGTAATGAACGGCAGGGGCGGAAAATCCGCTATTACGCCGACTTCGAAGGAATGCGTGGACTGCTGGGTTTTCTGATGGAGGACTGCTGCGGTGGAAATCCTGAATTATGCAAACCGGTTATCGATGAGTTAGTGTGTCACTGTTAGGTAAAAAAATCATGACAGATAAAATATATAATATCTTGTTTCTTTGTACAGGAAATTCTGCACGTTCAATTATCGCTGAAGCAATAATGAATCCTTTGGGGATGGGGTGATTTAAAGCATATTCAGCCGGATCTTTGCCAAAGGGCGAAGTGCATCCCAGAACAATGCACCTCCTGGAAAATATGAACTACGACACCTCATTCGCAAGATCAAAAAACTGGGACGAGTTCAGCGGAGACAACGCCCCTGTGATGGATTTCGTATTCACAGTCTGTGATAATGCAGCCAGCGAAACCTGCCCTTATTGGCCCGGACAACCCATGACAGCTCATTGGGGTATCCCCGATCCCGCAGCAGCAACAGGCAGCGAAGCCGAAATACAACTCGCCTTTTCAGAAGCTTACAGAATGCTCAACAACAGAATATCAGTTTTCACGAGCCTGCCACTGACCAGCATGGACAAACTGGCCATTCAGAAAAAGCTTGATAGCATTGGCAGTGAGTAAAGAGGGCCGGCGGGCAAAATACATGGATAGTTCCAGAAGTATCCGCAGGGGTTACATAATGTTTATTACACAGGCATGAATACCCGAAAATTAGTGGATTGAAATTACCGTATTTTTTTTAGGCAATATGTTATTTATACGTATGTTGGTAATTTCAGGGTGCGTGACAGGTAATGAACAATAAATTACCTCCCAGTTCGATTGATGTTAATTTATTAAGAGACATAATTCTAGGAGAAGAACAAAAAAAAGTTAGCCAGTTACATAACCTTGTAATTGACCATCAAAGCCGGATTGGGACAGATAACGATCTTAAAAAAAGTGTTGCCAAAATAATAGCGGGCGCCTTGCATGAAGCCGGAATTGATAATTACAAAGAGCTTTCATCTGCCATTTCGCCGCTTGTTATCAATGTTATTCGTCAGGAAATACAGAATTCAAAGAGCGAAATTGCACAGGCATTATACCCGGAAATGGGTAAACTGATGTCTTCCTATGTTACCAGTAATTTGTATCAATTTATCACCGGGACTGATCGAAAAATAGAACGTGTACTATCCCCCAGATATATTTGGTTGACTATAAAAGGGTACCTGACCGGTAAAACACTTGAGCAGCTTCTGCTAGAGGATTCCAGGAATCTTAAAGTGCAGGATATCATGCTGATTAACAAGGAAACCGGCTTGTTAATAGAACATATGCGTACTGCCCCCGAGCATACGGTAAGCAACTATGACACATCAATGATCAGTAGTATGCTCACAGCTATAAATGGTTTTTCTCAGGAGGTTTTTTCAAATGATTACAGTGAACTCAAAGCTTTAGAGTTTGGTAATTTTCGTATCTATCTGCAATCAAGCCCCTCTTTCATTATTGCTCTCTCATGTACGGGGCATGCAGGAAGCAGTCTGAAAAATAAATTTAATCAGCTGCTTCTGGAGTTTCTTGCCGGGAGTTCTTCCATATCGGTTTTACACACCAGCCACAAATATCCTCATCAGTCATATGAAGTTCTGCCGAAGTTGGCAGAGCGTATTACAAAAATTCTCGTTCAGGAAGTCAGAAAGCTTAAAGCCCCTCGCATTCCTGTATTTTCAATTATGTTTTTTAGTATGCTTTTTTTGAGCATTTCCGGATGGGCAACGGCCAGATATATAAAAGAACAATCGCGTATTACTACACAAATATCTCTTGAGAAGATTGTTGCCGGACAATACGCCTTTCAGGGCTTTCCGGTAAAAGCAGAAATTAACTGGGAAGACAATATGGTTTACCTCTCAGGCTTATCTCCGTCACCAAAACAGACTGAACTTCTTGTTTGGAAAATAGCTCATAAATATCCGGAAATGAAAATACTTCCTCATCTGATTCCGGTATTTTCCGAGCAGCAATTTCAACAGAAACTCGTTGCCGCTTCGTCGTCAGATGAAGATAGTGAGAGTCTGTCAGGCATTTCTGATATCAGTAAAAACAGGAATAGAAGAAAGACGCGGGTAAACACCGGAAATACAGGGGTCGATAAAACAGAAAATAAAGCCCGAAAAAAGCGTAAAAATGTCAAAGGACATCAACTGGATGTAAAGGAAAAGGGTGTCGATAACGATAACCCTGATGTTTCATTGCCTTTGATCAAAAACTGGCCAAACTTTAATCTGGATGACACAATAGATTTTAATGACCCGCAAGTTCAGAAACAGCTTGAAAAGGCAAATAAATATGTAGTTCCAAAACACTTACGGAAAAAATCATTTTTTCCGGGTGTGAATAGAAACGGCAACAGTAACAGTCGCAGTAACGGCAATAGCAATAACAATTCTTCCTCGGGAAATAACGGAAACTCGTCCGGCTCTAACGGCTTGGGTGCTGGCTCCTCTAACTCCAATAAGGCAAATGCCCCTGGCCAGTTGAAGAAAAAATAATCGGTTATTTAAACATCAGACGTTCGCACAATGAAATGCGGTCGTGGAAAATCGCATATTCAATTAATATTTGGATGATCATGTGTCTGCTGTTGTATTGCTCATAGACTTTATGAGCGATGGTGGTTTAATGTGTGAGGTGTACAACATATTAAAACAACCAGAGGGCAGGAAACATGGAGCAACAGCAGCAGTATATTTCAGGGCAGGGAAAAGCATCCGTTTTACCACCTGAACTGCATCGCTGGAACTGGGGCGCATTTTTTCTCAACTGGATCTGGGGTATTGGCAACAACACCTATATTGCGCTCCTTATGTTCGTGCCATTAGTTAATGTGGTCATGCTGTTTGTTCTGGGGGCCAAAGGTAACAAATGGGCCTGGCAGAATGTAACCTGGAGAGATGTCGAGCACTTTCGTCGCGTTCAGAGAAACTGGGCAAAAGTAGGCTTCGGTATTTTTGTAGGCATCATTCTGTTTTTCATTGGCATGATTTTCCTGATCGGAAATCTGCTGAAGGGAGAAGCTTACGAAAAGTCTCTGCAGAAAGTCAAAAGTAACCCGGAAATCATTCAGCTTCTTGGGCAGCCCATTCAGCAGACAGGCTTTATTATGGGAAGCTTTAACACCAATGGCGCAAGAGGTTATACTGCAATCAGCTATTCCGTTACTGGTCCAAAAGGTTCTGCCACTGTCTATGTTGAGGCTATTAAAAATATTGGGCCATGGGAGCTGAAAAAAGTTCTCGTTCACATACCGAAAACAGATCGAAAAATCCTGATTGTCCCAGCCAGAAGTGTGAAGCTTCAGGGAGTTCGCAAGCTGATATTCTAGGTTATGATCTAAGTTATGGTAAATGCTGTTTTTTATGGCAGGAAGGGGGATTAACCGCTTCCTCAACCTCTTCCGATTCATTATGACAACACCCCTGTCACATGCTATAAATAGGGCTGGGGTTAATCATAAAATGGGAAGCGAATAATTTATGCAGTATTTAGTCTCTTACCGCCCGGTAGCGTGCATGGCGTTGCTGGCAATATGTCTTACAACAGTCTTCAATGGATCACCTGCCAAAGCAGGGCGTGTTGATTCTACATCCTCTGAAGCCACAACTTCAGCTCACAAAGCCAAAAAAATACCAGGTTCATTCATTGTAGCACAGCGCCGCCGTGCGACAGGCCGCAATGTAGTCGAGGTCAGATATCCGGGTGGAGTCTTCAAACAGACATCAGGCCGCAACTGGGTTGAACGGAACCGCGATGGCAAACATCGCTTTACGGAAACTCAGCGGGATGACTGGTCCGTTTATCTGCTGGACAGATCCCGCGGCGTACGTATCCAGCTTGATCTGCACCGTAGAGAAATTTTTTATTCTAACGGCAGCGCACCGCGTCAGGTACTCTACAGAATTACAAGTGCCTCCGCAAAATCCCGCAGACATCATGCAGGTCGAAAACGTAATGATTCATGCCGACGCCTTCGCGGCAGAGTTTCAAGACGGTCCGACGTTCCGGTACGGGTAACATTCGTAAACCAGTCCGGTGCATACCGCAGCGTATTGTGGGTGAACTTCAAAGGTGGCGTCAAACAATATGCCGGCCTGAACCCCGGTCAGTCCTTCACCATAAACACATTTGCCTCACACCCCTGGATGTTTACAGACGGTCCCGGCAACTGCATCGAAATGTACATGCCAAGACCCGGCCAGCGAGCATTCGTACTAACCGCACCAAACCGCAACTTCGGTCGCGAGTAAGTTAGATAAGCGCAGGCACTAAAACTTGAAGGTCGTGGTCGAAAGGCCACGGCCTTTATTTATGGGTGAGGTGCAGTAGGGCACTGATCCTTGATAATATACTTCTTTTCCCATGTGTCCAGTCGGGAAAGGACCTGCTTTTTATACCCCTCCGGATCACTTTCAAGAAACCTCTTGTCCTCTTCTGGGATTCTTAAAAAATCGCTTAAATTTCGATTTGCCCAAAGTACAAGCTCTAACATGACATGGATTAGATCTTTACCCATTGGGGTCAGGTAGTAGAGCTTTCTTCGTTTGCTCTCGGGATGAACAATAGACTCGATCACTCCTTCGACTGTCAGTTTTTTCAGGCGTTCAGTCAGAATATTGCTGGAAATCTGCTCTTCTGTAGCAAGCATATCTTTATATTCATGCAAACCCAAAAACATGAGATTACGCACAATCAATAAAGCCCAGTGATCCCCTACAATATCTAATGCACAGGCAATGGGGCACCCCGTGCGCGTTCTATGTTCAATTTTAGCAACCATGAAAAACACTTGCATGTTAGAAGTATTTAAAATATTAATTTCATTATAGAATTGATTGATAAAAATTAAAATAAGGAAAAAGAACATGAATTTCAAAAAGCTAGTCTTTTTCGTCGCATCTTATTTTGTAATCACAATGGCATGGGCTTATCCATGGCATATGGTGTTTTTCCATGATCTCTATGTGAAATGGGGAGCTTTTCAAAGGCTGGAACCTATTATGCCCCTTGGCATTGCAGCTATTATTATACAGGGCATCGTTATAGGTTATCTATATCCCTATTATCACAAAAATATTGGAAACCCTGTTTTGCAGGGAATTAAGTTTAACCTGATTATTGGTTTGATGACTTACACTGCTATGGGCTTTGCGACAGCTGCAAAATTTAAAATTGAACCAGTATCTCAATTTTTGATTTATCACACGGTTTTCCAGGCAATCCAGTTTACGCTGACTGGCATAGCACTTGGGCTGATATACGGAAAAAATACAAATGAAAATAAGGTCTGAATAAAAAAATCAGATATCATTGCCATAGTAAAAATATAATAAGACCTATATCCATGCGCTGCATGAATAAGACATCACTATGAGGCTAATTGCAGGGTGCGTTACGCTTCTTTGCGCTAATACACCCTGCAAACACAATATTAAAAGCATTTGCGTGCGTGTTAGACCAGCGCAAACACACCTCCCGCAACCGATGCCACAAGCAATGTCTGCCATATCTGCCAGTGCAGCCTGAACATCAGCACAGCGCACAGAGCAGCCAGAACAATCACCCGCCAGTCAAGCGTATTCAGAGACGGCACCATAACCGAGACGGCTCCGAATTTTTTGGTAGCTACCTCCGAGAAAAACACATGCACAGCAAACCAGACTGACAGGTTAAGAATAACCCCGACCACAGCAGCCGTAATCCCGTTCAGTGCACCTTTCAATCGTGGCTGAGCCGTAATCCATTCGATATAGGGCGCCCCAACAAAAATCCATAAAAAACAAGGCGTAAACGTAACCCACAGAGTAACCAGCGCCCCCGCCAGTCCCAGCCACAGACCACCATCACGAAAGGCCGCAAGAAAACCGACAAATTCAGTTACAAGGATCAGCGGCCCCGGAGTTGTTTCGGCCAGACCAAGGCCATCAATCATCTCGCCGGTCTGTAACCAGCCAAACTCCCGTACAACCTCCTGCCCCATATAGGCAAGAACAGCATAGGCTCCACCGAAAGTTACAACAGCAAGTTTCGAGAAAAATATGCCGATATCATTCAGAATACTGCCCGGCGCAACCTGTCCAAGCAGCAATAAAGGAACCCACCAGATAGCAAGCCAAAGAGCCAGCGTTTTCAATGTCTGAGTGAGTGAAAAATGACTGGTCGTAACAGGCGGCGCATTGTTATTGTCAGATGTGCCTCGCAGGAAACCGTAAACTGCCGCAAGGAAAATAATCAGCGGGTAGGGCAATGTCAGAAAGAATATCCCGATAAAAGTGAGCCCCGATATTACCCAGTGCTCCGGCAAAGACAGTGCCCGTTTCGAGACACGCAGCAAAGCCTCAATCACGATCATCAGAACAGCAGCTTTCACGCCAAGAAAAATAGCTCCAATCAGAGGAACCTGCCCCAGATAGGCATAAACAATCGAGAGAGCAAGAACTATAGCAGCACCCGGCAGCACAAACATCAACCCGGCAATAAGCCCGCCAATGGTACCATTCAGACGCCACCCCACATAAGTAGCAAGCTGCATCGCCTCAGGTCCGGGCAAAAGCATACAAAAGCTGAGAGCATTCAGATATTGCTGTTCATTAAGCCATTTGCGCTCATCAACAATAATGCGGTGCATCAGTGCAATCTGCGCAGCAGGGCCCCCAAAGGATAAAAGCCCGATTTTGGCCCATACGGGAAACGTATGTTGAAGAGATGGTGACTGAATTTCGCTCTCCGAAGAAACTGCCTGCTGCATTAGAATTACCATGTTGTTTGAGGAGTATAAGTAAAGCAACATTATTGCTATTATGTATGTCAGTTAATTGCATCATTTTTCTGACAATGAGGAAACATCTGATGACCGAAGCAGAGAAACTCGAGTTTGAAATTATGGAAAAGTCTCAGAAACTGGCAGCATTGCGCCAGCAGGAGGCTGATATAGAAGTGCCTGATTATAAATTTGAAAGCAATGAAGGCGAAACGAGCCTTTCCAGACTGTTTCTGGGCAGGGAAAAACTGCTGGTAATCCATAATATGGGACAGGGCTGCCGCTATTGTACGCTGTGGGCAGATGGTATAAACGGTTTTCTCAACCATCTGGAAGATGCAATGGCTGTGGTACTCGTATCCAAAGATCCCGTAGAAGTGCAACGCGGAATGGCCCTTGATCGCGGCTGGAAATTCCGAATGGCTTCTCATAGTGGTGGTGATTATATGACCGAGCAATGCTCCATGGGAGACAACAAAAATTATCCCGGTGCAGCAGTCTATGAACGCAAAGCATCAAAAATAGTCCGTCGTGGACGAACAATGTTTGGTCCCGGAGATTTGTATTCTCCAATATGGCATTTCCTGTCACTGGCCGGTATGGAGCATTCCTCCTGGACTCCACAGTTCCATTACTGGAAGCGCCCTCAGAAACTTGATGATGGTGGCGAAAACCTTAATGACTGATAAAGCAGTACACTTCATCTATGATGGAGATTGTCCGGTATGCACAAGGACAGCACTGGCCTTGAGGATAAAAAAGAAGTTTGGAAAACTGCATCTGATCAATGCAAGAGAAGCGGATAGCAATCACCCGCTGATCCGTGAAGTGAATGCCCGTGGGCTAGATCTGGATGAAGGGATGGTGATCATTGTCGATGATCACTATTATCATGGTAATAAAGCCCTGAAATTCATGGCACGTCATGGCAAGGCGCAGAATGTAGTTATGGCTTTCTGGAAAAGCCTGTTCTGGTCCGACCATATATCCTCTCTGACTTATCCCTGGATGCGGGGAACACGGAACTGGATGTTGCACCGAAAAGGGGCAGGACGGATTGACAATCTCAACCTGAAGTCAGAACCGATTTTCTGCAGTGTATTCGGAGAATCCTGGAATGACCTGCCACCAGTCCTGCAGAAACATTACGCCAATCGCCCATACACAGATGATGAACTGATAGTCGATGGCAAACTCGACATAATGTGCAAAGGCCCCATAAAACTGCTGGGGCCAATCCTGAAACTGATGGGGCAGATACCCGCAAGGAATGAAAAGGAAGTACCGGTAACTGTCCGCTTTAAAAGCGATCCTGATTCAAAAGCATTTCACTTTCTTCGTATCTTCAGGTTCAGGAACCGCACACCCTATAAATTCAATTCCCGTATGCTGCAGATCAGAGATAACGAAGTGGTTGAAATCATGTTATTTGGTCTCGGCTGGAAGGTTCGGTTTTCATGGGATGGTGAGAAAGTTATAATGAACCACAGTGGCTATGCCCTGAAACTGTTCGGACATCTCATCCCGTTGCCCCTAAATTTGCTTATGGGAAAAGGCTACGCCGAGGAAACAGCCATAGATGAAAACACATTTGAAATGATGACTCACATCACCCATCCCTGGTGGGGAAAGGTGTATGAGTATAAGGGCCGGTTTAAGATCAGGGCCGCACCAGACAGTCATCCGGCACAGCCCTGAAATTTTTCGTATAAAATCAGCTCTAATGATTAAGCCACATCAAAGCGGTCAAGATCCATAACTTTGGTCCAGGCCGCAACAAAGTCCTCAACAAATCTTTGTTTGGAATCTTCGCAACCATAAACTTCAGCAAGAGCACGAAGCTGTGAGTTCGAACCAAACACAAGGTCAACACGAGTACCTGTCCACTTCACGTCACCAGATGTACGGTCACGTCCTTCAAACAGATCACTTGCTTCAGACGTTGCTTTCCACGCAGTGCTCATATCAAGCAGGTTAACGAAGAAGTCATTCGTTAGCGTACCAGCCTGTTTGGTAAAGATACCATGAGAAGTCTGTCCAAAGTTGGTGCCAAGAACACGCAGACCGCCGACAAGCACAGTCATTTCAGGAGCTGTCAATGTCATCAACTGCGCCTTGTCAACAAGAAGCTCTTCAGCAGGAACTTTATACTGTGCCTTCTGGTAGTTGCGGAAACCATCAGCGATAGGCTCCATAACATCAAAGGATTCAACATCAGTCTGCTCTTGTGAAGCATCTGTACGTCCCGGAGTAAACGGAACAGTCACATCATGCCCGGCATCTTTTGCAGCCTTTTCAACCGCAGCACAACCGCCAAGAACAATCAGATCTGCCAGAGACACTTTCTTGCCGCCGGACTGTGCAGAGTTAAATTCACTTTGAACAGCTTCAAGTGCCGTAAGAGCTTTTGCCAGTTGAGCTGGCTGGTTCACTTCCCAGTCCTTTTGAGGAGCAAGGCGAATACGTGCACCATTAGCACCACCGCGCTTGTCCGAACCACGGAACGTCGAAGCAGAAGCCCATGCAGTTGAAACCAGTTCTGATACAGAAAGGCCGGATGCAAGTGTTTTCGCTTTAAGAGCCGCAATATCAGCCGCATCAATCAGGTCATGATCAACCGCAGGAACAGGGTCCTGCCAGATTAACTCTTCAGCAGGAACTTCAGAGCCAAGATATAGCGGACGAGGTCCCATATCACGGTGCGTAAGCTTGAACCATGCACGGGCAAAAGCTTCAGCAAACTCTTCCGGGTTCTCATGGAAACGGCGGGAGATTGGCTCATAGATAGGGTCCATTCTCAAGGCCAGATCCGCAGTCGTCATCATTGGCGCATGGCGTTTCGATGGATCATGTGCATCAGGAACAGTATCATTAGCGGCACCATCTTTTGGTACCCACTGGTTCGCACCGGCAGGGCTTTTCACAAGCTCCCAGTCATAGCCGAACAGAACGTCAAAATAGCCGTTGTCCCATTTGATCGGGTTTGTTGTCCACGCACCTTCAATACCACTGCTTATTGTGTCAACGCCTTTGCCGCTACCGAATTTACTGGTCCAGCCAAAGCCCTGCTCTTCAATAGTAGCACCTTCAGGTTCAGCACCCACCAGCTCCGCATCACCTGCACCATGACATTTACCAAAAGTATGTCCACCCGCAACCAGTGCAACAGTCTCCTCGTCATTCATGGCCATACGACCGAATGTTTCCCGGATATCCTTACCGGACGCAACAGGATCAGGATTGCCATTTGGCCCTTCAGGGTTTACATAGATCAGACCCATCTGCACAGCAGCCAGCGGGTTTTCAAGATCACGTTCACCGCTGTAACGCTCATCATCCAGCCAGCCGGTTTCCTTACCCCAGTAAATATCCTGCTCAGGCTCCCATACATCCGCACGACCACCGGCAAAACCGAATGTCTTGCCACCCATAGACTCAATTGCACAGTTACCGGCAAGGATCATCAGGTCAGCCCAGGAAATCTTGTTTCCATATTTCTGCTTGATTGGCCAAAGCAGACGGCGCGCTTTATCAAGGTTGACGTTATCAGGCCAGCTATTCAGAGGTGCAAAACGCTGTGTACCTGAAGAGGCACCACCACGGCCATCACCAGTTCTGTATGTTCCGGCACTATGCCAGGCCATACGAATGAAAAGAGGTCCATAATGACCATAGTCAGCAGGCCACCAGTCCTGAGAATCTGTCATCAGCGCATACAGATCTTTTTTCAGCGCTGAAAGATCGAGCTTCTTGAACTCTTCGGAGTAATTGAACGATTCTCCCATCGGATTGGACAGGGACGAATGTTGATGCAGAATATTAAGCTTTAGCTGGTTCGGCCACCAGTCTTCATTAGATGTGCCACCGCCAGCTTTAAGGTTGTGAGCACCACCCATTACTGGGCATTTGCTTTCGCTGTTCATATTATCTCCTATAGTGGTTTTTCATCTGCTTTTGTATGAACCATTTATTGTGACATTCATGGCGAATTTAGAATTAGAATAATGAAAAACTCGATAATATCAAATCATGTTATCTTTGCTTATCAATAAGAAAAACTGATCGATATTACCTCATCAGGCCCCCCCTCTGATAATGGTTATAAGCTATGGGAAGTCGCCAGAACCTTATGCAGAGCCATGTTAAGCAGTGAAAATAAGAACATAATATATGTGTATGAAGAGGTTAGCAGGCTGGGTTTTAATGATATCAGAAGGAAAATACGCTCGGCAGCACGTTCAGAGCCGTAATAACAATATTGTTATTCCTCGGCGATCCTTCCGGATTATAAGGAAAAAGGCAAAAATTATTGAAAAGGTAAACAAAACATATTCACAGAAATTTTGCTTAATCGCGAATTAATATGATTTTTATTCCGGTCCAGAAGTGATACAGCCTCTCAGGTAAACAGGGTGAGCTTACCTGAAAGTACTTTTGCAATCATAATTAGATAATTAGAAAGCCACCTGTCCATATTCCTGTCTGGTAACAGGGTGGGAGCTCGACAGGCCACCATCAACAGCAAGCGCCTGACCATTCACATAGCTTGCGTCATCAGAGGCAAGGAAAAGCATTGCCCGCGCAATTTCCTCTGGTTTGCCGCCACGGCGCATCGGATTAAGACGGCCAATTTTGTCTTCTTTGCCAGCGCTTCTTGCATAATCAAATACTACTTGCGTCATACCTGTTTCAATCAGGCCGGGACATACTGCATTAACGCGGATATTGCTTGTCGAAAGTTGCTGTGCAGACGTTTGCACAAGGTTGATAACTCCGGCTTTCGAAGCAGAATAGGGGGCACCGCCAGCACCGGAACGCAGACCAGCCACACTTGCAGTACAAATTATAGAACCGCCGCCACGGGTTTTCATATGAGGAGCTGCATATTTAATAGCAAGGAAAGGACCGACAAGATTAACGCGCAACAGGTTCATCCAGTCATCACCGGTCACATCAAACAGACCTTTGGTTCCACCGGCAACTCCGGCGTTGGCACACATGATATCAAGACCGCCATGTTCCGCCACAACTGAATCGACAAGGCTGGAAATATCCTCTTCAGAACCGGCATCAGCCTGCACAGCCTTTGCAGTCAGACCATCTGCTTTAATCAGATCCACAGTCTCGTTTACGGTTTCATTGATATCAACCGCCGTAACCTTTGCTCCTTCTGCCGCAAAAAGTTGTGCTGCTGATCTGCCAATTCCACTGCCTGCGCCTGTTATTATTACGATTTTATCGGTGAATCTTGCCATAAAGAGCCGTCCTGCTGTTGTTAATTTGGGCGGCCATGATTGGTCCAAATGTGAGGAAAGTCAATATGGTGTAAAATATCAATAAGTTGGATCTGCGACAGGTCCTCAGCCCGGGACAGATAATCAAAAAAAGGCCGGGGCCACCAATAGTGCTAGAACAGGTGGCCCGGTGAAGTTGGGGTATTTAAGCCCTATAGCCATTTGACATTCTTGGGGTGATGCTGTTGCATGAAGTCCTTTGTACGAAGGACTCTTGCATACAGGTTAATCACCTGAGAAATATATTGATGTGCTTTATACTCGGGAATATTTCCCATCGCGGGAGTTGCAGAACAATCCCTGAGAAATGTAAGATCATGGTTCCTGTGATAGGCATCGACAGCAGTCGACAGGCAGGCCTGAGGGCCAGTCAGTCCCAGCAAAACAATATGTGGGTTATTCATATTATCAAGCAGTCTGCAGAAAGCCTTGTTGCTGTAACAGGATGGCAGATCTCTCTCAAAAATCATCTCACTGTGAATTGGTTTGAAATCTTCAAGCCAATGCACAAATTCTGATGACTTATTGAAAAAGGCCCCTCTATGAATCTGGCGAAAATGAGCTATTGGAAGACCATTCTTTCTTGCATAGTCCAATACCCGTTTGCAGTTATGAATACACTGTTTCATGCCCTGTAAAGCGTAAGCCCGTCCCTTGGCTGTATACTCAGCCTGCAGGTCGACAAAGACAAATAACGGTGCCTGTTCCAATAATCTCGATCGTTTTTGCGTCATAATATTCATAGAGAGCCCTGTTCCTTAACTAAGCTGCTTTTAAATTTCTTAGAGGGTTAGTCACAGGTCTGTTGGCAGACTCTTCGAGGATACCAACCTTATGCCACGAGCCTTCCGGCCTGATAATGACATGAGGGTCGTCATCAATGGAGATAGCTTGCGGGTCAGGTTTAATGTGATTAACGATCTCTTTGTATGAGAAGTCAGAGAATTGAAAGTCCGGTTTGTTTTCAATAACTTTGAAGCCAAACAGGGACCAGAATTTTACCAGCCTTGCCTGAGCATGGCCGTAGATAACGCTGTAGCCTTTCTTGCTGATAAGTTCGATTGCAGCACGGACAATTTTAAATGATATGGCAGGATTGCGATGATGGTGCAGCACTGCCAGGCGTTCCAGTTTTGCGAAGTCCGCAAAGAAACGCAGACGAACACAGGCGACAGGGTCTCGCCCCTTGTAACCAATCAGATGAGTTGAACTGAAGTCATTGCCATCAAACTCTTCTGCGTAAGGGCAGTTTTGCTCGCTCATAAAGACTGCCGAGCGAATTGCTGTAACCTGCATCCATTCTTCAATAGTCTGCACAACCTTGATACCAATGCGGTCATGTGCATTGTTTTCACCATCATGGCTGTCTCTGAAAGAGTCATATAAGGGATGTTGCATATTTCATTCTCCCTTACGCAGCTGCTTTGAGTGGGTTATAGCGGTTTGCTATACGGGTATAACGATAAAGACCTTCCGTTCCGCATTTTACCGGTGCAAAACCCACCCCCTGGTTGATTCTGACACCTGCCTTTGTATTGGGGCGGGTAAAGAGGTTTGTATTTCTGTAGATGGGAGCGCGAAGGAACGCGCTGACATGTCTGATACCCTCAGCCGCAATACCCGGCGCAATAACAGCCCATACATAAATTCCCATAGGAGTTTCCAACCGGGGGGAAAGGCATTTGGTAGAAGGATTCAGGCTGTCGAATTCACCAAGTAGAATTCGTTCCAGTCCCAGGTGGTTAAGCATTAACATTGCCCAGACACCAACCATTCTGTTATTATTCCAGAAAGTGAGAATATTATTCTTGTTAACACCAAGCGCACTGCGAACAACTTCTGCTCTGGCGACTTCTCCTGGCAGCTCACTTTCAGTAAATTCGCATACCTTGCTGATGTCCTGCAGAGTACATCTTCTGAGTTCTATTCTTCGTTTAACTGGAGCATTCAATAGGTCAAATTCATGCTTGGCGTAGATCTTTTTTTCTAAACCATTGTTTTTAAAATAATTCATAATATACGTCCTGGGTTTAATATTAATAAAAAATTAAGTATAGTAGTTATGCTAACAAAAAAGGGAGCGAGGGGATGCCTGAAATACTGAAACGGACTGTTTCAAAATTGGAGCGCTTCACTGGAAACCCCGAAATTGGGGAACCCTCCTGGGATGACATAAGGGTTTTTCTGGTCTGCGTAGAGGAAGTCAGTCTTCGAAAAGCGGCAAATGCTCTTGGCACCAGCACATCAACTTTAACACGCCGCATTGATCGTATGGAGAAGGCACTTGGTGTAAGATTATTCAAACGTCTTCCTGAAGGTATAGTATTAACAGATGAAGGAGCCTCTTTACTGGAAGCCGCTCAGGCAATGGGGACTGCTGCAAATGCATTCATGCGTACTCGTCTGTCTATGGATGATGACGAAAAAGGCGAGGTTACAGTCTCAATCACCGAAGGCATCGGCTCTTACTGGGTAATGCCAAAAGTACTTGAATTTAACAGGAGTTTTCCGCAGGTATCTCTGAATTTGCGCTGTGCAATGGATAGTGCCGATGTACTTCGTCAGGAAGCAGATGTTTCAATTCAGTTTGTTCGCCCTGAAAATCCGGATCTGAAAGTATGTAGTCTGGGCTTTATCCATATTTACCCGTTTGCAGCGCAGTCATATCTGGATATTTACGGAACGCCCGTAAAAGATCAGGACCTGATAAAACACCGTTTTGTGCAGCAGGTAGCACCTCAGATTGATGACAGTGTATTCCTGGATTACTTTACCCATGACATTAAAGATAATATCGCCCTCAGAACCAATGGAAGCGCAGCTCACTTTCATGCAGTCATGCGCGGTTCGGTTATTGGTGCTCTGCCAACCTATATTTACGCATTGGGGGCTCCTCTGGTGCCGTTGGATATCGACAACAGGACGAGTTACCCGCTGGAACTCTGGATGACTTACCATCCCGATGTAAAAAAAGTGTCGAGAAAAGCACTGACTATCGAATGGTTAAAAGATATCTTTGATACTAAGATGAACCCTTGGTTTAGAGAGGAGTTTGTTCACCCCAGCGAATTGTTGAAATATGTTTCTGATGACATGAGACTATTTAGAGAAAGCTCCTATTTGCTTTAGATTTAACAGTTTTTTTCTGAGAGTATTTTGACTTGCGCTTGCGGCATAGCGTACCCATCATGAGTTTTTTTTACTGGGATTATGTGATGCAGCAGACTGAAAATACACCTCAGGATTTAATGAGAACGAACTATGATAATGCTCTGCTAAACTGGGATGTCCTTCTGGATATTCAAACAGATTTGCTGTTTCCTTTTGAGCTGCAGTTCTTTCTGGGGTCAGAGGTCTGGAATAACGCTGAGCAGGTTCTTGATGTTGGGTGCGGCAATGGTTATTACCTGACCAAATTACATACTTATTTTTCTGACAAAAAATATACAGGCATAGATAAGTCAGGAGAATTAATCAGGCTGGCAAAAGCAAATGCCTTGCAGGGAAATATAGAATTTCAATGCAGTGATTTTTTTGATTACAAATCTGATAAACTTTTTGATGCCGTGCTGTTACGCCTGACAGTTCAACATATGAATGGCCTCGAACAGATGTTGTTCGATGCACATCGAATGACATCCGGAAATTCCTCAATGATCATCATTGAGCCGGACCCCGGGCGCGCGAAAAACTTTCCTCCGACCCCCTTGTTCTGGGATACCCTTGATAAAATTGAAAATGCAAGTGCACAACTGAACAAGAACAGAGGGTCTATTGACCAGTTAGGTCACAACCTTCGTCAGGCAGCTGGGTGGGAGCTTCGCGGTGAAGAGCAGGTTATTGTTCCCCAGACCGGGCCATTTACCAACAGTAGTCTGTTGCAGATGTTTCTTTTATGGATTGATATTTTTGAAACTTCCAATGCTTTTCAATATGACTTTGACAGTGTTCGTGAGGAGCTTTCAACCTGGGCCCGCAAGGAAACATCTTACTCCCAACTTGCCCTTAGGATCTATCTTCTGGAAAAGAAATAATTTTCTCCTGTTATGGAAATACTGGTGAACCCTACAGGTTTCACAGTCCTCCCAAGGTATAATGGTATGCTTTGCTGTAATAGCAGGCAGTTTAAAATTGCCGGGAATAAGGCTGAAAACGGCATAAATAACAAGGTCTAAAGCAAATAAGCTTTTCTTCTGCTTAAGATTATAGCAAAAATCAATTGCCTTTCTCAAAAGTTAGATACTATAATAAAGTGTTAATCATAAAGTAGAAGAAAAAAATATAGTAAACATGGTCCAGTTTCTTTCACTAAAACAGGCTATTGCAGAAAATCTAAATGATGGAGATGCTGTAGCTTTTGAAGGCTTTACTCATCTTATACCTCATGCAGCCGCGCATGAAGCTATAAGGCAGGGCAAAAAAAATCTTACACTCATTCGTATGACACCGGATATCATATACGATCAGCTGGTCGGAATGAATTGTGCCAGTAAATTAGTCTATGCCTATGTAGGGAACCCGGGCGTTGGATTGTTACGAAGAGTTAGCGATGCCGTGAAGGAAGAATGGCCCGCTCCGCTGGAGCTTGAGGAATATTCCCATGCAGGTATGGCCAGTGCCTATGAAGCAGGCGCAGCAGGACTTCCATGTGCAATCTATCGTGGTTATACAGAAACTGGCCTGAAGCACGTAAACCCCAATTACAAATTTATAGACTGCCCCTTCACTGGAGAAACACTGACTGCAATTCCGTCAATTAACCCGGATGTAGGCATCATTCATGCACAAAGAGCCAATAAAAAAGGTGACGTGCTGGTTGAGGGTATTACAGGCGTCCAGAAAGAGACTGCACTTGCATCTAAAAAAGTGGTTGTGACTGTCGACGAAATTGTCGATGATTTTGATAATGTGCATCACAATGCGTGTGTATTGCCATCCTGGACATTAACCGCAATCGTACATGTGCCGGGTGGTTCTCACCCTTCATACTCTCATGGTGTTTATAACCGTGATAACAGCTTCTATCTGGAATGGGACAAAATTTCTTCAGACCGCGAAACTTTTCTCGCCTGGATGGAGGAAAATGTTCTGAATGTTGGACCTGAGGTTTTTGCCGAACGTGTTGAAAAGTTGAGAGGTTCGCGTCATGCATAATTTTACTCCCGCTGAAATGATGACTATCGCGGCAGCCCGCTCTCTGAAAAGTGAGGATATATGCTTCGTCGGTATCGGCGCTCCTTCTGCCGCATGTAACCTTGCCCGCATGACCCATGCTCCTGATATTACATTGATTTATGAGTCTGGAACACTGGGAACCTCTCCGGATATTCTACCCCTTTCCATCGGTGATGGTGAACTCTGCCAGACATCAACCACAACCGTATCAGTGCCCGAAATGTTTCGTTACTGGCTGCAGGGTGGCCGTATCACTATTGGCTTTCTTGGTGGCGCACAAATTGATCCTTTCGGAAACCTGAATTCAACAGTCATCGGTGACTACCATAAGCCTGATGTACGTTTGCCAGGCTCAGGTGGAGCTGCTGAAATCGCAGTTTCCTGTCAGGAAATTTTTATTACCATGAAGCAGAAGCCACGTGCTTTTGTTAAAACTCTCGATTTTCTGACATCAGTAGGCCATGGCACGGGCGGCAATCACCGTGAAAAAATGGGGCTGAAAACAAAAGGACCGACCCTCCTGATCACAGATCTTGGCGTATGGAAGCCGGACCCTGAAACAAAAGAGTTCAAGGCTGTTTCTCTGCATCCTGGTGTAACCAGAGAAGAATTTGAAGACACCGTGCGCTGGGACGTATCTTACGCCGATGATCTGATAGAAACTCCACCTCCGACACATGAAGAACTGGAAGTCCTGCGCGAGTTTCACGCCAGAACTGAAGAAGCGCGAAAAGCTTCTGCTGTTTGATTTGGTTTGAGGGAGTAATTGCAGATGGTGAAGAGCCATCTGCAGATTTGACGTAATTAAAAAGGTTTCACGTCATGCTCTAGTAACTGGTTAGCCCCAGATGCTCTTCCATAACATAAAAACACTCATCATCATGTAGAAGCGTCAGGCTGTGCAGGATGCAATAGGTGCCAACAAACATATCGGTTATACCGGGCGTAGGCACACCCTTCCTGCGTAATATCCTGTAATTATTGGCAGCTGAGAGGGCTATTTCCTCTCCGCCAAGGTTTCGTATTTCCAGAGACCCCAGTACCTGTTTTGCAGCAGCAAAATGATCGTCTTGCCGGAAGCCCTGTAAAACCTCCGTTAATATCAGATCTCCCATGAGAACAAGTTCTCGTCCGAGCAAATAATCGAGTGTATTGGCTTTCTCGGATACTTGGCCGTTGAAAAATGGAACCCAAACAGAGGTATCTACAAGCAGCATGATTTAATTTGTCCGTATATCGTCCGAATCATCTTCCCACCTGAGTTTGCCACGGAATTCACGAATTGCTTCCTGACGTTTAATCTGAATAAGAAGATTCAGGGCGTCCTCTACTGTTTCTTTTTTAGTTTTATGTCCAGCCAGCTCCATGGCTTCATTCATCAAGTAGTCATCAATATCGATATTCGTTCGCATATTCCGAAACTCCAATGTGTATAATTTTCCAGATTATACACATTTGCGCTTATAAGTTAAGATAATAATTTTTTTTGCGTATTCTAGGTTGCGAATATATTAACTGGAGCTTTCCGGCTTTGTTTGCCGGAATGCATGCAAATTCAGAGTCTGGGATTTTTAAGACTATTTAATGGCTAACTAGCGACGGTTCAACAACAAGCCGCTTTTTAGGCATGTCCGGCTTCACCAACAAGGTGAGAAGGATCAACACCAAGTTTTGCCAATGCTTTTTTATATTTTTTGCTTGTCTCACAATTAAAAATTATATCAGCATCCGCATCACAGTTAAGCCACCCGTTCTCCTGAATTTCCTCCTCAAGCTGACCGGGGCTCCATCCGGCAAAACCCAGTGCAAGAAGAGATTTCTTTGGTCCGTCACCATTCACAATAGCTCTTAAAATATCAATTGTTGCAGTCAGATATACTGAGTCATTGATGGTAAGAGTCGCATTGTCTGCAAAATAATCAGAACTGTGAAGTACAAAACCCCGCCCGGTTTCAACGGGCCCGCCAACATGCACCGGCATGGATGCCAGTGTCGTAAGATCCTCAGCATCAGGCTCTATTTCAAGCTGTTCCACAAGTTCAGGAAAACTGATATGATCCGCCGGCTGATTAACAATTATGCCCATGGCACCTTCAGTCGAGTGCGCACAGATGTATATAACCGCATGGTCAAAGCGGGTATCGGATATTGAAGGCATTGCAATCAGCAATTGGCCGTTTAAATATCCGTCTTGAGAGTCTTCTGATTCGTTTGTTGTTTCTTGTGACATATACTGCAGGTTAGCCGCTCTCTGGGGGTTACATGAAGTCAGGTTGCATAACATTATGCTAACCCTGCTTCAATTCAAATGATTATAACAACTCACACTTATGTGATTAGCATTATAACAGAATTGAAGTGGATAATCATGATAATTGTCTTATCTAAATTACATACAAACATTTTCTTTTGTTCGGTTGTTACGGTAAATACGGAGTAAATATGCCAGTTATACGAAATTCCGGGAATGGTAAAAACGCTTTGAACGTAAATCTGTTTTCTTCAGCAATGCTGTTTATTATCTCTGGATTTATGGCTATTGCACCGGCTCAGGCAGAAAGTCCGCTGAAAAGGGAAAAATATAGCAAAGTCAGAGTCCTGCATCCAAACTCTCTGCCAGGAGAGGGCGAAACCAGCCACCTTATTGGTTTACATATAAAAATGCAGAAGAAATGGAAGACGTATTGGCGCAGACCAGGAGATTCAGGTGTTCCCCCCTTCTTTGACTGGAAAAAGTCAGAAAACCTGAAATCAGTAAAAATACTGTGGCCGGCCCCGACCACACTGAAAGACCCTTATGGTTCTTCAATAGGTTATAAGGGAGAAGTTGTTTTCCCGATAATGCTTGAACCTGAAGACAGAAACAAGCCGATTAATGTAAATCTGGTCTTTGGTTATGGCGCCTGTCTGGAAATCTGCATCCCGGAGGAACGAACATTATCCTTTCAGGTTCCCGGTGGCAGTAAAACATCTTTCACGGATCATAAGTTGCTCATGCACTTTTTGAACCGTGTACCGAAAAAAGTAAAAGTCAGTCAGAAAGTTGATAAAGTTCCGGTTGTTAACTCTGTAAAATCAGCGCTAAAGGAAAAAACACCCTATCTGGACCTGAGCACCACTTTCCCGGATGGAACAAAAAAGGCTGAGATCTTCATTGAAGTATCGGATGGCTTCTTTGTTGCTGACCCGAAAGAGGTTGCAGGAAAAAGCGATGAAAAAAACAAAACTTACCGGATTGATCTGACCAGGGGAGACAAAGTCTCCGATCTGATAGGAAAGACGATCACAGTGACTCTTGTATCAGATATTGGCCAGTCGGAAACCAAATGGGTCGTGCAATAGAACCATTTACCTCTGGAACTTGCAGACGTTGTTCTGTATCTCTTGGGTGAAACTGCAATCCTGAGCAATAAATTTGAAGGGAATAGGAAATGACAATAAGTGTTGGTGATAAATTACCTGAAACAACTTTCAGAACAATGACATCTGAAGGGCCAAAGGAACTGAAAACATCTGAGATCTTTGACGGTAAAAAAGTCGTAATTTTCGCAGTTCCGGGAGCCTACACCCCTTCATGCCACAACCAGCATTTACCCGGCTTCATTTCGAATGTAGATGCGATCAAGGCAAAGGGCGTCGATACAGTAGCCTGTGTTGCTGTAAACGATATGTTTGTTATGGGCGCATGGGCACAGGAAACTGGCAGCAGCGATAAAATACTGTTCTTGTCAGATGGAAATGCCGAATTCACAAAAGCAATTGGTCTTGACTTCGATGGATCCGGCTTTGGACTTGGTACGCGTTCAAAACGCTATGTTATGGTCGTTGAGAACGGACAGGTTTCTGCATTGAGTGTAGAAGATGCTCCGAGCTCTGTTGATGTTTCAAGTGCTGAAGCACTGCTTCTTGCACTGTAAATCAGGCCGACAGTTATGGAGTAGGGGAGCCCTCTACTCCAATTTTCTCTCTTTCATGCAGCCTTGCAATATTTGAGCTTCTGTAAGTTGCTCCATAATCCTTCTCTTCACTGAAGATTACAAACACCCGTTTGTCAGGAAAGAGAGTATTCAGCCGCTCATAGATTTTCTTCACTTCCTCAAAAGTGCTGACAGTTCCTTTTTCAACTGTAATAATATACCCGGATATACCATATATCTGGCTGAGTTTCTTCTGTTCCAGTATGCCCTGATAAGGGAAAGACAGGAAAATATTGTCAGTGCAGAGTTTACAGATCAGCGCTGCCTGTCGCAGTACATGTATTGATACATTACCGGGAATTCGAACAAGAGATATTGCCAGCCGGTTCTTGAGCTGGATCGGTAATCCCCTGAGGGCTTCAATATATAATCCCTTCAGCTCATTGGAATTCATACAGTTGATATTCAGCTCAATAATATTGCGCATAAAGACCTTGTTCTGGAGATCGCTCAGTATATGAGAGTAGGTATCCTCCAGGTTGGAGATTTCTTTTTTTGCAATATCTTCCCGTGGACTGAAATACTCTTCCTCAAAGGTCTTGCCGGCCTGGCTGTAAAAACGGAAAAGCTTCCAGTCCTTTTTTTCTGTCAGGTATGAGACAATTGGTTGGGTAGCAGATTTGGGCCTGATCTTTGGTTTTGCAACAATGACAAGGTCGTCATCATCATCATCCCCGAGCACGGCAACTTGTCTGGGATTGTCTATGACAAGATTATACTCATGCTGCAGGTTAAAGTAACTTTTCAGAATACTCTGAATGAAATCCCTGTTTATGCTGCTTTTTTCTACGGTGCTGATATTCAGCGTAAGGTTGTTATCCTGTTTGCTGAATTGAACATTAGTAATCTCTTTGTGTCCTTTAAGAAAGTCGCAAAGCTCCTCAATATCCTGATCTAAAGAAGAAGACATTATTGTAAATATACCCTGTATTTAAATTATGCTGTTAATAATTGGACAATACAATACTATAAAAGATAATATCAAGCAAATAATGAACGTTGTTAAGTATCGTTCACAGCTAATACTTGGTTTTATTTATTGAAATGAATTTTGTTAATGAACAACTGCAACTGACTTAACTTGAGCACGGACATTCATGCCACATTTAAGTTTAAGCTGTTCCACGGATCGCTTCGTAATTCGTGCCAGAATTATATTGCCACCTGAATTCAGCTTAACAAGTGACATCGAGTTGTCTGTATCAGCCGCAATCTCAATAATTTCTGCTGAAAGCCGGTTTAGGATACTGGTATTTTCGTGAGACTCCAGGGTAATACTGACATCTCTGGCAAGTATTCTGACACGCAGTTCCTCGCCAATATCCTCTCCTGTATCCTTGACCCACATATCAGCAGACCCGGCTTTTATTTGGGTAAGCCCCCATTTTCTGTCCCGTTCGGTAACAGTCGCTTCAAGAACAACTCCGGTATCTTCTCCCAGTTGAACAGGCAGGCTGATATCCGACAGAACATCACAAAGCGCACCCTCTGCAATCACCTGCCCCATCTCTAGTACAACAAGATGATCAGCCAGCCTGGTTATTTCATCAATTGAATGACTGATATATAAAATTGGAATATCAACATTGTTTTTCAATCGTTTAAGGTAAGGCAGGATTTCCCGCTTCCTTGCTTCATCCAGTGATGCCAGCGGTTCGTCCATTAACAGCAGGGCCGGATTGATCAACAGAGCCTGAGCAATAGCCACTCTTTGTCGTTCCCCGCCTGATAGCTGATCAGGAAAGTTAGCCAGAACATGTTCTATTCCCATAAGGGAAACTATCTTTTGATATGCATCCGGAGTATTGTTCTGCTTCGTTCTTTTCCTGGCGTAATCCAGATTACCCTGAGCAGTAAGGTGGGGAAGCAGGCTGGATTCCTGAAAAACATATCCAAGAGAGCGTTTATGTGTAGGAAGAAAGATTTTCCCCTGTTGCCAGATATCCTTATTGATAACGACAGTATTTCCATCAAACCTCTCAAGCCCGGCTATACATCTTAACAGGGTTGTTTTCCCCGATCCGGAGGCACCGAATATAGCCGTGACCCCCTCTCCGGGAATCCTCAGATCAACATCCAGCTTGAAGTTTTCTCTTTTTCTGCTCCTGAAACTGGCCTGAATTTGCAGCTGGATCTCTTTGGAATTCATCGGATACCAACTCCCGGCCTGGAACTGTTCCTGCTATAACCACTTTGAAAAATATATAACCCAAGCAGAATGGCAAAAGAAAACAGTAGCATAAAGCCTGATAACCAGTGCGCCTGCATATAATCCAGCGCTTCAACATGGTCATAAATCTGAACTGAAACCACTTTTGTAACACCGGGAATGTTGCCACCAATCATAAGTACCAGACCAAACTCTCCGACAGTATGGGCAAATCCAAGAATAGCTGCCGTAATAAAACCCGGCTTTGCTACAGGAAGAACAACTGTAAAAAATCTGTCCCACGGCCCGGCACCAAGTGTTGCCGCAATCTCCAGCGGGCGTTCACCCATGGCTTCAATGGAATTCTGAATAGGCTGAACAACAAATGGTAATGAATAAATTATTGAAGCAATGACGAGCCCCTGAAAAGTAAAGGGCAGGGTGCCCAGCCCAAGAGCTGTCGTTAGCTGTCCCACAGGCCCGTTTGGCCCCATGGCGATAAGCAGATAAAAGCCAATAACAGTAGGGGGCAGGATAAGCGGCAGGGCAACCAGCGCCCCGACAGGGCCCTTCCACCATGACCGGGTTCTGGCCAGCCACCAGGCAAGTGGAGTACCAATCAGAAGCAGCAGAAGTGTAACAGTTGTTGCCAGCTTTACAGTAAGCCAGATGGCTGCCAGATCAGCCTCCGAAAGTCCCATTCGAAAAATATCCTATTCGGTTTGATAGCCATATGACTCTATAATGGTTTTTGCTTCACTCTCACGCAGAAAATCTATAAACCGGGATGCTGCCTTGCTTTTCCCCCTCTTTAGAATAACTGCATCCTGTTTGATAGGGCTATGCAGTGCTGCTGGAACAATCCATACAGATCCGTTTTTAACATTACCTTTATGAAAAATCTGCGAGTAGGCAATAAAACCGATCTCCGCATTTCCGGTACCCACAAACTGATAGGTTTGCGAGATATTCTCTCCAATAATCAGTTTTGGTTGTGCGGTGCCTGAAAGTTTGAGAGCAGACAGGACTTCGCTGGCTGCGCGTCCGTACGGGGCAAGCTTTGGGTTTGCAATAGCAAGCTTTCTGTATTTATTTATCTTAAGGACATTCCCCTTGCCATCAACAAGCTCCGGGTTCCCTGACCATAGAACCAGCCGCCCTGTAGCATAGGTAAAACGTGAACCATCAATAATATAGCCTTCTTTCTCCAGCGCTTCAGGTTTGCTTTGGTCTGCAGAAAGAAAAATATCAAACGGAGCGCCGTTTTTTATCTGCGCATAAATTTTTCCGGAGGAGCCAAATGAGAGTCTGACTGTATTTTGCGTCTGTTTTTCATACCTTTTTGCAATTTCTTTGATTGGTTTGGCAAAGTTAGAGGCAACTGCAATTGTCAGTGTTTCCGCCATAGCCGAAGTTGACAGGAAACAGACAGTACAAAAGCTCAGGAAGTTAAACAGGCGCATATTTTTCTCACCAGGCTCGGGACCTGTTAATCTGGTCTTGCTTGCTGCGGGTTGGACAGGGATAAGTGCCCTGCGGCACAAATCTTCTTTAAATATGTTCAGAGATATCCCACCTCAGATTTATTAGCATTTTGCGCATCTTTATCCAACAGAAGAGATAAAATTAATCGGCTTTGAGCCTAATCTGGTTCCGCTTCAGCAATAACTCTGTATAAACCTTTATTTTTCCACAAATATCAAATAAATCAAATATATAAAAATGAATATTTGCAGCCTGCGGTGCAGAAACCCTCAGGTTCAGGAAAACATGGAGATGATAATGCAAAATTCTGTAGAAGCCTTATCTGGAAGTGGTTGGGACCTGGTTACAGGTTACGGCCTTAAAGTACTTATCGCAGTAGCGATCTTCATAATAGGTCGCTGGGTTGCTGCCAGGCTGGTTTCAGTTCTGCAATCCATGATGAGACGCAAGGATGTCGATGAAACTCTGGTCGTTTTCGGAGGTAACATCCTTTACGCTCTCGGACTGGTTTTTGTCGTAATTGCAGCTCTCTCTCAGCTTGGTATCGAGACAACATCATTAGCGGCGGTAATTGCAGCAGCAGGCCTCGCAATTGGTCTTGCTCTGCAAAGTTCTCTTTCCAATTTTGCATCAGGCTTCATGATCATCCTGTTTCGTCCCTTTAAACTTGGAGACTTTATCGAAGCAGGCGGAACATCCGGAGTTGTTGAAGATATTTCCATCTTCACAATCTCATTAAAAACAGGTGACAACAAACAGGTTATCGTACCCAATAACGCCATAACTGGTGGTACAATCACAAATTATTCGGCAAAGAAAACGCGTCGTGTCGATCTGGTTATCGGTGTGAGTTATGACGATGACCTGCAGAAAGTAAAACGGGTACTTGGAGAAATTCTTGCTTCAGAAGACCGTATTCTGCCTGACCCGGATCCTGTTATCGCTGTTTCAGAACTTGCTGACAGTTCGGTCAATCTCGTTGTGCGTCCATGGGTAAACAGCTCAGACTATTGGGGCGTACGTTTTCACCTGACCGAAACGATCAAAACAACCTTTGATAAAGAGGGTATTACAATTCCGTACCCGCATCAGGATATCACTGTAACAAAGCTTGACGGCAGTAATGGCGAAGCTGCCTGATAGCAGTCGCTGTCTGACGGTTTTATACAGGAATTCAGGGGAGGTCTTCGGGCCTCCTTTTTTATATAAAATGCTCCTGATGACGGGCATCAAAAATAAAATCTGTGCAGGGAGGTTCGTGAATACCCCACTCATCCATTGTTCATATTGTATATGTTAGTCTTATATCATAAAACGTTGCCTAAATGGCTCCATGTCATGAAATTATCGCTTTGCTCGTCTAATTAATTTAAAACGAATAGGCGGATCGCGTATGATCTGGTGCAAAGAAGAATGGCGCAATTCTGCAAATATGGCTTTGCGCTGAAAATTAAATGGAGAGAATAATGTTTTCCCGCCTCGCTATTGTAGTTGCCTTTCTGTTGGTGTCTTTCGCATCTGCATCAGCGGTGGAGTATTGTCCGATCAAGACTGTACCAATCACCAAATTTAATTGCGAAAAAGGTCTTAGCTACGTTGGGCCGCGTAACAAGTTCAAATATGGTGGTCAGTGTATCTATCCATTGCAGGGCTGTATCGCAAAGGTTGAAGATGCTAACGACGACAAATGCCCCGGTGGTACATTCGTAGGCTCTCCCAAAGCTGCAAAGTTCGGTGGCCAGTGCGTTTACCCTGCTGATGGCTGGAAAATAGAAACCCGCGTTGCAAAAGCTTTTTCTGACTGTAAACCTCCTGAGGTTTACATGGGAGCAGCAAAAAAAGGTACGCTTGGTGGACACTGTGTCAAGATTTCAAAATAGTTTAAAAAAAAGTAGTCAATTGTGAGTGAGTTTGAGTGGAAAACTCTGGGGGGTAAGGTGAGCGAAAAAACCAAGGGACCGGACCAGGAAGAACCGGGTGCTAGCGAACGAAAATGGTTTGGCTATATTCTGGAGATTGGTGCGAAGGCAGGTATTATCCTTGCTGTTATTGCGTTTATTTCAGAAAACGAATATCGCCACAATGAACGAACAGAAAGGTCTTTTCAGGCATTAAATGCGAACAGGCCGCAAAGTGATCTTGCTGCAATGGCTATCGATTATCTCAACAGGGATATTCACTATCCGATGTGCCCCTTCAAATCATTTTGCCTGATCAGATCCCGTCGCAGTTTTGAAAACTTTGATTTCTACAGTGACCGTCGTAATGAAGGAATTCGTCTCGAACGGGACAATATGGCGGTTAATGCTCTTAAAAAGGCAAAAATCAAAAGTTCCGACCTGAGAAAAATTACAATATCAGAGATCAGCCTTAATCGGGCTTCCTTTGTTGATGTTAAGATGCAGGGCGCCAAACTTTATGATGTTGATCTGACATGTTCTTCATTCCAGAATGCTGACCTGACAGGTGCTGAAATATATTTCAAATCCATCGCTGGTGCGCAGTTCCTTGGCACTAATATCAGCGGGTTGACCTTCCCGGATATTGATCCTGCAGAAGATGAGGGCAAGCGCGACCCTTCTCTGGAGAAACGGGGATTGAGACCGCATACTTTTGCCGGTGCATGGGCATGGCGTGGCGAAGAGCCTAATCTTCCTCTTGCCTATCAGACATACGAAGTCTGTGAAAAACCGGCAGATATCAATCAGGCAGTTAATGGTGAAGTCAGTAAACCACAGAACTGTGTAGCTAAAACAAAAGTGACAACCATACCTGTAAGTGTTTGTCAGGAGCTTGAAGCCAGCAGTGGAACCGGCCAGGCTATAGTCAACTGGGTTGACCGCCAGGTTAATTACCTCAAGGGCGAATAGTGAGTTTCCGGCAGGTGCTGCTGCCTTTAAATAGCAGCACCTGTTTTGCATTTCATCCCGAATACAGCAATCAGCTTCCTGCTTTTGCATAACCCCTTGATGCCTGTTATACACAGCATTGTATATTTCGTTCATCGAATCAATTTACCCTTGCGGACAATCAAAAATATAGTGCAATGGAGATTCAACATTAGCAGTCAATACCAACTGGATATTATTGGAGATATTCACGCGCATGCAGAGCAGCTCCAGGCACTTCTGACAAAGCTGGGCTACGAGAAAAAAGCAAACGGTTACAGCCATTCAGAGCGCAAAGCCCTGTTCATCGGTGATTATATTAACCGTGGTCCGGAAAACCTCGAAACCGTCGATATTATCCGAAAAATGGTCGATAACGGTGATGCCCGGGCGTTGATGGGTAATCATGAATATAACGCGATTGCTTACCATAAAACTCACCCGGAAACGGGCAAAACTTTACGCCCCCATCACGCACGCAATATTGCCAGACATAAAACCTTTCTTGATGAAATGGCCAGAGAACCTGAAAGAGCCCAGGATGCCCTTGACTGGTTTATGACCCTGCCACTCGCGATCAATATTGATCACGGTTATTTTGTCCATGCCTGCTGGGATCACGGTCTCATTGATAAAAGCCGGAATCTGCTTGGACCAGAATTGTGCATGACAGAAGAATTCGTGGTAAATTCGGTAGATAAACAGGCAATAGAATTTGAGATCATCGAAACCGTCCTGAAGGGACCGGAGATAGATTTTGCCGATTATGGCGTTGAACGCCTTGATAATGAAGGCAAACCCTGGAATGTTGTGCGGGTTGCCTGGTGGCCGACAGAGTGCAGAGATATTACTGATGTTGTGGTAAATGTCGAAAATATGCCTGATACTCCCCCCATAGATATGAGCAATGAAACCTTTGCTGATGCCTATATCCCACCGGATTCTGTATGTTTTTTCGGTCATTACTGGATGACAGGAGAGCCGCAGATCCTCGCTGACAATATAGCCTGTGTAGATTATAGCATTGCAAAACAGGGGTCATTAGTCTGCTACCGTTGGAACGGCGAAACTGATCTTAGCAATAATAAATTCATGTATGTCGAGTAGTATCAGAAAATATTTGATTGAAATGCATTATTGATAATAGTATGCGGCCATAATTTTTCTGGCTCGTAATGTTAGATTGTCAATCCACCGCATTGTTAAATCCCTTTTCATTTGTTTCATGAAAACCATAACATGCGGCACATTCCTGCTGCGGACCGAACAAGACGAAGGACAAAAATATGGCGGATACCATTGAGGTTTCAGGTTTAAAGGTTGCATCCGAACTGCATGCATTCATCGAAAAAGAAGCACTTCCAGGCACAGGCGTGCCATCAGATACATTCTGGCAGGGATTTGCAGACCTTTTGAAGGACCTTGCTCCAAAAAATAAAGCTCTTCTTGAAAAACGGGCCTCTTTGCAGTCCAAAATCAGTGAATGGGAAAAAAGCCGTAAAGGTCAGGACCGTGACATGGCTGCCTACAAGCAGTTTTTGAGCGAAATCGGCTATATCCAGCCTGAAGGCCCTGACTTCGCGATCGAAACAGCGAATGTTGATGATGAAATCGCCAATATGGCAGGCCCACAGCTTGTTGTTCCGGTAATGAATGCCAGATATGCTCTGAATGCCGCCAATGCGCGCTGGGGCAGTCTTTACGACGCTCTTTACGGCACAGATGCAATTGCCAAAGACGGTACAGAGCAGGCTGGTTACGACCCGGCACGCGGTGCAAAGGTTATCGCATGGGCGAGAAATTTCCTTGATAATGCAGCACCTCTCGCGTCAGGTTCTCACTCTGCTTCTACATCTTATGTTGTCGGCGCAAACGGTCTTGAAGTAACAATCGGCGATCAGGTTGTCGGCCTGAAAGACCCGTCACAATTTGCAGGCTTTAAAGGTGAAGCAACTTCACCATCAGCAATTCTTCTGCAGAACAACGGCCTGCATATCGAAATCCTGATCAATGCTGACAGCCCTATCGGTAAAACTGATGCTGCAAATGTAGCAGACGTTCACCTTGAGGCAGCTCTGTCAACAATTATGGATTGCGAAGACAGTGTTGCAGCCGTTGATGCAGAAGACAAAGTTGTTGCCTACACAAACTGGCTTGGCCTGATGAAAGGTGATCTGAAAGACACGTTTATGAAGGGCGACCAGACTGTAACGCGCGATCTGAATGCTGACCGCGTATATACAGCTCCTGATTATTCAACCCTGAAACTGCACGGCCGCAGCCTTATGCTTGTCCGTAACGTAGGTCACCTGATGACAAACCCGGCCATCAATCTGCCAGATGGTTCTGAGGTTCCTGAAGGTTTGATGGATGCAATCGTGACTTCCATGATCGCCATGCATAACCTGCAAAAAGCCGAAGATGCTCCTATGCGCAATACCCGCAAGGGCTCCATCTACATCGTGAAACCAAAAATGCACGGCCCTGAAGAAGTAGCCTTTGCCTGCGAAACCTTTGACCGTGTCGAAGCAATCCTTGGATTACCGAAAAACACAATCAAAGTCGGTATCATGGACGAAGAGCGCCGTACTTCAGTAAACCTGAAAGAATGCATCCGTGCAGCCAAAGAGCGTGTATTCTTCATCAACACAGGCTTCCTTGACCGTACAGGCGATGAAATGCACACTTCAATGGAAGCTGGCATCATGATCCCTAAAGGGGAAATGAAAGCATCCAAATGGATCGCTTCCTACGAAGATCGCAACGTTGATATCGGCCTGATATGCGGTTTCCAGAATAAAGCCCAGATCGGTAAAGGTATGTGGGCAATGCCTGACCTGATGGCTGGTATGCTTGAGCAGAAAATCGGTCACCTGAATGCTGGTGCTAACACGGCTTGGGTTCCATCTCCAACCGCTGCCACGCTTCATGCAACTCACTACCACAGTGTTGATGTCTTCGCTCGCCAGAATGAGCTGAAATCCAGAGCTGTCGGCTCACTGGATGACCTTCTGACTGTTCCTGTATCTCCTCCAAAGAACTGGACACCGGAAGAAATCAAGGCAGAACTTGACAACAACGCTCAGGGCATCCTCGGCTATGTTGTACGCTGGGTTGATCAGGGTGTTGGTTGCTCTAAAGTTCCTGACATCCATAATGTCGGCCTTATGGAAGACCGTGCAACACTTCGTATCTCCAGCCAGCATATCGCCAACTGGTTACACCACGGCCTTGTAGACAAGGATCAGGTTATGGAAACCATGAAACGCATGGCTGTTGTTGTTGATGGCCAGAACGCCGGTGATCCTGCCTATGAGCCAATGGCTCCGGGATATGACGGAATTGCTTTCGCAGCAGCTTGTGAGCTGGTATTCGAAGGCGTAAAACAGCCATCCGGTTACACAGAGCCGGTACTTCATGCCAAACGTCTTGAGAAAAAGAAACAGGCATAACAGCTGTTAAATAAAAATTACGGAAACTCCGGCATATCCATGCATATGCCGGAGTTTTTTTATGTTTGAAGTTATCCAGTAGTTACTTACTCTGACTTGCTCTCCCTCTGCATATTGCAATAGGATATACGGAATAGATGCAGACATTTCTGTATTCATAACTTTCCGGGGGCCCCTATGCGTACAATATTATCTGTAATAATTTTCTGTCTCATAAGTATAGACGTCGCTTCAGCTTACACCCCCGAAAGAGGCTCCCCTGCACGAAAAGCAATCATGAATGCAGCTCGTGGCCCCATAATGAAGGAGCTGGCTGGACAAAAAATTGTTTTTGTCGTCAGAAAGCTCAATTTAATTCGTGGTTGGGCCTATCTTGAAGCAGTGCCAAAATTGCGTAATGGTGGAAAAATCAACTATAAAATCACCCGCCATGCAGAAGCTGTACGACAGGGATTCTTTGATGAATGGGTTGGTGTCCTGTTAAAACATAATGGTGACAGGTGGATTGTAACAACTTATGTCATCGGCGCAACTGATTACCCCGTAGTGGCATGGCCCCAGGAGTTCGGAGCCCCCACAGATTTGTTTGAATAATCTGGAGTTATAGTTTTATATATAAAATTTTATGCTGAGTAAGAACAATGATAAAAATCAGTATTGCGGTTATTGTTGCATGGATTTTCTTTACAATTGGTTCTCTGGTTCCTCTGCAAAGTGCTCACATCGACAAAGCGGATAATTTCAGAAAGGATCAGTATGAATGTTTTCAATTTGATCCCAGAACAAGTATTGCTGCATGCACGGCTTTCCTGAATTCAGGTAAGGCATCTTATAACGATTACCCTTATGCCTATTATATCCGTGGTATGCTGCACCACAATAATGAAAATTATGAGCAGGCCCTCAAAGACTATAACCGGGCATTATATCTTTCTCCGACATATGTTGGCGTATATGTCAGTCGCGGACAGCTTTTCTTTCATAAACGTCAGTTCAGGGAAGCGATCGCAGATCTTGAACATGCCATAGAAGAGAATTCAGGTTACACAAACGCATATTTAAACCTGGGCAATGTTTATGATGAACAGGAAAAATATGCAGAGGCAATTAAGCAGTTCAGTATTGCAATTAAACTCGACCCTTCCGAGCCGGCATCTTACAACAACAGAGGGTTTTCCTACTATAAAAATAGCCAGGACGATAAAGCTATTCAGGATTACAAGCGGGCTCTGGAGCTGGATGACAAATATTTCTATACCTGGTTTAACTATGGCGTTCTGTTATCCTACCAGAAGAAATATAAAGAAGCCATTCCTCTGTATAATAAAGCAATTCAGTTGCAACCAAATGAAGCTCAGTATTATTACTACAGAGGGCGTTCCCATGCTGGTTTAAAAGAATTTGATAAAGCTGCCAGAGATTACAAGTCTGCCATCAGGCTCGATAAACAATACCATGCAGCCTATTATCAAATGGGCAGCTTGTATTTTGAAAAAAAAGAATATTCTCTGGCAATATCCTACCTGAGCAGGGCAATACAGCTCTACCCTAAAGAAGCGAGGTATTATAATCAGCGTGGCCGTTCCTACCATAATAACGGTGAGGAAGAGCTGGCAATTGCGGATTATAGAAAGGCCGCTACAGTAGACCCCAAATATCACTACGCAGTTTTCAACCTCGGACTGGTCTACTATGAACAAAAGAAATATAAGCAGGCTATAAAGCTGTTCAGTGGTGCAATTAAAATAGATGCAACAGACTATGATTATTTCTACCAGAGAGGGCTATCCTATAAAAGAATAGGGCAGGTTCAAAAGGCAATAAGCGACCTGAGAAAATCATTTATGCTCAACCCGAAGGATGCCGCTACATTCAGACAACTGGGGGAAATATATTTTGATAAAAAGCAATACCTTCTTGCAGTCGCATATTATTCCAGAGCAATTTTTGTGGAACCTGATAATGCATATACCCTAAAACAGCGGGGCCTGTCTTTCAGAAAACTGGGCTGGACTTCAGCAGCAATATCCAGTTATCAGCAGGCCATCAAAGTTAACCCCAATTACCCTGATGCCTATCACAGATTGGCAGAGGTATATAACAGGCAAAAGAAATTCGCAAAAACTGTCCAGCTTTATAATCAGGCTATTAAACAGCGGCCGGAGTATGCTGAATTCTATCACCGGCGTGGGAGCGCATACCGGTTCTGGAAAAAATACGAAAAGGCATATGCAGACTACAGACAGGCTATAAAACTCGACCCCAAACGTCACACGTCACATTACTATCTGGGCGAGCATTACCGCAAAAAGAGGCAATATGATAAGGCCATTGCTCATTTCAGTAAGGCTATCAGATACTATAAAAACGATAGCGACTACTATGAACAACGCGGTAAAGCTTACCAGTTAAACAATAACTGGGAGAAGGCAATTGCTGACTATACACGGGCAATCAAAATAAATCCTGAAAACCCGGATTCGTACAATTTGCGTGCCTATATTTATATGCGTTATGGCTCGGTAACGATCGCGCTTAAAGATTATGAAAGTGCAATTAAAATCTCCCCCGATTACGCCCCGTCATATATAGGCAGGGCGTACCTCTATTTGTCTCTCGGAAAAATAGGTGAAGCAATTGCTGATTATAACAAGGTAATTTCCTTGCATCCGCAAAAAAGCCGTTACTACCATCTCCGCGCGATGGCCAATAAATATATAGGAAACTATAAGCCTGCAATCGCAGACCTGAATAAAACAATTGAGCTGAAACCTGGTAACCTGTCAGCTTATAATCAACTGGCCGAAATTTATAATGCCCTGAAAAATTATGATCAGGCGATAGCGGTGTTAGATCAGGTTGTGAAAATCAACAGTCGGTACGCACCAGCTTACATAACCCGCAGTAGTAGCTATCTCGGGAAGGAACTATACGATCTGGCAATAACTGATATTGACCATGCAATCAGATTAGCACCTGAAAAAAAGAGCCTCTACCTGAAACGCACTCAGGCCCTCATGATGCGTGGTATTCAGCGCATCAGGGAAGAACGGGCAAAATTTGAAATGCCTTAAGCCGCAGCGATTGATATATCTGGAGAAGAGTTTCTGATAGAATCAAGAAAGGCAGCAGGACTCAGTTTGGAAGGATCCCATACAGGTGTCTCTGTAGGACTGACCTGTTGAAGTATTTCGGTCCCAATTGAACAGGCACCATTAGCGTTAAGCCTTATCAGGCCATCCGGGCGCTTGAAACGGCGGACAATCTGCTCATTAAGGTCGGCAATATGCTCGTTTGGTATTGCGCTGAGTTCGTCATTAAGGAAAACTGAAATACCGTATTTTTTAGCTTCTTCACTAAAATACAGAAGATCCTCAATGATTTCTTCACCAGCACCGGTAATTCCGCCAATCTCATTTCTGCCAATTCTCATGAGTGGAGATATACCCCAGCTTCGCACCCCGATACTGTCCAGCAGTTCAGGCATCCTTTTCAGGTTGACACGCTTTTTAGGCATAAGAACAGAACAGACAGTCAGATTCATGCTGTCATCAGAAAGGCGGTTCAGCTTTTGAATACCGCGTACTGTTTTGGCAAAAGCTCCTTCTTTACCACGAAGTCTGTCGTGAATAATCGGAGAGCAGCTATCAACACTCACAGAAATTCCAGTAAGCTTCAGATCAATAACATCCTGAGCACGTTCTTCAAGAAGGTAACCATTCGTTATAAAACTGCGCGGCAATCCATAGGATGCAGCCTGCTCCATAATCGCTTTTGTATAAGGCCATGATTCAGGTAAAAGCGGCTCATAACCCTGAACCGAAATAACAGCGACCTGTTCTTTTTCTATGATATTTTTAGTGAAATTAAGATAGTCGGAAATTGACAAAGTATTTTGAAGGGCTTCTTGTCGTTGCTTTATTACGCAGAAACTACAGTTGAGGTTACATTTACTTGCAGGTACAATATAAGTCAGGGCTAAGCCCTTGTCAGAAAAAGAAATTCCTGTAGGTGCTGCGTATGAATAGGCCATATTTTTTTGCCGTTTTATTTGGGTTGGCTGAAAATTTAGAAAGCTAGACGAGACTGTGCCAATGAGGTTAAAACTAAAATGTAATGGTGCGACATTATATCTACACCTATAGGTGGAATTGGTTAGCACTAACGATAGGATGCTGCAAGCAAATTTGCGGCAGATCAGTAAATTTTTTTGCATTGATTTGCTGCAATACCACTTATGCACAGCAACTAAATTCTCAGGGGACGTCAAGATTGATAAATTCTTGTGCGGTCATGAACTTCCAGCGATGATTAACAGCATTCTCATGTATTTTTTGTAGCTCTTCACAATCAGTTTTTTCTGAATACTGTTTACAGGCAAGATATAAATTTCTAAAACTTTCGTCGCTGTCATTGCTTGGGCTGTTTTTCTGAATAACCGGTGGTGTTTTTGAATTTTCTTTATGAAGAAATATATTATACCTCACCTGTATTTCTTCCTGAGGTCCATCATCAATAGTCGTGATAAAATTGATGTCATTGAGTGACAGGTTTTCGTCATCCCTCGATCGCCACAGCCATGGCACTTCATTTGGAAAGATAAAGTAATCAGAAATAAGTTCATCCTGACTATCAGAGGAAGGTGGAGGCTCTGAACGATATTTATCATTCGTCTTGTTGAGCAACATAACTATAATGCATTTTTTCGACAGCTCTTCCCAGGTAGGGAACTCGTCCTTGCTAAGGCATAATGCCCTTGCTACACGGAAAGCCGTTTGCAACAGGCCGATATGATACAGGTTACCGATTGAGCGTGGGTCATCTGAAATAAATGGTTCTTTTACTGCCCATATATGCATCATGTCATATTCCGGCTGATCCTGATATTTAAACAGAATACGTACCGTTTCAGACCACTCCTTTAATCCGCTTCCCGGATTATTCATCACGATATGCTCGCGCTCAGTCGCAATAATAACCGAGCGGTTTCTTTTGCGGCAGTTTCGGTAGAATCCCTTTGGCCCTAGTCCCGGTACAGGCAGGCACTTAATAGGTATTCCCGTCGAATACATAAGCTTGATAATTTTGCCTACGATTTCTTTGTAATCAGTAGATAAGTCCGGCAAAATGCTTTGAGTATTCGGAGGCTTGTCATCTCCTGAATCAATATGTCCAAAAGACCAGTGGGTGAAGGCCACAAGCAGGAATGCCTTGGCGACTTCTACGGGAACATCCTGTTTTGACTTCTGATCTTTACGTCCCGCGCCAAACATGGATTGGTACTGATTTCTGGTAAATTTACGTTTGGAAATTTTACCGATCAGCGAAGCTATTTTATTTTCACTCAGATGTCCGCGCCGTCCATCCCGGTCTTGTTCACGTTCCCATATTTCTTTGACTACATACAAAAAACTTCCGGGCTCAATTTCAGCCCAGGTGGGCAGGTCATCAATTTCCTCAACCCTGCGCAGGTAGTTTTTAAGCGTACTTTCTGAAGGTATTGGTGTCATTTTTATAATAAATAAAATTATGTTCAATATTATTAAGAAATGGAATTGTTGCTATTATATGTCAGCACTGCAAGTACTGCCAACAGTAGCAGTAAATGAAGACATAATTACCTCATATAGTATGCGACGCCGGATCTCCAGCTAGCCAATAGTAAGGGCTTGACATGCTGGAAATTTGATTAGTCGGCTTACTATCGGAAAAATTCATGCAGGTGATTGCATTTGTAGCAGCAGTTGCAGCAGTAGACGCGTTATCCATAATCAGTAAACCAGTCAGCACTTTCCACCATTCCCGCCCAAACCGCGCATCCTGGGCTAGTTCGAAAATTCGGTACAATGGACATACTTTCGCAATTAGAAGGAATGTCTAATATGACTGAAAACACTTATAAACAAATCAGACGAACCATAGAGACCATTGAGGAAAAAATCCCGGTTGCGACAACACCTCGGGCCTCTCACACAAACAGGCGTCCCGGCTGGGTAACTCTGGCTGGCTTGCTGATAACGTTAGTTAGCGCTCTGATCTCTATTGCTGATTACTGGGATAAGCAAAAGAAGATTGCACTACAAGACAAGCTGATCGGAGAATCTCAGCTTAAACTGCCAGCCCTTCCACCCTCAAAATTAAGAAGGCAGAAAGAAAGGGCTGTCTCTAAAAAAAGATCCCGCAGGGACAAAACACATAAGCGTCAGCGTAAAAGAATTCGCAGAAAGTACAGACGTCGACGCTATTACGAACGCCACTACGACCCGCTCTTCGATTGAGAGAAAACTGAACTCTAACCTCCCCACCGGGCAGCATCTGGGGAGCCCCTTTTCAGGGAAATATCTAGAAGCCTGCAATTCCTGCCACTATTGGTCTCGATGCATAACTTTCGGATCAATCACCTTAAATGGACCCCCAACTGCCATTTCTACCGCACGAGCCACCTCAATCAGTTTTGCTTCTCCCCTCGGCGGCCCGATCAACTGAATACCAACCGGAATTCCATCAGCAGAAAAGCCTGCAGGTACAGACATCGCTGGCAAACCTGTTACGGTTGCTAAAAACGCGAATCCTAGCCAGTCCATATATCCGTTTAATTTCTGCCCGTTAATCTCACCAACCCATTCCGTCTCAACTGCTCGGGGCATTGACCCGACGACCGGGCAGGCCAGAACATCAAACTGATCAAAGATCCTCACCATCTTTCTGAACAGAGCCATCCGGTTCAGTTCTGCATCAGCAATATCATCGACAGCCAATGCCTTCCCAAGAGCCAGATCCTCAGCCAGAACAGGCTTAAGCCCCTTAAGGAATGTCTCAGACACACGCCTGTATTTGGTCGCCCACATAAACCTGCGAAACGTGTAATAGGTTTCCACCAGCTTTGACAGGTTAAGGTTTACCTCCTCAACACTGCCGCCGTTTTTCTCAATCGCCAGCAGTCCGTTGCGTAAGCAACTGTCCATCTCCGGCTCTACCGGAAGCAGGCCACCAAGATCGGGGGAGAACCCTATTCGTACTTTCGTATTCCCGGTAAGTGCAGCATTCTGATAGGGCGTTTCCGGAGCAGGGTAGGACGTAGGCATATGCTTCTGGAAACCTGCCATAGCATCCAGAAACAGCGCACAATCCCGCACAGACCGCGCCATTGGCCCCTGCTGAGCTTCCAGATGGAATGTCGTCTCCGTAGAGCTGCCGCAAATGCCTGAACTCGGTCTAAGGCCGACAATGCCATTATAGGCAGCAGGCGTGCGTAAACTGCCTCCATGATCCGATCCATGACTGAGCCACACCTCACCCGTTGCGAGCGATACCGCAGCTCCCCCCGAAGAGCCACCGGCATTCAGCTGCGTATCCCACGGATTTCGTGTCGCCCCAAATACAGGGTTAAACGTATTGCCACCCGCCCCGAACTCCGGCGTATTTGTCTTGCCAACAACAACTCCGCCACGTTCTTCCAGAGTACTGACAACAGCATCACTCTCTTCAGGAATATAATCTTTCATAAACAGGGTGCCAAAGGTCGTAAGCACATCCTTAACCGGAGTCAGATCCTTGATCGCGATGGGCAACCCCGCCAGATAACCTGGATGGCCGGACAAACTCTCATCCAGTCCTGATGTCTTCGTTTCGGCAAGCTCCCTGCATGTGATCGGCATGGCATTCACATCCGGCTCAACCTGTTCAATTCTCTCAAATGCTGCCTTCAGCAATTCGTCAGGAGAAACCTTTCTGCTTTTCAGAAGGTCAACAATAACATGCGCCTCCATTCTGCATAAGTCTGGACCGGAATAGGGAATATCAGGCGCTTTATTATGAGCCATGGCAGGCCGCCTTTCACATTGTAAGGGAGAGCAATTGTGAAAGAATTTACCGTAGGTTCAGGTGTTTGTCTATGGTCACAACAACCTGAAAAGAGATCTCCGGGCAAACCTCTGCCAGCCTACACCGAGGCAGGCAGAACCAGACATCTCACAATATATATTCGCATAAAACCGTTATAGGCAACGCAGGCATGTGGTCCGCCATTGGGTGTGACCTTGTCATAATAAATCTTGGTGTCATGGTCAGTCATATGCCAGATACCATCAGGCTCAATCTGCACGGCATATCTCCCGCCAACATATTTCACACGGGCACAGCGGCAGTCCTCACTGTTGCAGCAGGACTGATTACGTATATCAAGAAGTGTCAGATACCAGCTATGGTACCGAATATGATTACAGAATGAACCAGTTGTCGGGGGTGGCTCTGCATGAATTGCGCATGTCATTACGAGACAGAATATGCCCATAAACAGAATTCTCATTCTAAAGTCCCCCTGATATTAAACTCAAAGCCTGTAGAATTTAATATATGTTACATCCGCCTCTCAGCTCGCGAATACCAGACTTTCGTCTGGTTTAAGGTCACAATACCGTGTGGAATTCATGTCAGAATCTGGGCCGCCAGATCTGCTTGTCATACTATTGGAGCATGCTTTTTCTGGGCGCAGGCATGTAGACTTCGGCAAACAATAATCATGAAAAGCACAACAATGATAAAAAAAATCTTCCGATATCTGGTCTACTTCATCGTTCTACTGGCTGTTCTTGCGGTAGGAGCTTTCTTCTACCTGAAAACCCCGGACAGCGATCCCGAAACAGTTCGCGCTAAATACACCAATCAGCTCAGCAAATTTGCTGATAATGGCAAGGGCATGAAAGTGCACTACCGTGATGAGGGCAACAAAGACGGTATGCCGCTTGTACTGATACATGGCTCTTCAGCATCGCTGCATACCTTCGAGCCAATGGCAAAATACCTCACGGATAAATACCGTGTCATATCTCTGACTTTACCAGGCCATGGTTTAACCGGACCACATCCGCAGGATAATTACAGCTTTGAGGGATACGCGGAAGCCGTTGATCTTGTATCTAATGAATTGAAACTTGAGAAATTCGCACTGGCAGGAAACTCTCTTGGAGGCTGGATAACATGGCGGTATGCCCTGAAGAACAAAGATAAAGTCAATGCTCTGATATTGCTGGATGCTGGCGGAATGCCACTGCGCAAGGGAGAAATACGGCCACCTCAAAACCTGGCCTTCAGACTGGCCAGACACTCATTCGGGCGTTTCCTGATAGCGAATATTACACCACGCTCACTGGTCAAAAAATCACTTTTGCAAACGGTTTCAGTAAAGGAATCTGTAACAGAAGACATAGTCGACAGATATTACGACCTTGTCCGCCTGCCTGGAAACCGCCGTGCCGGATCTCTTCGCAGACAGACCTTTTATGAAAAAGGGGCTTTAGCCAAAGCAAAAAAAATAGCGGAGAGAGCAAAAGAAATAAAAGCACCAACCCTGATTATATGGGGAAAGGAAGACCAGCTGGTTTACGCCTCCGCGGCTCAGTCATTCAAGGAACGCATCACACAGGCAGAGGTCATTATCTATGATGGTGTTGGACACCTCCCTATGGAAGAAGCACCAGAGCGTACCGCGAAGGATATTGATGCCTTCCTCTCTAAATCCCTCAAAAAAGAGGAACCTGAACAAAAGCCCGAAGAAACCGGGCAGGCTGGCGAAGGTAATACTGCGGAAGGGAAAGTTGGGGAGTAGTATAGGTCTCAGTGATCTCTTTTAAGTGAATGTGGGTATTGTGCGTAGATATTTTTCAAGTGAGCGCTCAATACCCATCCGTTTTTTTATATGGTTGCAATTGAATGTTGAAAAGTCCAAGAAATGCGCCAGTTGCAGTCATAGCATTTCTTGCAGCTCTGAAAAATGTTTTTGCCAGCACTTTCTTGCCTAGTGGAAGCATCAAAATTACTGCAATTGATAGTCCGGTTGCTTTGCATAGTCTTATAGTTATTTTTGGAGTATATTTGACAACTGCTTTTACGACTCCCTTGCGATTTTTATATAATAAGCTTGCATTGGCTTCTGTTCTGCAGACTCTCCTCAAATGCCAGAGCATAGTTGCACGGGATACAGGAATAGATTCTGTTACTACTGGCTCATTTGACCATACTATTGTGGCGCCTAAATCAGTTGCTTTATAAAAGAATGCCGTATCACTACCACCTGTAAATCGAAGGTCCTCATCAAATCTTAAGTTGAGCCCATGGGGAGAGGGGGCAATTAGCTGACAGTTAAGAGAAACATTGTTTGTTGCAGCAGTATTTAGTTGCGTCCCGGTTTCTCTTTCTTTATCTGAAGGGTCGCTTAACCAGAACGGTCTCTTCCACTCAAATTTGTGCTTTACAGGGCCCTGAACAACATCGCATTCATACTTTTCGAAGGTCGTGAGCATACTCTGTAACCAGTTATTTGATACTGTTTCATCATCATCAATAAAACCTAGTACTTCAGCTCTCCTTTCAAGGGCAAAATTTATGGCATTATTTCTGGCATTAGGTATGCCTCGTATTGGTTCATGCCGATAAAACAGCTCAAAATTAACATCGATATCTTTCTTTTTACTGCTTAGAGCTGGTTCATTATCAATTACGACCACCTCTAGTGACCAGTCTGAAGGCACATCAATTTTATTTATAGAAGCCAGGCAGTTGAGTAACATTTGAGGGCGTTGGTAGGTGCAAATTGCAAGCACAAATATCTTTGATGATATAGCTCCGCTAATGCTATCGGGGTCTACTGGAGTTCTTCCAATACTCATATCATCTGCCTTGGAAACACTGGTATTTATTGCCTTGTTACCTGTTAAGCAGGTCATTAACTAGTGATGTTTGTGTTGTGTCATCTTGAATTAACTTATGGTAGATGCTGTCTTCCTGTTTTGAAGTAATTGGGCGGACCCATTTTCTGGGTTGTGAAATTAACCTGAGATCCAGTCCGGATTTTTTGGCTTCAAATGCGTAACACAAATCGACCATGTTTACACGATCCCAGTTTTCGATATTAAAGCGCATTTTTTTAACTGAATGCAGGCAGCCACAGGTTGCAATTACATCAACTCGACATCCAAACCATCGTCTTTCTCTCAGTGTGCGAATTTTTCTGTCTTTGCTATATGATTGAATTGAGTCGTGGAAATTACTTCCATGTATACCAATGGAAATGTTGTTGCCATACTTGATGCATTCACTTAAAAGGCGTCTGGAAAAATTTTCGGCATACTCAATATCATCATCACATGCTAGATAATAATCTGCTTTATCATCTATTTTTAAACCCAGAAATTTCCCATTTGCTTTATGGTCACCCCACTCTTGTGATAGCAGGGGAATAATTTTCTCATGTTTGGCAAATGTGGGTATTTCATTAAAATTATCAAGAAACAGGTAGAGCTTATTTGCATTCTTGAGGACACTGCGAATTGCTCGCTCTGCATATCCGATTCGAGAAGGCATGGTAGCCATTCCAGCGACAATTTGTGGCTGAGATGAACTAGTCATGACCAGGATTCCCTTTAGCACTGGCAAGGTTCTGAACAAAACCTGCATCAGCAACCTTATTGGGGGCAAATAACTCTAAAGATATACGAGTTTTGCGGGAATGCTGGCTTATCCACACATCGAATAGCGGTGTCAATATTTTGCCAAGTAATTTTCTGCCAAATAGCTTCGCTGATATAGGGAACATAGAGACTACGCCGCGACGTCTATGATTTCTGATCCAGCTGTGCCGGATCCTTTTACTATCCAGCTTTACATCCCATGAATTTTCAAAAGCCGCAATTGACTTTAGTGCGAGTTCATCTGACCAGCGAAATAGATGGTAAGGAATATCCATTTTAATGAAGGGAACTTTTGCTAGATAAGTAACATGACTGTCTTTTTCGAAAGTCACTTTTGCACCTAAAGCAAGACTTCTGAGCGCTAAATCCATTTGCTCACGTGTAATGAGCCGTTCGTCCAAACCTCCCATTCTATCATAGAAGGACTTTCTCATTAACAGGCAATGAAACTCTGCTACTTCGTTGTCAATCGGTGCGCTTTGTTCCAGATTAGCTTCAACATCTCCTAAACGTCGATTCATTAGACGATGAGTTTCTTTGATGATTATACCATCATCACTCTGCTTATAGGATAGATCTCCACCTGCATGATGTATAATTGGTGTACCATTTTCATTCGGGCCGATAAAAATAAGAGGCGCTACAATATCACTATTATTATCTGCAGCATTCTTCTCAAGCGAATCTAGCCAGCCAGCTTGGTAATCAATATCATTATCACAAAATGCCACAAATTCAGTTGTAGCCATTTTGGCCCCTATATTTCGAGCCTCATTTGGAGTAATCCAGTAAGAAATTGGAATATGTTCAAATTTTCTAATTTTTTGTAGATCAGCTAGCTGTTTTCTAACACTTTTTGGTGAACCACCTTCAATTACAATTACCCGAACATCTTCTGGTATTGTTTTAAACAAAGATTTTAGAGACTGCACTACTGAGGAAAAACGTTCTCTTGGTGATACTATAATTGTTGTCTTCATTGCCCACATACCCTCACATTTTAGTTTTAATACTGCAAATAGAGTACTGAATGTCAATTGATATTCCTCTATACATTGAATGCTTGTAAGCTTAGAGGGGGATAACCTCAAACATGGGCGAGGATGCAGTCGAAGTGCCACCCCTTTAACCACCCCTTAACCATACCCCCAAATACCCGCACCCTCCAATCCACCCAAAACGGCACAACCCTGCCCGAAAACTATTAACCATAGATCCACCGGGACAGGAATGAATTACTCGTGAATACACGTAACTGGCAGGTGAATACACGTTATGTAAACGTGATAATTCCGGTACAAAAGTGAGAAAATATGTAACTGTAAGTCACGGTTTTCTCCTCTTTTTGTAAAAATCAGCAGGGGGAATAACTTTTATTTTCCGCAGAAACTGGCGGTCTCTTACTGTTACAGTACAAAAATCACAACCTGACTTATCCCCCATCCGTACAGCTCATGATATCCTGCCAGAACCGTTGAAAATAAAGGACGAACAGAAACGTACTGAGAAAAAACACTCCACTCCAAAACTGTAATAGTTAATATCCACTGCCCCCTTTCAGGCCCTTGAAATTAACTTTCTATCAATTAAAACTCTTCACATCCGGGCTGAATGTATTACACTGCGCCCTCAGTTGGTTAAATGTTCAGAGTATCCAGGTATCGCGTAATGTCAGATTTGTTTTTATACGCCTATGTCACGACCGTAGGGTTCGTGTGCGCAGGGGTCATAGCAAGCTTTGCAAAGCTGCTTACGGGCCGTCCATTAAGTTTCGTGATACAACCTCACATGCCAGCTCTTTATGCTATCCCAGCCGTAATGGCGCGCGTTTTTGGAGGACCTTTTATTCTGGCGCGCAACTCTATCAGAGGCGCAATCATCGAAAAGCGCCCGGCACACTGGATTATCCTGTCCATTTCTCTGGCGACTTTCTGGAGCTTTTTTGCTGGTGCGGTCGTTCTTGAAACAATGCTGAATATCGCATTCCTCTAATCTTTGATTATTTATATCCTCATATGATAGCCTGCTCTCCAGCAAACAAGAAATAAGTGAGGAGAGCGCAATGCCAATCTACGAACTGGACGGCCATCGTCCTGAATTTCCTGATGAAAATGAATATTGGGTTGCCCCCACAGCCGTACTTGTCGGTAAAATCAGGCTTGAGAAAATGGCAAGCATCTGGTTCGGTGCAGTTTTGCGTGGCGACAACGAGCTGATCCATATCGGCGAAAATTCAAACGTCCAGGAAAACTGCGTATTCCACACAGACATGGGAAGCCCCCTGACCATAGGAGCAGACTGTACAATAGGCCACAAAGCCATGCTCCACGGCTGCACAGTCGGGAATAACAGCCTCATTGGAATGAACGCCACTGTCCTCAACAATGCTGTCATTGGCGAGAACAGCATTGTAGGTGCCAACAGCCTCGTTACTGAAGGCAGGGAATTTCCACCAAACTCCCTGATTGTCGGCTCCCCAGCAAAAGCGGTACGTACTCTGGATGAAGCCTCGGCTGCAATGCTTACAAAAAGCGCTGCTCATTACGTCGCCAACTGGCAGTGCTTCTCAAAAGGCCTGAAGGAACTATAAGTCGCATTCAACTATTTGTGGGGCCTGAAGGCACAGAAATGTGTCTTCAGGCCTTCTGCTTGTCTTTAAAAGACCAAATTACGGAATATAAGTTTTCACTTACCCTGAAAATTTATCAAAAGACTATGCAGAAAGCACAATAATGGGTGAGTATCGGACACTTAAGCTTCAGGAAATTTATGCGTATATTCAAAAGGATGACGCTGTTGTTGATGAAAGATTACTAGGCCAGTGCAGGCGTCATGCAGGGTATCTTATCCCGCAGTTCGCCGATTTTACAGGAACCAGTAATCTGATAATCCGCTACCGTGCGGCTTGGCTTCTTGCCAATCTGGACGTAGAGCAGGGCATAGGCCGTTTGATACTCTTTATTCAGGACGCGAATGATTTCCTGAAAAATGCAAGACCTTCAGATCCCTCCCAGTTGGAAAAGGTCCGAACGGCCAGAAACAGTGCTCTTGAGGCAATTCTGAAACTTCCCTTAAAAATGTCTTGGGAGCTGGAGCAGTCCCTGACAAAGCTTTTGCTTCCAATGCTCTATGAATGCCGGAGCATCAGTGATTTCGATCGTGTTACCAAAGCATTACAGCTTGTAGGCAGTTCTCTGGTCGTCGATGAACTGCTGCAGTTTTTTAGCCTGACTGCCGGCCTGCAACGGGCCCATTGTGCAGTGGCTCTGATCCGGAATATAAATGAAGCCCGGGCAGTAGAGGCAGCGGTTGAATTGCTGACGATTGACGAAAGCCCATGCTTCTTTAATCCGCACGAAAATTCTGATGATGTCTGGGCACTTGTTATCGCTTACCTGTCATATGGTCCGGGAAAAATTAATCCCCATATATCCCGGACACTGGTAAGCTATATCTGTAGTCAGTACAACTCGACTGATACTAAAATAAATGATCGCATAGCCAGATGCCTGGAACTGATGCCGGCCAGTATTTTTGCTGAACCGGAAAATGAAAATGTCCTTGATGAAATTCTGGATTCCCGCCTGAATAAATGGGTTAAATCCATCGCCATCAAAATAGTCACAGAACTCGACCCCTCCAAAGGATGCGATATTGTGTTTACAGTGGTCAATAGCAACACCAAGGATATGAATGCCGCAAAAATGCTGTCAATGGCAGCCAGAGCCCTGAAGGAAAAAGGGGTGACCGCAAGACTTGCGGAGATCAAGTCATGGCTCTATCGAAACTTCGAGAAGGACCGTTCACTTTTGCAGAGTCTTCACAACGGAGAATTCCCTTATTGGGAAGCATTTATGGATGTTGCATCGCCAACCGACCCTCTGGTCGAGAACTACTCACACCTTCTCGACCCAACTGAACAAATGCGATTATATTGTCTCAGAAATAATATTACCGTTGAAGCGATAGCAAAATCCGTAGAAAGCAGCAGCCATGTCGTTCAGCTCTCTGATGAAGCAAAATTGAAATTCGCAAAAGACTGGTCCAAAGGTCGCTCACACTATCAGGCTGTCTGCGATCTGATTTCCAGCAACGGCAGGTTTGGTCAGGTAAAACTTCACACAGGTGGCCAGATACCGGATTACAGGGTTCTTCTGTCAGAGCTGGAACGCATATCATCGCCATTCTTTGTTATATCTGACCTTGCGCAGAGTTGGCGTGAAACCAGTAAGCCTGAACCGGATTTCTATCACTTTGATGTAATCTTCAATGAGCGTTCAACCTCTTTCAGAATCCCGGCAAATGGTGGACTGCTGAATATTGAACCCTTCCTGGAGATGATGAACTACTTCCTTCAATCAGTCGGAAACGGCGGGCGCTTTTTTAATCTGCATACAAGAGATAACAAGGGAACAATCGTCTTTGCACCCGGAGAGCATTTTATGACTTTTGCTAAAACAATCCGCTTTCCAATACTTGCAGATGCAAAAAATATGAAGCACGATACAATCCCGCCCGGATTATATCCTCTGGCTGTAGATGATTATTCCTGCGAATATTTAAAAATGAGCAATTGAGCCAATACTGCCATAAACAATCTGCCAGTTGATTTTACCACTGCTCTTTTCGTCCAGCAGCCGCAATGCCCTGCGCATGGTTCCGGCGGACAAAGGTGTATAATCCCCGCCCGGGGTAGCGGCACCAATGGCTTTCAGTGACTGGAAAAAATCCCGTGCATCATCATGCTGCACTTCAATATTCTGTTCTGAAAATTGTCCCGGCAGTGTTGGCATGGCAATAGTCCCTGCAGGTGCATCCAGTTCCTTCAGAACCGCCTGCCATTCAGGAAAACAGTCAGGCCCGATAGTTGCATAAAACAGTTGCCCTTCAGGGTTCAGCATTTCAGTCAACAGAGCGAGTGATTGCACTGGGTTCTGAAACCACTGGATAGTCATACTGGTCGCAATAATATCAAACGATTTCTTCGCCAGTACCTCATGCTCCAGCACCCGCTCACCATCACATTGGAGATAGGTAATATCGGGGTGCGGCCCTATTCTCGACTGACAGGTCTCCAGCATCCCTTCAGACAGATCCGTAATATATATTTCAGAACGGTTATAAAGCCCCAGCAGATGCTCAGTAAACAGGCCGGTTCCGCAACCAATCTCGAGAACCCTGATGCTCTCACGTCGTGGCATATGGCTGGCAAGCTCAGCCGCAACTCTGGCCTGCAATCCGGCATAATCATCATATTGGCTTGCATTTTTGCCAAAGCTGCTTGCGATCTGTTTTTTTCTATCTGAGTTCATTAATAAATTCTGTAATCTTCTGCGCTGTCCAGTCAGGCCTGGTAACAGGTAGCATATGCCCACCGGTTTCGCTCCACAAAATATCCTGCCCGGTCCATATGTCTCGGCTCATTGGCTCAGGCACTATTTTGTCACCGCGCGCTGCGAGAACCAGCTTCGGACAGTCAAGTCCCGCAAGTTCCTCTCTTCCATCAAGTGTCTCCAGCCAGTCCAGACCTTCAATAAGCCGCTTATTATCGGGCTGTGATGCAGGCTTATAATCGGCAACCCCGCAATTATCCCAAAAGCTTTGTAATTGCCTGTCAACATTCCGCTCCACCCCCTTTTTCATTGCGCGAACAATTCTCGGGTCCACATGGGGCGTAAACCGGTCAAACCCTGAAATCGAGATTACTGCATCGGGAGAGAATTTCAGACCATGCTTTAAAAGCCACAGAAAGCCCAGAGAATGCCCGGCAATGACTGAACGTGGAGGAATATCATCAAGCAGGTTAGCAGGCTGAAAAAAGCCCAGATCAACGCAGGTAGTCTTCATCCTGTAATCCAGCCGTTCCAGTACCGGAGCCCAGATGTCAGGTCCAAAACCCCACCCGTGAATGAAAACCAGATGCATAAAAAATATCCTGTCTATGGAAATCAACTCATCCCGTCAGTATCGCCATTAATATCCTGATTTATGCTACGCCCATCACAAATTTGTAAAGCCGTTAGTTTATCCTGTGTAAATGTGAATAAAGTTCATGAAAACAATGCAATTGAGGTTTTTAGGTAAGCATTTAGTTTGAGATTGTACGCAATGTCGAGGCTGACAGTTGACTTGAATTGGCTAATGTTAATATGGTTGAGAACCTTTTATTCTGGAAAAAAATAAAAAGCCGATAAGGGGAGGGGAAATGTCTGGTCAGAGCGTAAAACTCTTACTTCTGCTTATTATCGCAACACTACTCTCAGGCTGTGGCAACAGCCAGCGGGATCTGATGACTTTTTTACGGAAAGAAAGCGTCAAAAGCGAATGGACAAAGGTCTGTGGAGATATTCCAGGCCATGACCTGCCTGGAGAAGGCCCAGGCGTGTGCTGGACCAAATATGAGCGTGCCAATGCCAGGAGAGGCAAAATAGGCATGCTTACAGCCGTCCGCATGGCACCGAGAATTAACGATCAGGTCGTGGTATTCAGTGTGCCGCAAGGCGTGGATCTTGACCGCGGTATGCGGATCAAATTTGACAGTGAGCAGCCTCTTAAGCTGAAATATACTAATTGTGACAGCCAGTCCTGCTTCGCAGAAATGCCTCTCAATAATGAGCTTCTGATAAAACTCAAATACAGCAAACGCATGGTTATTGCCGTCATGAGCCGCTACAATAAGGCCTATGGCTACCGCATTCCTATGTATCGCTTCGTATATGCCTATAACAGCAAGCCTGCTGGTGGAAACAAGGCTCTCCGTACTGCATCAAGATAATTAAACAGAAAAACCGGGTATCATCACACATGATGCCCGGTACCACGTGAAATCACTTCGACAACCCCATCAATATCTCTCTGATCATGCGCCGGACAGAATGTAAACCGCAATCGTGCCGTTCCCTTTGGCACAGTCGGTGGCCGAATAGCTGTCGCCCAGTAACCGGATTCTTTCAGACGATCACTGAATAATAGCGCCTTTTCACTTTCCCCGGCCATCACAGGCACTATCTGCGATGCAGACCCCCCTGTATCAAAACCAAGAGCCTTAACTTTCTTCCTGAAAGATTTTGCCAGGGAAGTAACTTTTTCTCTTTCCTTGTCAAGTTCCGGCAAAAGGTCCAGTGCAGCATCAACTGCTCCCAGAACCATCGGGGGCAGGGCAGTGGAATATATCAGGCCGGTGGATGCATGAATAAGAAAATCCCGGATTACATTAGAACTGGTCACATAAGCGCCAATACTGCCCATAGCCTTGGAAAAAGTACCAACAACAATATCTGCATCCCCGGATAATCCCTTGCCATTCTCCCCGAGAATTCCTGTTGCATGAGCATCATCGCAGATTGTCAGGCAGTTATAGCGCCGGGCCAGATCGCATATCACATCCATCGGGGCAATATCACCGTCCATGCTGAACACACTTTCGGTCAGGAAAAATTTGGGCGCCTTATTATCCTTATGTTTCTCAAGTAGTTGGGACAAATGGTCCATATCCAGATGGCGGTATCGTATCTGCCTGGCACCGGCAGCAGCGCAGCCAAAATGCATACTGGCATGATTAAGCCTGTCGGCAAAAACCAGAGGAGCCGCTCCTAATATCTGTTTGTTCAGTAAAGCCTGCAGAATACTCGCATTAGCCTGAAAACCCGACGGAAAAATCAATGCGCTTTCAGCGCCTTTCAGTTTTGCAATTTTCTGCTCAACCCTATGAAATGGAGTGATATTTCCCGTTACCAGCCGTGAAGATTCAGAGCCTGCCCCATATTTGTCAGCCCACTCCTTAACCCGCTCAATCACAACAGGATGATGCGCCAGCCCAAGATAGTCATTCGTGGAAAAATTCGCATATTCTCTGCCATCTATGGAAATACGTCCAGGCCCCGGATGCTCACAGTTAACCAAAGAACGCGTCAGGTCATCCCTTTTGCGCTGCGCAATATATTCAATATAGGGGCTTTCTTGGAGGCTCATGATATTGTAATACTGTCCTGAATTAGGGTTTCAATACAGAGTGATGTATATCTTAACGGAGTCTATATGCTTGATATAACAGAAGAAAACAATGTCCAGACTGAAGCGGGTGAAAACTTTGCTGTAGAAGTGCAGAAAGAATTACCGGAATTACGCTATGACTGGACAACCGAAGAAATTGAGCAACTGCTGAACTCCCCGTTTCTGGAACTGGTCTATCAGGCTCAGACGGTCCACCGCTTATATCACGAAGAAAATACAGTGCAACTGGCCAGCCTCTTAAGCATTAAAACTGGTGGCTGCCCGGAAGACTGCAAATACTGCACACAATCAGCTCACCACCGCAAAACAACCGGCGTTGCAAAAGAGCCGTTGATGAAGGTGGAGGAAGTTCTGGAAAAAGCGCAGATCGCCAAAGATGCCGGGGCTACCAGATTTTGCATGGGCGCAGCATGGCGCGGTGTTCGCGATGGCGAAGATTTCGACCAGGTCGTTGAAATGGTGCGTGGCGTAAAAGGTATGGGCATGGAAGCCTGCGTAACATTGGGCATGCTCAACAAGGATCAGGCCGATCGTTTGGCTGAAGCAGGTCTGACATCCTACAACCATAACCTTGATACATCTCCTGAATTCTACGACAAGATCATCACCACAAGAACCTTCCAGGACCGCCTCGATACGCTAGAGCATGTGCGCAATTCAGGCGTAACACTCTGCACAGGCGGCATCATCGGCATGGGCGAAACCATGTTTGACCGTGCGAGCATGTTACAGGTTCTCTCAACAATGAACCCGCATCCGGAAAGCGTTCCAATTAATGCCCTTGTCGGTACGGGTACACCACTTGAAAGCCAGAAACGCGTAGAGCCAATGGAAATGGTCCGCATGATAGCGACAGCACGCATCCTCATGCCAACCTCAACCCTCCGCCTTTCGGCCGGTCGCCATAACCTGAATAAAGAAGCCCAGATGCTCTGCTTCATGGCAGGTGCAAATTCCATTTTTTACGGTGACAAGCTCCTGACAACCGAAAACAACGATACCGATGCTGACCTTGAGCTGATTAAAGAAGCTGGGCTTAAGGTAAGGCAGTGCGGGGCTTGAGTTAATAAGTCTTCCAAATCAACCTGTTAGGCTGACTGTACCGTCAGCCCAACAGGACCTTTACAGTTCTTCCAGCAGAGCGTCTCCCTGCCAGTCATAACACCTGACCAGATCCACATTTAGTATATACCACCTGCGCATATGCTATATGTTGCCACATTCCCAATGTACTCTGCCAACACATTTTTCATAACCATTTTATTTTTTATGTATTGGGAGAACTATATGACTGATCTGGAAAAACGCGTCAAACATCTGGAAAAGGTAGTTCTGGGTGAAGCAGATAATGCCAAACGCAAAGAGCAGGAACAGGAACTGCGCCACCTTGAAAGAAGGAGAAGATACGCTCCGGAACTTTTTTCCAAGGACGACCTGGATAAATTGGAAAAAGCCAGGGAAGATGTAAAAAAGCACACCTGATGATGCAGTTATTTTACCGGACAGGGGGTATGCCTGCCCGGCACCTTAACATCGGTTAGTCAGTCGGGTGAAACTCATCCGGCTGCTCTATATTCATTTGCAGGAAGAAAAGCTAATCCCTCTCCACACTAAATATCTTCCCGGGGTTCATAATGTTTTTCGGATCGATTGCCCGTTTTATAGTAGCCATTAGGCTGACAGCAGGCCCAAGTTCCTTTTTGAGATAAGGCATTTTTGCCTGACCTATACCATGCTCCCCCGTGCAGGTTCCCCCCATTGATATGGCAAGGTCACTCAGCCATCCGAGATAATATCTTACATCTTCTACTTCCTGGGCGTGACTATCATCAATCAGAAGTAGAACATGAAAATTACCGTCACCAACATGACCCAGCGTTGGTGCAATAAAATTCATTTCTTTTGCTTTATTTTCGGCAGCAACCAGACACTCCGCCAGGCGCGAGATTGGAACACATACATCAGATGCAAGACCTTTTGCTCCCGGGCGCAGTCCCTGAATTGCCCAGTAAGCATCATGTCTAGCCTGCCATAACTTTGAACGCTCCTCACTGTCAGATGTCCACTGAAAATTATCAGCCTCAAAGTCTTTGGCTATGTCACCAAAGCTTCTGGCCTGTTCTTCAACAGAAAGCTGTGAACCATGAAACTCCAGCAGGAGCAGAGGCGTTTCGGGCAGGCTTAGCTTCGAGTATGAGTTTACAGATTTGACACTCAACGCATCCAGCAGTTCAATTCTGGCGACCGGAATTCCATACTGGATTGTTGCAATAACCGCATTGCACGCAGTTTCCATATCGGGGAAGCTGCAGGTTGCAGACGAAACCGCCTCAGGTATTCCGTGCAGCTTGAGAGTTAACTCTGTGATTATACCCAATGTGCCCTCGGCACCAACCATAAGCCTCGTAAGGTCATAACCTGCAGAGCTTTTCCGCGCTCTTTGCCCGGTCTTGATAATCTGCCCGTCAGGTAGAACAGCGGTCAGTGCCAGCACATTGTCCTTCATGGTCCCATATCGCACTGCATTGGTCCCCGATGCCCGGGTGGATGCCATTCCCCCAAGGCTCGCCTCAGCGCCTGGATCAATCGGGAAAAACAATCCTGTATCGCGAATATATTTATTGAGTTCAACATAAGTCACGCCCGGCTGCACAATACAGTCCATATCTTCCCTGTGAACTGCAAGCACATTATTCATTTCACTCAGGTCAACAGAAACTCCGCCCATCGGTGCATTCACATGCCCCTCGAGAGAAGTTCCTTTACCAAAAGGAATAACCGGAACAGAATGCTCTGCACAGATCTTTACAATTTGTGAGACTTCCTCAGTTGTGCTGGGGTAAACAACCGCATCCGGTGGCTCATTGCGCGTCCAGGTGGTTGTATTCCCGTGTTGTTTACAGATAGCCTCACCTGTTTGCAGGCGGTCTTTAAAATGTTCTCTCAGGAGCGTAATGGCAATCTGGATATCAGGCATAAGTTAATCCGGCTTTATATCAGTTTTGCCCGGATGGTGGCATGATTATGGCATATCAGCAATGAGAAATTAGCATGGCAACTGCTGGTTATAGTTCAATATAGCCAGCAGTTCTTTAGTCGCCGTCATATTTTTACTTCAGTGAGCGATACCAGACAACAACGGGTAGTGTAATCAGATACATCAGAATTCCATAGACTGCTGCTGGCAGTGCGTAGGCATTAAGGCCTGTGCTTCCGGCAATAAGAAGCGATGCGGCAGTTATACCGAGTGTCGAATTCTGAATACCTGTTTCAATCGAAATGGTTTTGGCTTCATGAAGTGTCAGACCGGATAATCTGGCAATTGTCATGCCAAGGAACAGCAATGCCACAATCAACACGATCAGGGCAGGCCCCATTATGGCAACGTTTTTTGTAAACAATGACCAGTTGGAAGCAAGCGCCGCTACAACCACAATACCAAACAGGATGGTTGCTATACCGGAAATCATAGGCTCAATTTTCCCGGTTATAGCTGGCAGAAAATGCCGGACAGTTATGCCCAGTGCAATAGGAACAATCGTAAGTATAAACATCTTGAAAGCGATACTGGAAACATTGATCGGAGGAGCTTCTGATCCGAGAAAATAGCCTGTTGACCAGCCTATCAGCAGAGGAACAGTAATCGCACTGAGAAGGCTTATAACAGCAGTCAGGGAAACCGACAGGGCAACATCAGCTTTCGCGAGTTTCGAAATCACATTACTGGTGACGCCACCCGGACAGGCAGAGAGTATCATAAAGCCAACAGCCATTTCGGCTGATATACCAAACCCGATAACAACTGCAAATGTCACAACTGGCAACAGCAGTACCTGATTAAACGCTCCTATCCCGAAAGCCTTTGGCCGTTTGAGGACACGCACAAAGTCCCCCAATGTCAGGCCGAGGCCGAGAGAAAACATAATGAAGGCAAGTACAAGAGGCAGAAATACCTTTACAAGAATATCCATTAGCAATCTCCTGGGTCATTGGAAGCGGTAAGATTTTCCGTAATTCTGGTTCACCATAATATGGAAGATGATTCTGTGCCAGTTTTAACCGGGAGATGCGAACAGGCAGTGGTTAATTACACTTGATAGTAGACGGTATTTTTACAAGCAATAACAATATTAGAAAGGCGCAGGTGATGCTTTTCGTGTTATTCGCGGTTAGACTATGATCTAACACCTGTAGTAAGCCGTTAATACCCTCATCTGGTGCTTCTCTATTAAAATTCGGGTCTCTAGACCATTACAACCCGGAGGAACATATGAGCCCGAAGAAGATTCTGATGATATGTGGCGACTTTGGTGAAGATTACGAAACCATGGTGCCATTCCAGACATTGCAGGCTGTTGGTCATACTGTTGATGCCGTATGCCCTGAGAAAAAAGCAGGGGATACTATAGCAACATCCATTCATGACTTCGAAGGTGATCAGACATACACAGAAAAACGCGGTCATAATTTCGCACTGAATGCCACCTTTGCTGATATAAACCCGGCAGACTATGACGCTCTGGTTATCCCGGGAGGCCGCGCACCGGAATATCTCCGCCTGAACAGCAGGGTTATTGAAATCGTGCGTTACTTTTTCACTAAGAACAAACCGGTAGCTGCCGTATGTCATGGAGCGCAGATATTAGCCGCAGCTAAAGTACTGGAAGGCAGAACCTGCTCTGCATACCCCGCCTGCCAACCGGAAGTAGAGCTGGCTGGAGGCATTTACGCAGATATTGCAGTTGATAGCGCAGTGACAGACGGCAATCTGGTAACTGCTCCTGCCTGGCCCGCCCACCCGGCATGGATAAGCCAGTTTCTTGAAGTTATGGGAACACGCATCACCTACTGAGTTCTCTAACCAGGAAGACATCCGGTGGATACGCTGCAAGAGCAATTTATGCTACCATCGCCATGGATTTGCTTTTTATGTGTACCCGGATGTCTCTCACAGTTATAGGGGTTGGGTGCTCTAATATCGGGAGGTTGTTGTAATGTGCGAGCTTTTTATCAATGCAGATGTAACCCTATGGGAAAATCAGGCAAAATCTATCCGGATTAATGGAATGGTTACAAGCATTAGACTGGAAAATTTCTTCTGGACAGTTCTCAACCGGATTGCCAAACGCGATGCAATGACAGTCAACCAGCTCATCATAAAACTATACAATGAATCCCTGCACGCCGGGCACAATCTGGATAACTTCACATCCTTTCTCCGCGTATGCTGTGGCCGCTACCTCTCCCTTCAGCTCACAGGAGATATCCCCTGCCAAAGCAATGTTCCGATCGCATCCCTGAAAGCACAAAAAATCCTGGAGCAGGAGAGTGGTTACCTGCTTGAAGACACAATGGGGTAATCAACTGAAAAAGGGTATTTGGTACCTGCCGGATTGTTCCGACTATTCCCCCAATATCTACTCCCCGGATAAAATCGGAGAGGTCAGAATATAATCGGCAGTCTTTTCATTACAGGCCATAGCAGTCTCGTAAAGGGTGGAGATACGCATCAGTGCCTTCACATCTACATCATGCGGCATTGCACTTAACGGGTCTGTAAAAAATATAAGAATATCAAGCCGCCCTTCGGCAATCATCGCCCCAAGCTGCTGATCTCCACCAAGCGGTCCGCTTTTCAGGCACTCAATTTTAAGTTTGGTTGCTTCCGCAATCCGGCTCCCCGTTGTCCCTGTAGCCCACAGATTATGCTGCGAAAGAATATCAGCATTCCTCTTCGCCCACTCCGTCATGGCATCTTTCTTTGCATCATGAGCAACAAGGGCGATGTTTTTGGTACTGGGCATTTATATCTCCATGCTGAGCTGTATCAAATAATATCCTGGAACCAGGCTACCTCAAACGCTCCTTAAAAAAACTGATAATACCCTCATTATACCTGCCTAACCAGAAATGTTTCCAAAGCCTTTTCCCGCCATTATCAGAGGCAATATAAGCTCCTCTGTCTTTAAATCCGTTTTTAACGAGAAAATGTTGAGCTTCGTTCATGCATGACAGATCTACAAGACTATCACCTTTATGATGAAACTGCTTGAAGGCAATGCCTGAATTTCTTTTTGGTAACAGCTTGATATGATTATCCTTACAGGCATCGTTAGAATTTATCATATTCCCTGATGTATGAAAAAAGCGTCCCGGTGCCATAGGTCTGTCAGCAAATCTCCTCTTGCAATCAATTCTGGTCGAAAAGGGGTTGCCTGCCGAAACCGGAGCAAAAGCCGTTATCCATTTAGACAGATAAACCGAAGACAGGATCGTCATATATCCACCATTGGAGATACCTGACATAAAAATATTCCTGCGGGCAGAGACAGGAAGCTTCAATGGAATATGTTTAGTTGCGACTGCCTTTATGAAATCAAGGTCACGATTAGCTTTATTATTCTGGCCAAAGGAGTTCCACCTTTTACCGCAAAGATTACCGTTTTCATCCGTAAAACTGTTCCAGCCGGAGTCGAGAGAAAAGACGGCAAAAGCTTCTTGCAGGGCTAACTCACTGAATTGCACCATCGGTTTGCCAATCCATATGCCGGAGCAAAAATTGGAGTATGACCCGCTCCCACCATGCAGGACTATAACAGCACCCTTTACATTTTGACGGGGCATCTTAAACAGAATTTTGCGCTCATGACCGGAGACTGTGACCCGCATTTTTGTCCAGCCTTTTTTGATACATTTTTGTTCATGAGATTGATAAAGCGCTTTGGCTCTGTCAGGCAATGGAGAAGCCCAACCAGAGGACGTCGCCAGAATGAGCAGAATTACAGTGCTGATAAGAGGCTTGAAATTGAAGCTCATGATATGGTGTCCTGCAACGCTTTTTAACCCGAATATACATAATACGTTTCAGGAAGCAGAAAACCATCGAAATAGAATACAACCCGGAAACAGGCTCGCTGCTCCCGGATTGCCTTAATACTGTAAATTATAGAATCCGCACTGCACCCTTGGCAGCGCTGCTGGTTGTTGCTGCATAAGCTTTCAATGCAGTAGAAACCTTGCGGGGACGAACCTTCGCTGGCTTCCAGCCCTCGGCATCCCGCTTGGCACGGCGTTCGTTTAGAACACTCTCGTCAACAGCCAGCTCAATCTTCCGGTTAGGGATATCGATATCAATCACATCGCCTTCTTCAACCAGCCCGATCGTACCGCCTTCTGCCGCTTCCGGAGAAACGTGACCGATAGACAGCCCTGATGATCCACCTGAGAAACGGCCATCAGTAACAAGCGCACAGGCTTTGCCAAGCCCTTTGGATTTCAGATAGCTGGTCGGATAAAGCATTTCCTGCATACCTGGACCTCCGCGCGGACCCTCATAACGGATCAGCACAATATCCCCTGGTGCCACCTTGCCAGTCAGAATGCTTGAAACCGCATCGTCCTGACTTTCAAACACCTTGGCAGGGCCGGAAAATTTCAGAATAGACTCATCAACACCAGCCGTTTTCACAATACAGCCATCTTCCGCCAGATTGCCAAATAACACGGCCAGTCCACCATCCTTTGAGAATGCATGATCTGCATTACGGATAACACCACCATCCCGATCCAGGTCCAGCGTCTCATAGTAGCGGTTCTGCGAGAAAGCCACCTGCGTCGGCACACCACCGGGAGCAGCACGGAAAAAGTCATGAACCTTTGTGTCTTCAGTCTGCTTCACATCCCATTTATGCAGGGCATCTGCCATCGTTGGCTCATGAACAGTATGCACAGTGGTATCAAGCAACCCTGCACGGTCAAGCTCACCAAGGATCGCCATAATGCCGCCAGCCCGGTGCACATCTTCCATATGTACATCATCTTTAGCAGGAGCCACTTTACAAAGAACCGGAACCTTGCGCGACAGACGGTCAATATCCTCCATCGTAAATTCAATCTCACCCTCGTGAGCCGCAGCAAGCAAATGAAGAACCGTATTCGTGGAGCCACCCATGGCGATATCAAGGGTCATTGCATTTTCAAATGCTTTAAACGTCGCTATATTGCGTGGCAGTGCAGTTTCATCATCTTTTTCGTAATAGCGCTTGCACAACTCAACAATTCTGCGTCCAGCCTCAAGAAACAGCTCCTTGCGGTTAGCATGTGTCGCAAGCGTGGAACCGTTACCCGGCAGTGAAAGCCCCATCGCTTCCGTCAGACAGTTCATGGAGTTCGCAGTAAACATACCGGAACATGAACCACAGGTCGGGCAGGCAGAACGTTCGATGGTCTGGACATCTTCATCAGATACATTATCATCAGCAGCTGCTATCATGGCATCGATAAGGTCGACAGCCTTTTCCTTGCCATCCACTACAACTTTGCCTGCTTCCATAGGCCCCCCTGAAACAAAGATCACCGGAATATTGATCCGCATCGCGGCCATAAACATGCCCGGAGTAATCTTGTCACAGTTCGAAATACACACCATCGCATCCGCACAGTGCGCATTAACCATATACTCAACAGAGTCAGCAATAAGCTCCCGTGAAGGCAGGGAATAAAGCATCCCGTCATGTCCCATCGCGATACCGTCATCGACCGCAATAGTATTAAATTCCTTGGCAACACCGCCAGCAGCCTCAATCTCCCGGGCTACCATCTGTCCAAGGTCCTTCAGATGTACGTGTCCGGGAACAAACTGGGTAAACGAGTTGACGACAGCAATAATTGGCTTTCCAAAATCATTATCTTTCATACCAGTCGCACGCCATAGACCACGTGCACCGGCCATATTGCGACCGTGGGTAGAAGTTCTCGAACGATATTGTGCCATAATAAAAGCGTCCCTTATTTTCGCTTACCTGAATTCTGATTGAATTATAGATTTTATTTGCGTGGCTTGGGGTAACACATTGAACTTAAATCAAAAATATTACCGTCTGGGAGCTTGTTAGCATTGGCAAAGCCATATACCGGCTCCCATAAAAAAGCCCAATAGTGCTGTTTGCCACAGGATCAGGCTTTATGCAATATCAATGTCATGGGATTTTAGGTGGAGATGGTGGCATATGCTTGATGTCAATATATAAAAAACAATATAAGAAAGAAATGACCATGAATGCATATGGTCATTAATCCAGTATTTTATTTACCATCATGCACTCTTTGATGACCTTCTCAGATAATCCAACCCAGGTAGAAGATCAGGTCTGCTTTTGAAGATGTTCAATGCCAATTTATGCATAAATTAGCATTGAACCGCTGTTGAATTCTACCTGAAATATCGTTTGTTATTTTTTACTTTTTTCTGGTTTGTTTTTTTTGGTAGGTGCCTTAACTGCATCCACCGCAATTCCATGTATCATCCAGGTGTCATCAAGATTTGTAAATATCATCTGAAAGTTTAATTGAAGTGGCTTGGTTGGAATAAATCCCGTCAGGCGCAAAAGATTATCTCCACCAATTTCTGGTTTTTTACTTAAGACAGGGTTAAATAACAATAGTGGTGAAAAATCGATATTTTTCCCTCTTAAATCTGAAAAGATTTCAGCCAGTTTTGCTGAGGTAACTGTTTCACGTAAACCAGGTGAGGCAGCATCACGAAAGACAGTGTAGTTTCCTGTCAAATTTGCTTCATTTAGAGCTAGCAGCGTACGATGTATAATTACTTTTAGAGTAACTCCATCCGGGATCTTTAGTTTTGATTTTTCTGATACCTTGGCAGCTTTGTTATTCTGTTTTTGTGCAAATGTTACCGAACTGGTGATTGTAAAAACCATTATAATAGCGAGAAGGTTTAGCAGAATACTTTTTATATTTATCATTCTAGCCATTGGGCGAACTCTCTTACGATTAAGAAAAGATAATAATACACCTTGCAATACACATCTGGATTGCAAGGTGCTTTTATATGGGACTATTAATTACCAGCCTAGTCTTACACCGCCTCTTAAGCCTGCAGAGTCATCAGTAAATGCAACACCACCATGAACATATACATTTACATCTTCTGAAGCCTTACCAAGTAGAGCAATACCTTGTATTGCTGCAGCTGTTTCACCTTCAAAGTGTCCTAGAGAGAAGTCTACGGCTGCTTTTTCCATTCCACGAAGTGACACACCTCCAGCCATTGCCATAGCCATTGCAACACCCTTTTTATTTGTATGGATATCACGAGAGTTTCGGTCTATCGCCATCATGTTATCTTGGGTTTTGGTTTGTAGTGCTGCAATATCCTGATCATGTCCATCCAGGCGATCTTTATTAAGATTAATCATTACCTGATTAGCTTCAATCTCAGTAATATTTTTCTTGATTAGCTTCCTGTTTTTCTTGCTTCTTTTAGTATTTTTTGCAATTTTGGTACGGTTTTCCTGGATTTCGACAGCATTATTTTCAATATTTTCAGTGTTTATTTTAACTTTTTTCTTTACTTTTCGTATTTTCTTGCTGTTTTCAGCGATGTCTTCTCTGTTCTGTTTAACTTTTTTCTTTACTTTGTGTATTTTTTTACTGTTTTCGGCGATGTCTTCTT